>NZ_CP028924.1:1230126-1537657 GCF_003061515.1 Colwellia sp. Arc7-D
TTCAATGCAGCCAAACTCAGGTGCACAAGGCGAGTACGCTGGCCTAATCGCTATTCACAAATACCATGAAAGCCGCGGCGATGCGCATCGTAACATTTGTTTAATTCCATCATCTGCGCACGGTACTAACCCAGCATCTGCCATGATGGTTGGTATGAAAGTAGTTGTAGTTGCTTGTGATAAATCAGGTAACGTTGACATGGCCGACTTAAAAGCGAAAGCAGAAGAGTTAGCCGACAACCTATCTTGTATCATGATCACATACCCGTCTACGCACGGTGTATATGAAACGACCATTGCTGAAATTTGTAACATAGTGCACGAGCACGGTGGTCAAGTTTATCTTGATGGCGCAAACATGAACGCCCAAGTAGGTGTTACATCACCAGGCTTAATTGGCGCTGATGTTTCACACTTAAACTTACACAAAACTTTCGCTATTCCACACGGTGGTGGCGGTCCGGGTATGGGTCCTATCGGCGTTAAAGCGCATTTAGCCCCATTTTTACCTGACCATGCATTGATTAACGTTAACGAAAATACCAAAGGTAATGGCGCAGTTTCAGCAGCACCATACGGCAGTGCCGGTATATTATGTATCTCATACCTATACGTTGCCTTACTAGGTAAAAAAGGTGTTACTGACGCGACTAAATACGCAATTACTAACGCCAACTACTTAGCGACAAAACTAAGCAAACATTTCCCAATTTTATACTCTGATAAAAATGGCCGTGTTGCGCACGAATGTATTGTTGATTTACGCCCGCTTAAAGCGTCATCTGGAATTACTGAAGTCGATATCGCCAAGCGTTTAAATGACTACGGTTTCCATGCACCAACTATGTCGTTCCCAGTAGCGGGCACGTTCATGATTGAGCCAACAGAATCAGAGTCAAAAGTAGAACTTGACCGTTTCATTGAAGCCATGGTGTCGATTCGTGATGAAGTACGTAAAGTTGAGTCAGGTGAGTGGACAAGCGAAGACAACCCACTACACAACGCGCCACACACACTAGCGGATATTACAGCACCTTGGGATCGTGGTTACACGATTCAAGAAGCCGTATTCCCAGTGCCTGCGGCAGCAGCGAACAAATTCTGGCCAACGGTTAACCGTATAGATGATGTATATGGCGACCGTAATTTAATTTGTAGCTGTCCTCCGGTTTCTAGTTATGAAGACTAGTTGTTTTTTTGTCATCCATTAATTAAGTTTGTGAAAGTTTAATTAAGTTTGTGAAATGTTAAAGGCGAACCAGAAATGGTTCGCCTTTTTTATTGAATTTTTGTTATCACTTTTTATCTTCTTAATATGCAGGCACGATACTATGTCCAGTTTACGTACATTTATTCTTTCTAAGAGCCCTCAAAAGCCAGATGTAAATCACACCACCTAACGTCTTCTTGGTGCGCATTGCTGACGTTAGACATTGTTATGTTAACGTCAGCTGCTCCGACTTTTCGGTCGTTAGCAATACTCTCTATTTAGGCTTTCAAAGTATTCAAAATATGTAGATATATCTTTCTCTTGATAGACAACTAAGTCACTATAGAAATCATTAGTTACTGCTCGGTCCTTAGAATTTATTGTCGTTACCAGTTTATCTTCTATTTACACCCAACAAAGTTGATTTTTTCCGCTTTCCTTTGCTTTGTATAGCTTTTGATCAGCTTGATTAATAAAGTCTTCGATTGATATCATTTTAGTTAGATCAAAGGTACTAATTCCTGCACTTAGAGTAATAAACTCAAATTCACTATCTGCATGTGGTATTTTTATGTTGTGTATTGTCTCTAGGATTCTTTGGGATGCACTAACTGCAATTTCGAAGTTACAGTTTGAAAAAAGGATGGCAAATTCTTCTCCACCATATCGATATACTTTATCATTTTCTCTAACGTTGTTTTTTAGAACTTCTGAAACTTTAATAAGTGCTTTATCTCCAGCAACATGACCATATGAATCGTTATATAACTTAAAAAAGTCAATGTCAGCTATGAGAATGTGAAATTTATTATTTGAATTTTCTTTTTTATCCCACAGTGACTTAATATCGTCATCGAAGCATCGACGGTTATTTATTTCTGTTAATCCATCTAAATATGATAAACCTAATAACTTTTCATTAGCTTCCTTTAATTCTATTGTTCTGTTATTTACTTGTTGTTCTAAAGATTGCTTTATTCTTTTATCCATTATTTTTTTATAAAGTAAAAATATAATGGATATGATGAACGCAGCGAACATAATCATTATGTTTTTAAATTTACTTTCATTTTCACTTTCGAGCAGGTTCAATTTTTCTTGGTTTTTCAAATTAAGTAGTTTTTGTTTTAATTGATTTGATTCAAATTTAACTAATTGATTGTTAAATTTTTCACTATGGGTTTTTCTAATGCCTACAAGATATTTTTGATATATCTCGATTGCTTTAGACGATTGGCCTTTTGCCATTAACACTAAAGAGTGAATTCCATCGTTAACAGTTAAGAGTGTTTCATTTTTAAGTGTTTTGATGTGTTTATTACTTTTCTGGATAGTTTCAAATGCTTCGTTAATTTCTCCGAGTGCTATTTGAGCTTTTGACAAAGTATAAAAAGAACCTATGTAAGCTTGATTATGATTAGACTTTTTAGCGAATTCCAGACCTTCTAAAGCATATTTTTTAGCTAATAAAGGCTCAGATATTTTCATATATACATCTGAAATATTATGTAACGCTGCACTCAGATTATAATTATCTTGTCTATCTCTATAATGGATTATTACTTTATGAGAAATAGATAAAGCTTCATTAAACTGCTCATTAGATTTAAGAGCAATGACTAAGTCAGCATAGGCCATAAAGACCCCTTTGGTATCTTTCAGTAATAACCTTTCCTTGATAACCTCATTTAGCATTTCAATTGAATTTGTTGCATGTCCTAAGCGAATATACAAACCAGCCATATTAAATTTCACATCAATAGAGTCTACAGTAGTTCCATGATTCTTATATAAAAAACTAGCTTGTTTGAAGTATTCAAGAGCGTCAATTAAGTCAGTTTTTTTTATAAAAGCGAGGGCTATATTATTCAGTACATTAGCCCTTGGAATTGGATATTCCCTCACATTGAAATAGATCAATGCTTGCTTATAAGATTCAATTGCAATATCTATATCTGCTTTTAAATAGTGCATGATTCCAATGTTTTTTAATGCTTTACCTGTTTCAAAAATTAGATTGAATTCTTGGGCAATACCCAAAGATTGCTTCGCAAGAGATAGAGCATCGTTTAAATTCCCTTGAGAGTAATGGTGAAGTGTTAAAGTGTCTAATACTAAAAATCTAGCTTTAGCACCTAACTGCTTATTCTTAAATAACTTTAATAACATTTCAGTTTTTATTTCGTTATTAGATATTAGTTTAATTTCTTCAATTTTATTAACGATATTGAGCGAGTATGAGTTGAGGCTATAAAAAAACAATGAAAGGAAACTAAATCTCAATATTAACTGCATTTTTACTCTTTAAGTCCATTTATTTGAGAGTAAGTAATATGATCTATAACGATTATATTGTCTAGTACAATAATTTAATAACAAGCTGAGTAATTGGAGTCTGAAATATTATCTCCCTATAATAGTTTAATTGATCAAAAGGGTATACCTGTGGGGTCAGGTTCGTTGAAATGTCAGTAATGTTGTTTACCTCATTAGCGTCTAACATTTTGAATTCACTTAAGTCTTATTTGTCGGTTCACTTGTCGTCTGGTAAGCCAAGGCTAACGTCCGGTTTCGTATCAAAGTGAACATAAAACATGGATGGCTTGACCAGTGAATTAGGTCAGGTTTGTGGCATAAGTGACGGTTAAACCTAATCCCTCAAGCGACTTCATTTTGAGCTTTCTTTGAAGCCACTATAATCAATTTAGTAGAGCATAAATATTAACTGATGATTTTTTAATACTATTTAAAATCAATAGTAAATTAGATCATTCACTAATATTTAGTGAAATCAGAAGATAAAAAATTTACATATAGTAAAAACAATATAAACTGTATATTAATACAGTTGTGGTGCTTGGTGGTTGATATGTTAGGAAAAGTTGAAAAATGTGGGCTGAGTGACGTAAAACTCATTTCAAAAGCCTTAATGCTTGCTGCAAAAGGGCATGCTGAACAACAACGTAAATCTGATAACTCGCCTTATATAAATCATCTTATTGAAGTTATGTCATTATTAGTTGAATTGGCGCATGAAACTGCCCCGAGTGTTTTATGTGCTGCAATTTTACATGACAGCTTAGAGGACACCAATATTACTCAAAGTACAATCTTGAGTGAATTTGGTGTTGAAACATTGGAAATGGTTAAAGCCCTAACTGATGATAAATCATTGTCTTTAGAAAGTAGACGTCAGCATATTTTAGATAAACTACCTACTGCTAGCGACAACATTCGACGCATTAAGCTGGCTGATGTGTGCTCTAATGCGTCAGCTATTCCTGTTACTTGGGATGAACAAAGACTTAAAGATTACTTTTTATGGCTCGATCAGGTCGCAACACTATGCAGAGATTCGTCTGAAGCTCTTTATCAAGAATATTTAGACAGAAGAACTAATTTCACATCCTAGAATATTTTACTAATTTGGTTCAGTTCTATACGTTACATGTTCCAACTGTTATGCCTAAACCTAGTCCACAACAAATTATAAAGTAGGGTCAGATACACATTAAATTTGAAGGATATTTTTCTCAAAGTAAACAATCCTCAGTCACATATCTTACAAGGCTTTAGAGTATTCTTTTTAAAAAATTAAATGGTTAAGTGTAGTTAATGTGTACCTGACCCTAATTAATATGCAGAGGGGCTTTGGTGTGCAACGTTCGACACCCCAACGACAAACCGATAATTAATCTCCAATTGGTGATTATAAGCAAGCCAACCAACCAGACACCGCTTTTATGATGAGATTAGGGTGATTGCTTATCTTCCGTAATTCCAATAATCATTATGATTGCCGCGCTATTTCAACGTTCTCAAGTTCCCATCACAACAATTCAATCAACAACTAGCTTAGGTAAAACAAACTACTTACCCACAACTCAGTATGGTATACACCACTGAATTTATTATAGTTATTATTCATTACACTCAGTGATGCTACAAAATGCTACACAAATCAAGTTGGAAAAAGTTAAAAAAAAGTTACATTTAACGTTGTTGAATATTTTTTAAACAGCAATTTAAGTTTAATTTTTTCTGCTTAATCATGCTTCGAAGGAGCAATTTGATGAATATGTTTCGTAAAGTCACAGCATCGCTAATTGTGCTCTATCTGGCTTTGGGATTAACAATATTTACCAGTATTGAGGTGCTGTCGATTGGGATGGCTAGCGCACGAGTTCTTGGCGATGATATGCAGGTTTTACATGACAGCTCCAATATACAAAATCCTATAAGCATCACTTTAATAAACGGTGACACCCTTGTTGCTCGTTCTTTAGCAAGTAAAAGTGGTATGAACTTACTGTCAGCTAAAAATAAGCAACCTGTGGGTTTTACTACTTCACTACGTAATGGCTACCGTTATGTGGTTCCTCTGTCAGCACAACAATACGTAGATTCAGGTTTGATCGATGTTGAATTGTTCAACATGAGCAAACTATACCAAATGACTATAAATAACAGCACATTAAACACCTTTTCAGTATTGGTGAAATACCATAAGCAGCATAAGCCAAAGGCTATTAGCAGCGACATAAGTAGCGTGGTATTTGAGAAGATTAATAGCCAATTAGTCACGTTTAATAAGCACGTTGCCGAACATGTATGGAACAAGCTTGTGCATGATTCGACTATTAAAAAAGTCTGGTTAGATGAAGCTATGAAGCATTATTAACATTAAATGTCGGTATAGATTTGAGCAACTTTCAACGAGATAAAAACCAATTTACACACTGGATTTTGAAACATTAACAGCCGTTCGTTAATTTCTTATCCGCTTTATAACTACAAATAATATAATTCTACATAACATAGGGAGGTAAATTTACATGAAAGGTAAATTTAAAAGCAACATGGTTACTTTGGCTCTCAAAGCAACCGTTTGTCTTGGGTTAATGGCTGCATTAATACCACAGGCACAGGCCAACGAAAATTCCACGGAATACACTTCGTCTGTTCGTAATTTAAGTTTTACTTTAATTACTGGCGATAAAGTGTCAGCACGTTTGAATACTGACGGCACTATTGGCGGTATTCGATTAGTCGACAAAGATGGTGGCGATGTTTTTACCAGTATGTTTAAACGCGGAGGTGAAACGTATGTGATCCCAGCAGCGGCGCAAGATCGTATCGACTCTGGCAGCCTAGATTTAGAGCTGTTTAATATCGACAAGCTTTATCAAGCAGGTTACGACGATGCACGTTCAGACTCACTTCAAGTTATTGTCGAATATCGTGAAAATACACAAAGTGGCAAGCCATTTTCAATGGATATGCCTGGCGCAAAGTTGAAAGCTACATTCGATATTATCGATAGTGTCGTGATGTCGGTTGAAAAAGCTGAACTGAGTAATGTTTTAGAAAATCTATCGGCAAATACCGCTGTTGAAGGTGTTTGGCTTGATGCAATGGTACAAGCCCATAAAGAGTCAAAAGATAAAGCTAAAGGAAAGAACAAAAAAGATAAAAATGGTAAAGACAAATGGTGGCATAAGTTTTTTGATATTGATGAAACATCACCTACTGTTCCTTTAACTGGTGCATATGGCTCACATGCTATGAGTTTTAATGGTGAAGGCGTTAAAGTGGCTGTTTTGGATACTGGCTACGATACTGATCATCCAGATTTAGCGAGTAATGTTATTTTATCTTACGATTTTAACCGCTCTGGCTCTAATAGTGTTGACGATCTTAATGGTCATGGTACGCACACGGCTTCCACGGTAGCTGGCTCTGGTGTTGAGTCTAATGGTAAATATGTAGGTATGGCACCCGGCGCACAATTATTAATTGGTAAAGTGCTTAATGATGCTGGTGGTGGCTTAACTTCTGGTATTTTGTCTGGCATGCAATGGGCTGTTGATAATGGCGCTGATATTGTAAGTATGTCATTAGGTGGCTCTGCAACGTCTTGTAGCGGTCCATTAGTCGACATGTTAGAAGAGCTAAGTGATGATGCTTTATTTGTTGTTTCTGCTGGTAACAGTTTCACACGTGAAACCGTAGGTTCGCCTGGTTGTGCACCCAGTGCTTTAACCGTTGGTGCTATTGACCGTATTGGTCAAACAGCTGAATTTTCAAGTCGTGGTCCTTCTCCAGACGGTCACTCAGCTAAGCCTGATATTACTTCTCAGGGCGTAGCTGTTATTGCTAGTGCTTCAGGTGGTAAAGGTGAAACTGCTTATCGTGCATATTCAGGCACCTCAATGTCTGCTCCACATGTATCTGGTGGTGCTGCTTTAGTACTGCAAGCTAGACCTGACCTAACGCCGCGTCAGCTGAAAGCGGTATTAACGTCGTCAGTTTCAACAACCGATGCCCATGTGCTAGACCAAGGTGCAGGACCAATGGATGTCAATCGAGCGATTGTTCAATCGGTGATTGCTCCGCCTAATATGGAGCTAGGCTTTTTTGATTATCAACAAGAAAATAGCCTCACTCAAACCAGTGTTTCTCTGTCTAACTTAAGCGACGAAGATGTAACCTTTGATTTAGAGTTAAGCTTTTTAGGTGACAACGGACTTGTCATTGCAACTGAAAAGTTAGCAGGTTTAAGTGTTGAACAGATCACGATTCCAGCAAACGGTAATGCCAGCGTACCTTTATGGATTGATCCTACTGTTGCTTTAGATAATGCGACTTATGGCGCTATTACTGGCCGCTTAATTGGCAGCGAAGTATCGAATTCTCGTGGTAAAAATAGCCGTAAAAGTGGTGACTGGGTAAGTGCTGACAATGAAAAAGTTACTGTGCCAGTGTCATTTTGGATAGAACCACCGACGATGAATTTAACCTTAACAGCGATAGACCGCTTAGGTTTGCCTGCGGCAAGTCCTTCGAAATTCTATATTGTTAGTGATGAAGATGACTGGGGTTCAAGTTCGAGTTTTGTTGCTGGCACTAAAACGATTGAGTTACCTAAAGGTCGTTATAGCGTTGTTGCACATATCATGACTTACGACAATCCTACATCTTACGGTGGGTTAGTTGAGTCTGCGACAATGATGGCGGAATTAAGTGTTGATTTAGCATCTGATCAAGAGATTGTTTTTGACGCTAATACCGCTGAAAAAATAACATTCAAAACGGATAAACCTTCTGAAATGCAAGGTTTCTCATTTGGCTTTACTTATGCCTTAAGTGACCAAGAAGTGCTGAAATTAGCTGCCACTGAATTAGCGCCTGACTATGTTACTGATTTTTATGGTTTATCTAAAGGTAATGACCCTCGCTTCAACAGCTTTGTAACCACACGTGCATTTGCACCTAAACCTATTATAACGACTGCTGGAGGAACCACTATTGATTATATATTGGCTGGTGGAGCACGAACATTCAATGGCGAAGGCTCTACTGAAGTAGTAGCTGTTGGCGATGGTGGTTATTCTACTGATTGGAGTCAATTTGATGTTGCTGGTAAAATTGCGTTAGTTGACGCTGATTATTATATTACCAGTGTACAAGTTACTAAAGCGATTGATGCTGGTGCAATAGGTATTATAGGCTCAGTTGTAAACAGAACAGGGCGCTACAAGGCTACTATTTCAGGTAATCCAGCGATTCCGGTTGTTACAATCACTCAGGAAGAAATGGCTAAGTTGTACGAAGAAATAGACGCTAACGGTAGTTTACAAGTCAGCTGGTCAGGCACTGCGCATGAATATTCGCCTTATGTTTATTCATTAGTTCATTCAGAAGATGGTTATATCAAAACGGGTACATTACGTGTTAAAGACAAAGATTTAGCTGCTATTGAAGCAAAGCATTATACCCAAGGTGCTGAACGCCCTAAATTTACCGATGTTTATGCTGCATTGCCAAGTACTGGTGAGTTTTATGCGACGGGTAGCCCACAAATGTTGATAGCGCCGCTTGTGCGTACTGAATATTTCACGGGTTCAGAGTCGAATAAGCAAAATGATGGTAAGCCGGTTAATGATAAACAACGTGCAAAATTCGAAGAGCCAACGATTACTTGGACTAATTTGGTTATGCCAACAGTTAGGTTTAATACTGATGGTGGCTTATTCGATGGCCCTCGTGAGCTCACCAAAGGTGCAAGAGAAGTAACGTCTTGGGATAAAGCGCCTTGGGGATCAACGTTAATAACTAACGGAACTCCTCGTGGATACAGAGATACAAACCTTTTAAGCATTAACAATGCTTCATATGGAGATGCTGCTGGTCATGATGGTGGCTTAGGTTACAGTTTAAGCTCTGCAGTTGGAATATCGGTAGATGGTCAGCAAGCTTACTTAACCAATGGTTATTTAGAATTACCGGATGAAAGTGTAGAAATTGGCTATTCTATTAACACCTATAAACGCGGCGTTGGTAATGTGCATGTTGCTAAAGAACTTTTAGGATCAGAATTATATGTAATGCATACATTTACCACGAGTGCCGAAAAACAGGGTTTACAAGATATTTTGATCCCTGTGATCGATATTCCTTTGGATTTAGAGAATACCGCAAAAGCTAACTCGCCAGTTCGTATTAAAATCAGTGGTAAAAACCAAGGTGATGGTGACGTTGAGTTGACAAATGTTTCAGTAACTTACCGCGTTGGCAGAGAATGTCAGATGTATCGTTTCACTTCGTGTCGAGTTGATGAAGAGGTATCTTTTCCTTACAACCGCACTAAAGTGTTGCCAGAGGATATTGATGAAAACGCAACTGTAGAGAAAATCAACGGTCAATGGTATGCCACTATTCCAAATGAAGGTGTAGCGGGAGATTTTATCCATATGCGAATTATCGTTACTGACGAAAACAATAGCACTACAGACCAGTCGTTACTGCGTGCCTATATGTTGGACTAACACTTAGTGAGACATTACTGAGTTAGAAATACTGAGTTAGTTAATATTAAGTAGCAAATATAAAAGCGTTGAGAGTTATCTCAACGCTTTTTTTGCTTTGTATGGTTAAAATATAAAGTAGGGTCAGGTACACATTAAATTTTCAGCAGAGCTTTCCTAAAAGTAAACAACTAGCCGCTATTTATCTTACCTGAGTTTTGGGTGAATAATAATTAAATGGGCAGATTTTGTTAATGTGTACCTGACCCTAATTATTATAATATTGGCTTTGTATAAAGTAGGGTCAGATACACATTAAATTTCAAGGATATTATTACTCAAAGTAAACAACCCTCAGACACATATAATACAAGGTTTTAGGGTATTCTTTTCAAAGAGTTAAATGGATAAATGTTGTTAATGTGTACCTGACCCTAATTAGCCTGATATACCTTCTAATCTTTTGGTGAGACTTAGCCAGCTTACGTCGCTAAAATTTATTATGAGTGGCATAGTTAATATTTTAAGGAAACTTGGTACAATGCTATTTTTTGATTTTAGGTAGCTAATGAATAAAGGTAATGAGCCGCTTCACGGCATAAAACTTGAACAAATCCTCACTGAACTTGAGAAAGAAGTTGGTTGGGATAAGATGGGTGAGTTACTTAATATTCGTTGTTTTACTAATAAACCGCGTCTTAAATCAAGTTTAAAATTTCTCCGTACAACCCCTTGGGCACGCAGTAGAGTTGAAATTTTATATCTGAAAACATTTTGCAGTAAGCATAAAGCAACGGGGAATGTGATCAGGGGCATACTCTCTCAAAAAACAGCAGCAGTAGAAAAGACCTCCAGCAAACCTGCACCTTTTGTTTGGCCAACATTGGAAGATAAATAAACGTGACAACTAGCATTGAAGTTAATGCTGTTCAATATCACTGTTTGGCTGTTTAAGTCTCTATGTCGTGTTGTTAGATTTAAATTAGCCAAACTTATCAAGCCATCCGTAATAACTTCTTGTTAACTAAAATAATGTCTTATCTTGTTTAATTGAGTAAATAAGTTTTACTTTTAATTGTCACTAAATCACTTATCATGACATTAGTCGAGTTCATAAGGAGTAACAATTATGCCACCACTAAAACAGATAAAATTACTTAAGATCAAGCTACTTAGCATTAGGTTACGAAAAAAAATGCTGATGCCATTTTTGGCTTGTGTATTTATGCCTTTTTTCGTTAATAGCGCTGAAGTAACAAAGACAAAACTTGTCTCAGAGTTGTATTTTGCTGACTCAGGTATTCCTTGGGGCATGGCGTGGATACCCAATGGTGATTTGTTAATTACCTTGCGCAGTGGCGAGTTAAAAGTCGTAAAAAAGGGCAGTGGTAGTGCAGAGAATGTTACGGGTTTGCCAAAGGTAGTTACTGGAGGTCAAGGCGGTTTACTTGATATTGCTTTACACCCCGACTATGCCAATAACGCTTGGCTGTATTTGTCTTACGTAAAAGCTGACGGCAAAGGCAATAAAAGTACCGCCATTATGCGGGCAAAGTTCGATGGTAAAAGCCTAAGCGAACAAGAAGATATTTATATTGCTCAAGCTTACGGTAAAAAAAATTCTCATTTTGGCAGCAGATTAGCGTTTGATAACGAAGGTTATTTGTATTTTTCTATTGGTGATAGAGGCCAAAGAGATATTAACCCGCAGGATATTACCCGTGATGCTGGTAAAGTATATCGGTTATATGATGATGGTCGTATACCCGATGATAACCCTTTTGTTAAAACTAACGGCGCTAAAACTGCAATTTATTCCTATGGTCATCGCAACCCGCAAGGCATGGCCAAGCACCCTGTAACAGGCGATATTTTTAGCCATGAGCACGGTCCGCGTGGTGGTGATGAAGTTAATCTTATTGCCAAAGGTAAAAATTATGGCTGGCCAGTGATTAGTTATGGCATTAATTATTCAGGTACTTCTTTTACCGACTTAACGAAAAAGCAGGGTATGGAGCAACCTCTATGGTACTGGGATCCATCAATAGCACCTTCAGGTATGACGTTTGTAACCAGTGACAAGTATCCCAATTGGCAAGGCAATATTCTGGTTGGTTCATTAAAGTTTGGTCAGGTCATTATGCTAACACTTGATGGTAACCAAGTTGTTAAGGCGGAAATAGTTAAAGATGATCTAAGCCGTGTGCGTAATGTAAAACAAGGACCCGATGGCTATATCTATGTTGCGGTAGATGGTAAGGGAATTTATAGATTAATACTTGAATAGTTAAAGGCGCTTGAGCCTTTATTGATTTAACTGCAAGCGAAGCGAGGGTGAGCTAAGGGCAAACTCGTCTTTTTTAGTTCACTGCTTGTTTAGCTCAGTTAACCACAGTTAATAACTAGAAAAAAATCCATCTTACTGCTAAGGTTTTTAACACCCAAACGCTTAAGAGTGCGCCATATGTTTCCGCTTTATTTAAGAAAAAAATTCCATTCATCTTTCATATTAATAGCCTTAATAGTACTGACAAGTTGGTCTTCGACAGCAGCTTCAAAGGTGTTTCCTAAGACATTCCCTAAAGTGTGGATAAATGGTGTTAATTGCGCGACAGAAGCTAAGGGGCAAGTGCATCAGTACGATGAAAATCTATTTATTATACGCCAGTCAGTGTGTACTAATTTTGAAGCCCCTTTTATCTATTTGTTGTTTGGTAAAAACAAAGTATTAATGCAAGATTCTGGCGCGTCAGACTTTGGTCAACGCCAAATAGTCGATAATGTTATCAAACAGTGGTTAATTGATAACGAGCTCAACACCATTGAGCTTATTGTTAGTCATAGCCACGGACATGGTGACCACGTGGCGGGCGATAGCTTATTTATAGACAAACCTAATACGCAAATAATTGGCAAAGATCTTGACTCGGTTAAGCGTTTCTTTGGTTTTAATCATTGGCCAGATGGCATGTATCAATTAGATTTGGGCGGTCGGCGCATTGATATTTTACCATTACCAGGACACCAAGATGCTCACCTAGCGTTATATGATTATGAAACTCAGATTTTGTTTACCGGAGATTCTTTATATCCCGGACGCATTTACTTTAAACAGGAAAATTTTGAGGCTTTTAGTCAGAGCATGAAAAAGCTGTACAAATATGCTCAAACAAAAACAGTAAAGCACATTTTAGGTACTCATATTGAGATGACACAACAACCAGGTGTCGACTATCCATTTACAGCCAAAGCGCATAAAAATGAGCGTAAATTAGAATTAACAATACAGCACCTAGAACAGTTAGTTAACTGGTTACCAAACGCAAAGTTGCCAGTAAAAAAGCAAGTGTTTGATGATTTCATTCTTTATCCAACTAACTAAATAACTAAAGGCAGGTACACATTAAATTGCTATTTATTCCCAATAAGGAGAATCCCCAAAATGTTCAGCAAAGTAATCGATAAAGGCTCTCACTTTTGGCGCAAGTAATCTAGAGCTAGGATAAACAGCCCAAATAGCTGTATTAGTCGCAATAGGATAATCTTTAAGTATTTGCACAAGTTCACCACTTTGAAGGTGTTTATGAACACTCCATTTAGAGCTTATGGTTATACCTAAACCGTTACAACAAGCATCTCGAACCGCTTCTCCATTATCAGTTCTTAAAGCACCTTTCACTTTAATGTTTACTTGTCCTTTTGGCGTTTTAAACGCCCAATCATCCAAGCCTATTAATGTAATACATTGATGTTCATTTAGTTCTTCTGGAGTTTTTGGCTCTCCATTTTTGGATAAATATGCGGGTGATGAACATAATATTCTGCTGTCTGGGGCTAATTTTTTCGCAATTAAGCTCGAATCTTTTAATGCAGAGTTACGAATGGCGATATCAAACCCACCCTCAACCAGATCAACAATGGTATCAGAGAGTTTTAAATCAACATTTAAATCAGGATATAAGGCTAAAAATTTTGTTAGTGCAGGCAGTATATGCATTCGCCCAAAAGAAGCTGGGGCTGTTACACGTAATGTTCCTCTGGGAAATGCGTTACCCGCGCCAACAGAAGCTCGTGCTGCTTCAACACTAGAGATAACATCTTCAGCATGAGGAAGAAAAGCTCTTCCTTCTTCAGTAAGTGACACTTTACGAGTCGTTCGATGAATTAATCTTACCCTTAATTCAGCTTCTAGTTTATTGATGTGAGCACTTGCAACCGCAGGAGATAACCTTAACTCACTGCCCGCTAAGCTAATGTTATGAGTCGTTGCAATTCTTATAAAAAGTTTAAGGTGTTCAATATTCATGATTATCAATAAAAAATATAAAGTGATTCTTTAACTAAGTCTATTATCAAAATAATCAATAGTAAATATACTTACTCGATTAAATGACATCTATTAGTTAACGACTTAATCAAAAAGGTAAATCTCATGAAAGCAATGATCATAAAAAATTTTGGTGGTTCAGAAGTATTTGAAGTAGCAGATATCGCAAAGCCTGAAGTTAAAGCTGGCCATGTGCTTGTTAATATTAAAGCGAGCAGTATAAACACGGTTGATACCATGATCCGCCTAATGGGTGATGACTTACCTCTTGCGCCACCATT
Organism: Colwellia sp. Arc7-D; assembly: GCF_003061515.1. Lineage (NCBI taxonomy): Bacteria > Pseudomonadati > Pseudomonadota > Gammaproteobacteria > Alteromonadales > Colwelliaceae > Colwellia > Colwellia sp. Arc7-D. The sequence goes on from NZ_CP028924.1 coordinate 1,244,752, forward strand.
ACCTGCAGTATTAGGAATGGACTTTGCCGGAGTTGTTGAAGCTGTAGGCACTGGTGTTACTCAGTTTTCAGTAGGAGATGAAGTTTATGGTTGTGCTGGTGGATTAGCAGATTTACCAGGAACCTTGGCAGAGTACATAGTTGCCGATGCTAACTTAATGGCTAAAAAAGCTAAAAATTTAACTATGCGCGAAGCGGCTGCAATACCTTTGGTTGGCATTACCGCTTACGAAGGATTAACACGCGCTAATACAAGCAAAGGTCAAAATGTATTAGTACATGGCGGCTCAGGTGGCGTTGGACATATCGCCGTTCAACTTGCTAACTACATGGGTGCTAATGTTTTTGCTACAAGTGGTGGTGACAAGCAATTAGCTTTAATTGAATCGCTAGGCGCAAAAGGTATTAATTACAAAAGCGAAACCGTTGAAGAATACGTTGCTAAACATACCGCAGGTAATGGTTTTGATGTGGTATTTGATTCAGTTGGTGGCGCAAACATGACTAACTCATTTAACGCCGCCTCGTTAAATGGCCATGTTGCTTCAACGGTTGCTATGGTGGAATTAGATTTAAGCGTAGCGCATTTTAAAGGTCTTTCATTGCATGTGGTGTTTATGTTGATCCCTATGTTGCATAACTATAAACGTGAAAACCATGCTCACATTCTTAACACGTTAACTGAGATAGCTGAAGCTGGCGCTTTACGTCCGGTATTAGATGAACAAACCTTTAGTTTAGAAGAAGCAGGTAAAGCACACGATCGCCTTTCAAGTGGTCAAGGCATGGGCAAAGTAGTTGTAGACGTTTAATGCATTCTTTGGTTAAAGCCCTTTAGCGGCTTTGCCAGTTAATATTGTACTAATAAAAGTTTAGGAAAAAATGATGACTTATTATTCAGTTATAGAAGTAACACCAACCAATGAAGATTGGATACCTGATTATGTTGCTCCAACTAATGCTGTAGTCGCTAAACACGGTGGCAAATATATTGCTCGAACAGCAAACCACGAGCGTTTAGAAGGTGAAGGTGACAATGCAACACTACGAGTTATTATTGAGTGGCCAGCAAAAGCGTCAGCAGTTGCCTTTATGAAAGATCCTGACTATGCTCCGCATCTTGCAGCGCGCAGCGCAGGTTCTATTAGCAATCACTTTCTTATTGAAGGCATTGAGGCTTAGCTTAATTTGTTATGCGTTAATATTAAATTAGTTAATTTTGGCGCATTGCACTTAAGTAAATAGGTAAAACAGACAAGAAAATGAAAAGTAGTGAAGTTTGAAATAGATTCCTTGTTATAACAAGTTTATTTTGAATGGGTTAGTCGAGGTTACCATCGTATTTTCAAGCCTAACCGATTAGTATTGTTTTAGTCATTCTTATAGAAGATTAGATTGACAGTTCAGTATCTAAAATTGATTACTCCAGCAACTTTAAAACGTATTGCGAATGAAGTACTACCTGATTTTACAACCTAACTTTTTGACCTAGATTTTTAGCATAACTTTGCAGTATAACTTTTACTTTTTGAAGGAAGAACAACATGAAAAAAATGATCCTGATCACAGGTGCAACTGATGGCATTGGTTTAGAAACTGCAAAACTTTTAGCGTCTGATGGACATAACTTATTAATACATGGACGTAATGTTGAAAAGTTAAAAGCAGTTAAAAGCTTATTGGCTGCAATACCCAATGCAGGCAGCATCAACAGTTATTTAGCTGATTTATCTGTTCTTTCTGATGTTAAAAAATTGGTAGAAGATATTAAGAATGAATATAAGAGCTTTGATGTACTCATCAATAACGCTGGTATATTTAAATCAAATAACACAATAACACCAGATGGATTAGATCTTCGATTTGTTGTTAATACAATTTCGCCATATATATTTGCCCAAGAGCTTTCACCTTTACTTGGGAGTTCAGGACGAATTATTAACCTTTCTTCGGCCGCCCAATCACCTGTAAATATTCAGGCATTACTTGGAAAAGTAAAACTGAGTGATATGGAAGCTTATGCTCAAAGCAAATTGGCTATTACTATGTGGAGCAAAGTACTTGCCGAAAAATTTGGTGGCAAAGGGCCTGCAATTATTGCCGTTAATCCTGGATCTTTATTGGCCTCAAAAATGGTAAAAGAAGGGTTTGGTGTTGAAGGACATGATTTAAGTATTGGCGCGAAAATATTAAAACGTTTGGCATTAGAAGAAGGTATTGCTGAACATTCTGGTCAATATTTTGATAACGATAAAGGACAGTTTTCGCAGCCACACCCAGATGGATTAAACCTAAAAAAATCAGAAGAGGTTGTTGAAGTAATAAATACTATGATCAATAAATACTAAATTTCTATCTTTCGCCGTGACCATTTAGTTAGATATAGGTATTTTTAATCATTGACCGTTGCTTGTATGCAGCTATAAAGGAATCAAGAATCAATGGGGGTCAGGTTTATTGATTCTTAGCTGCGAGCAATCTAAGTAAGCATCAATTTAATTCATATATTTTACTGGTTGGCCGTTATTATTTGATGGTTATTCCAATTAACTATTCATCTGCTTTTTCTTCATCAAGAATGACAACTCTTATTATGGTGATCATTTTTTTCGGCACTGTGGTGTAGCCTAATTGTTCACTGTAACCCACTTCTACTTGTGCGATCGCTTCTAATACTTCATAGCCTTCAATAACTTCGCCAAATACAGCATAGCCCCACGAGCTGCCTGGGTCTAAATTGGTATTGTCATTAAGGTTAATAAAAAATTGGCTGGTTGCAGAATGCGCGTCGTTAAGCTGTTTCGCCATCGCGATTGTGCCTTCGCTGTTTGTTAAACCGTTGCCTGATTCATTAAAAATAGGCTCGTCGGACTCAATTTCAGTGTAGTTAGTCATAAAACCACCAGCCTGAATCAGATAGCCTTCTTCAACACGGTGGATTAACGTTTTATCATATTGTCCTCGGGTGATATAACCTAAGAAATTATTAGCCGCAATTTTCGATCGGTAACGGTCAAGCTCAATAATGATATTGCCCATATTGGTTTCTATACGCACTTTCGGGGATAAGTTACTCGGTTGAATATATTGTCCCTGCGTATTTGCAGCAAACACTTGTAATGAGATAAATAAGCTAAGTAAAACTAGTAAAGTTCTGATCACATGATTACCTTTATATATTGTGCGATTGACGAGAAGTTGAGGTATTTTAGCCATTATTTATATCATTAAGCAAAGCTCAGCAATTTAACGGGTCAATAAGGTTAGCGTTATGGCTATTTTATTTTTACTGAATATAAACAGAAAAACCGAAAAGCCTTATCATTAAGTTTTTCGGTTTTTGTAGTTATAACATGTTGAATGTTATTTTTAAAATCTACTATGTAAACTCGACTAAGAGTAAAACTTTGCCTAATTAAACTGAAGTAGGTTTTCTTTTCACTCGCTCAGCTGAAGGTTTAGTTACCGTTTCTGATGAAGTAACCGGCGCTTTACTGTTAGCTCTTTTTTTCTTTTTTGCATTTTTAGTCGCTGAAACAACGGTATTAATGAACTCTGCTGATTTTTGAGCAGGGTTATAAGCGATTTTAATAGCTTTACCGTTTAGTTCGATAATATCGCCGTGGCGAATTTTTTTACGCTTTTGCACGGTAACTTCGTTATTTACTTTAATATTACCTTCACTGATCATGGTTTTAGCTTCGCCGCCACCGCCAACCATATTGGCAATTTTAAGTAATTTATAAAGTTCTATAGGTTCAACACAAATGTCGTAAGTTGAGTGTGCAGACATGAAATACGCCTAATAATTTTCAATTAATAATATGGTTATATTCTAGCATATATAACCGTTATTGAATAAAGCGAAATAACAAAACATCCACTTTCCTAAATACAATAATGAGTGAAGTATTAGAAATTGAGAACATCAGGATCGCTTTTGCTTTATTAAAAACACAATTATAGTGGCATAGTTAATTAGTAATGCAATGTCTCTTATACTTTTTCAATAAACCCAGTATTGTTTAAAGAAAAAACGCAGTAGTAAACTGCGCTTTATGTTTGTACAGATACAAGCCTGCGTATCTATAGCGGGGGAACTTGCTTAAGCTATTAGCCCGTTAATACTTGGCTGTGAACTTGCTCATTTAATACCACTACTTCTGCACGTTTGAAGAAGTTAAAATCGGTAGCAGTCGCTAGAGTGTATGCACCCATCATTCGACTGATAATTAAATCACCATTGTTTAGCTTAGGTAACATAATTGATTCGCTTACTACGTCAATACTGTCGCATGTTGGGCCTGCTAGTACTGAGTCAAAACGCATGCCGTCTTGTTTTGCACTGTCGATTGGGTATGCTGCTTCATCAAACATTAAGCCACTGAACGAGCCGTAAATACCGTCATCTAAGTAGTACCATGTTTTACCTTCACGCACAGATTGACCCATGACAGATGCCACGCTAGTTACACAGCTTGCAACAATAAAGCGGCCAGGCTCTGCTAGTATTTGCATGGTTTCTGGCAATTGTGCAAGGGCAACATTAATTGGCGCGCAAAACACATCAATTGGCAATACATCAGCGCTGTAAGGCACTGGAAATCCACCACCAATGTCTAATGTGCTCAATGCAGGCAAGCCAAGCTCACTAACTTGCGCAATAACTTTTGCACAAGCGTTAATTGCATCAACATACTTAATTGGGCTAGCTGTTTGCGAACCAACATGGAACGATAAACCTTTAATACGAATGCCTAATTGTTGTGCGTAAGTAATAATTTCGATTGCCATTTCTGGGCTACAACCAAACTTTTTAGATAAATCAGCAAAGGCATCTTTATTGCGAAAGCTTAAACGTACTAAAATTTCTGCTTGGTCTTTATAAGCAATAAATTTTTCTAATTCGTTGATGTTATCAACCACAAATACTGTGCAGCCGTAGGCTAATGCATCACGAATGTCACTATCGCGCTTAATTGGGTGCGTGTGAATGGTGCGCTCGCTTGGTACGCCTTCACTTGCAACTAAATCAACTTCTCCGCTGGTGGCTAAATCAAAGCTCGCGCCTTCAGCTAGCAATGTGCGAACAACTGCCGCTAATGGCAAAGGTTTTAATGCAAAGTGCAGGGTAACATTAGGTAATGCGTTTTTAAGTGCATGGTATTGGCGACGAATAGCTTCGCAGTCAAGTACCATTAAAGGCGCGCCAAATTGTGCTGCTAGTTGTTCAACTTCTTGATTAGATGGTTGTGTATAAGCAAAGCATTCACTTTGGTTAGCCGCAACCGTTGCTGCAGGTACTTTGATTTTGAAGTCTTTTAATTGTGTTGATAAAGCCATGGTATTCTCCGAGTAAAAGAACGTATCTATTACGTCCTAAGCAACTGCTCGGATAATATTTATCTGCGAGTCAGTTAAGTGATATTAATAGTGCTTATGCACAGTCAAATTCACTCTTGGATAGTTGCTCATTTGCCTTGCTACAAACTAAATTTGTAATGTACTCGGATTGGCTATCATCAAGAAGCGGCGAGATAATAATGTGCGTTTTTAATTTGTGCAACATTTAATTTTAAAAAATGATGAAATTATTTTATTTATATTTAAATCAATATATTACGTGTGGCTTTAGAAGCTGTGTTTTTTTAATAAATGTGATTAATTGAAACTTTATTGCACAAATAAGCAAAAATTAGCTTTTGAACTACGGTAAATGTATGGCGTTATAAGCTGATCATTGTGAGCAGATAAAACTACTACAGTAAGTATTTTTATATCAAGTTTGCTAAGAAAATATTGTTTTTCAGTTTATGGGCTTATAGAACGTTGCATGCAAAAGTTGCTAGGTTTATGCTGTTAATTATAAGAAACCGGTGCCGATGAGAGATTAATGTTGGCAAAACTTTAGCGTTTAACACAGGTTAAGTATTGGTAATGTCGGTAAATAAACAAGATCAAAAACAGAGCATTCTCTCTCGTATTGGCAATGCATTTGGCGATAAATTAGCTACGTTTTTAAATAAGCCTCGTGACTCATATACTACATTTAGTACGCTTTCGATTGAGCAGTTAAATGAGAGTCTTTTGCCGGGTGATTTACTATTGATAGAAGGTGATAGTCGCATAAGTACTGCTATTAAATATTTAACGCAGTCTACTTGGTCTCATGTATGTATTTATATTGGCGATAAACCTAACATGTTACCTTTGTTAGAGGCTGATTTAGTTGATGGCGTTTGTACTGTTCCGTTAGAAAAATACGCTGGATTTAATATGCGTATTTGTCGACCGTTTGGCCTGACAAAAAATGATAATGAAGCGTTATTAGCATTTGTTACTTCTCGCATTGGCATGCAATACGATACTAAAAATATTATCGATTTGATGCGATATTTACTGCCAACGCCGCCAGTACCTCTTCATTTTCGACGAAGATTACTTGAGTTTGGTAGTGGTGATCCAACTAAGGCGATTTGCTCTACTTTAATTGCACAGGCTTTTCAGTCTATTCGTTATCCTATTTTACCTTTAAAAATTCAAGAGGATAAATTGACAGAAACCGCAGAATTACCTGCTCGCGGTTTTTCACGGTTGAAGCCTAAAATTTTTACCAATAGTCGTTTAGAAAAAAAGCATTACAGCCACTTTATTCCAAGAGATTTTGACTTGTCGCCATATTTTGAAATTGTAAAACCAACGCTTAAAAAAGGTTTTAATTATAAGGATATTCAGTGGGTGGACCAAAACCAAGATGATACTCGTCAGTCTCATGCAAAATAAGCGTTAAATGGGGTCAGGTGCATTTTATATATTGCCATGACGCTGACCCTTACGATTTAACTTCAACTTATTCCTTTAAACCAACTACTTTCAAGCAATTACTTTATATCAATTACTTTTGAAACGCCTCTATCGCGCGAGTCTGAGGCCGGAATAAGTTGTTCTCCGTCTTTGTAAATAACCTGTATATCACCAAATTCCCAGCTATGAGGTTCAACACGATAACCGCGTTTGGTTAAAGCCTTAATCGTACTTTCAGGAAGCGGAAGTGAAGGGCTTTGGGTGATTAAATCTGGTGGTAGTAATTGATGATGAAAACGACTCGCGCTAGCAGCTTCAAGCGGTGTCATTTTAAAATCGAGTATATTAACCACTGCTTGGAACACTGAGGTGAAAATTGTTGAGCCACCCGGTGTACCAATCACCATTACGGCTTTGTTGTCTTGTAAAAGTATGGTGGGCGACATGGATGAAAGCATGCGCTTGCCCGGTTGTATTTCATTAGCGGTATTGCCAACAACGCCAAAAATATTAGCGACACCCGGTTTAACACTAAAGTCGTCCATTTCGTTATTTAATAAAAATCCTGCACCTTCAACCACTACGCCAGATCCATATGCCCAGTTAATAGTGTAGGTATTTGAAACAGCGTTGCCATCAGCATCAACAATCGAGTAGTGAGTGGTGTTAGGTGATTGTAGACCAGGGTTGACTGACTCTAAACGCGATATGGCATTTGGTTTAACTTCCATTGCACGTCGTTTAATGTATTCGTCGCTGATTAAGTGTGTCATGTCAATATCGACAAAAGCAGGATCACCCAGATATTCAGCGCGATCAGCAAATACGCGTTTTTCCATTTCAGCGACTAAATGAACATATTGCTCTGAGTTATGTGCAACGCCTTCAAATTCTTTACTTAAATAATCTTTCATTTTAAGTAATTGAATAACACCAAAACCGCCAGAACTGGGTGGTGGTGAAGATAAAATTTGGTAATCGCGCCAATTAGCTTTTAAAGGCTCTCGCCAAACTGCTTTGTATTGTGCAAGATCTTGTGCGCTGATAATACCGCCGCTTTTTTGCATTTGCTTAACAATTAATTTTGCAGTTTCACCATGATAAAACTCTTTGCTACCATTTTTTGCTATGCGCTTTAACGTTGCTGCAAGCTCAGGTTGTTTGAATTTTTTTCCGTGTTCAACGCTGCCAAAGTAACTTTGAAAATTAGTTAGTCCGTTAAAGCGTTGGTAATTATCTTGTATGTCATCAACCAAGATATTGGCTGGAATAAACCCTTGTTCTGCTAATTTTATAGCGGGTTCTACTAACTTACTCCACGGCAGTTTACCAAAGCGTTGATGCGCTTCCCAAAAGCCAGCAACTGTGCCTGGTACGCCTGGCGCTTTAGCACCAATTAAACTTAAATTTTGGATAACCGCTTTTTCATCATTAAGATACATATCGCGATGTGCGGTGAGGGGAGCGGTTTCACGATAATCTAAAAATAAGGCTTTGCCGTCGATATAAATAAGCATAAAACCACCGCCACCAATATTGCCGGCGTCTATATAAGTCACGGCTAATGCAAAGCCCGTTGCAATGGCAGCATCAACCGCATTACCACCAGCCAGCAGTATATCTTCAGCGACTTTAGCCGCGTATTTATCTGGTATGGCTACGGCTGCTTGCGACACTTTATCCGCAGCATTAGCCGTGGTTGAGAATATTGATAAAAACAAAATAGAAATGCAAAAATAGACACGAGCGCCATTTATCATGGGGTATTCCTTGGTTGTTATTCCACTGGTTGCTTTGCTAGTTAACGATAGCAACACTGAACTTTAAACTGGGTTAATGTTATATATTATGAGCGATGAACAAAGCAATGAAATAATAACGATAAAGTGTTTTTAACCTAGTTTCTGAACTGATTAGCACACTCAGCTAAAACGATAGCACCTGCTTAATGTTAATGCGGCTTCACTTACACCTTTGTACTGATGTGTAATTTGCTTTAACCACACTAAGGCAATACTGCTATCTTTAAGCTCTTATATGTCATCTCTATTGATACAAAAATCAACTAAAAAAGTTTCAGGCAGTAATTATAAATCAACCGATTTATTGACAATAAAATACGCTAAAATCAGCTGTTCTAAGTGTTTGAAATTAGTGTGTTGAACTAAGCAATGTATGTCGAATTACACGGCAACTATGGTTAAAGTTGACATAATATTTTCGCTGCTTTACGTAATGTGTCGTCATTTTTTGCAAAACAAAGTCTGATCACTTTATTATTTTTATGGTAAGTCGGCCTTTGTTCAACAGGGTACAGCGGGCTAAGCGGAATGGCAGCAACGCCTACTTCTTTAGTTAACCACTGACAAAATTCACGATCATTTAGCGCTGAAATTGCCGAGTAATCTAATAATAAGAAATATGTGCCTTTAGATGGCAGCAAAGTAAAGCGAGAGTCTTTTAATGCATTATTCAGAACATCGCGTTTTTGTTGATAAAAACTCGCTAATTCAGTGATATGTGCTGGCTGTTCTTTTAGCATTTGTGCAATAGCAATTTGTGCAGGCGTAAAGGAGCAAAAGGTCACGTATTGATGAATTTTTCTAAACTCGGCCATAAGTTCATTAGGTGCGGTGCAATAACCCATTTTCCAACCAGTACAATGAAAGGTTTTACCAAAACTAGAAACGACAAAGCTACGGTTAAACAGTTTAGGATAACGAAGCACACTTTCATGGCGTAAGCCGTCAAAAGTCATGTGTTCGTAAACCTCGTCACTAATTACATAGAGGTTATGTTTTTCAACTAAGCTTTGCAGTGTTTTAAGGTCAAACTCACTCAGTATTGAACCCGTTGGGTTGTGTGGACTGTTAATAATAATGGCGCGAGTGTTTTCATTAATACTTTGCTCTACTCGTGGCCAATTTATTGCGTAGTCAGGTGCATCAAGCGTGATATGGCGACAAATACCGCCTGCAAGTTCAACGGCGGGCTCGTATGAGTCGTAAGCGGGATCAAAAATAATAACTTCATCATTTGGCCGCACCAGTGTTTGTATAGCAACCCATAACGCTTCAGTAGCACCAGAGGTTATTGTTACGTTGTTTAGTCCATCAAGTTTTTGCGCATCGGGTAAATGCGTTTGATATTGTCTATGCACCATTTCAGCAATTTGCGTTAATAGTTCAGGCAAACCGTTTGACGGTGAGTATTGGTTTTTCCCTTCACTGATCGCTTGATTAATTTTATCTTTCAAAAAATTAGGGGTATCAAATTCAGGGAAACCTTGAGATAAATTAATCGCCTGATATTGATTCGCCATGATCGACATTTCGGTAAAAATACTGGTTTCTACATTAGGCATTTTGCTGGTAAAAGAAGATGACACAAAAACTCACTTAATTTTTATTAGGCACTCGTTAAAGTGGTTACGGTTTTAGCCGTGATAATTTAGTCAGTAATAATTAACAGCTAAGTTATTCGGTATTGTTAAACACTATTGTTAAACACTATTGTTAATAGGTATAGGTCAGTGACATTAACTCAAACGCCAATGAACAGATAAATAAGATGTTAAGGCTAACGGCGATTGAGTTCAATTATTAATACGAGATTAGCTATCAGTCATGAGTTTTTAATTTAGGTTGTGCTCAATGTTGCAGATATAGCTTATTTGATAATTACCGTATGCTTAGTTATAGTTTGGCAGAGATAGTAATGTAGTTTGGCACAAATATTTACTGCTTTATGTTTTAGAATAGCCAATTAAGGCGCTTCTATTAAAGCGAGTGGTGGAAAATCTTAACGATATAACCTTCAATTAGGTCATATTTTCTCGTAAGGTTAATATGATGACTTCAATTGACCTATAGTATTTTAGCTCCACCGGAGTAGTGCAGATGTACGGACTGATTAATAAATCATTGAAAGCTATGATTACTGAAAACCACGGGGCTGATTGTTGGAATAAAATATTTGAAGCTTCGGGCGTTTCGGTAGATTCTTTTGTTAGTATGCAACAATATGACGACCAAGTAACATATGCATTGGTAGGCGCTGCCTCAGAACAGCTTAATGCAAGTCCTGCAGATTGTTTAGATGCGTTTGGTTACTATTGGGCGACAGTCGTTGCACCAGAGTCATATGGACTATTACTTGATAGTACAGGCAGTAATTTGTTGGAGTTTTTACAGCATACCAATGATTTACATGACCGTATCACATCTACTTTTATAGGTTATACCCCCCCATATTTTGAAGTCAGTAACAACGACAACCGCGTTGCGCTTCGTTACGAAAGTAAACGTGAAGGACTCACTCCATTTGTGATCGGTGTTATAAAAGGGTTAGCGAAACGTTTTGGCTCTACATTAACATTTGAACCTGTAGAGAAAGTTCAGGTTAGTCAAGGTGAAACCAGTGTAATTCACTTTGTCATTCATTAATCTGAGCTGGTTATCTTACCCATGAATACAGCAACAACAAATAATAGTATTAACGTTATTAAGCAGCTTGCATCAGTATTCTTTACTGTTAATAGACAAATGAAAGTCAGTAAGCCAAGCCCTACCTTATGCAAGTATTTACCAGACACAGACTTATGCGAACCTGACATTTGGCAAGCAAATTTTTTTGACTTATTTGCTGTCACCAGACCCCATAGACTCAAAGACTTTTCTAGTATTATAAATGCGCGAGACAGTATGGCATTGCTTGTTCTATGCGATGGTAATTTTGCCATGCGAGGACAATTTGTTACCTTAGATGATGACAGCGAGCACGTAATATTTGTTGGTGCACCTTGGTTAGCATGGATGAGTACTAACCAGCCTGACACTCAATTAATGATGAATGAATTCAAGCCTTGGGATCCTCAGCTTGATCAACTTATGCTGTTGTCTACCGAAAAAAATAATATTGCTGACCTAAAGAATCTGACGGGTGAGCTAAGAGAAGCCCGAGATAAAGCAGAAAAAGCGAGTCAAATTCAGGCTGACTTTTTTGCTATTATGAGCCACGAAATGAGAACACCGCTAACGGGGGTAGTTACTGCTTTAGAATTAATCGATAACAGTGAATTGAGTCCTCGCAATAGTGAAATGCTTAGTATTGTAAAAAATTCGGCTGAAAATTTAAAATATGTTGTAGACCATGTGCTTGATTATTCAAAGCTGCAAGCAGGTGGTTTTGAAAACCAGCCTATTGATTTTGATCTTAAACATATTTTACAATCTGCTTTAATGGTTGTTGATGCTCGGGCACGAGAACAAGCAAGTGAACTCAGCTTATTAATCGAAGATAATATTGCTCCTTGGCTTAGAGCTGATGCTGCTAAAATTCGTCAAGTCTTGATTAATTTGTTAAGTAATGCGGTTAAGTTTACTGAAAATGGTCAAATAAAAGTTACTGTAAGTTTGAATGAACAGCAGTATTTGCAGGTAAGTGTATGTGATACAGGTCTGGGTATTCCTTTGGATATTCAGCCTAATATATTTAAACCCTTTTTAACTTTTGATGCTAAGCAAGGTGAGAAAGACAGTGGTACAGGCTTGGGGTTAAATATTTCTCGGCGACTGGTCGAGTTAATGGGGGGAACGATAGATTTTGAATCGAAACCTGCGCAAGGTGCGGTTTTCTATTTTTTTATTCCTGTTGAAGTTGCTAAAACGCCTATCATCAAACCTCAGCTTATTCAGCCAGTCGATCAATCTTTCAATGGTCATGTATTGCTAGTTGAAGACAATAAAACTAACCAATTTCTATCTCGTATTTTACTTGAAGGGAGAGGACTTACCGTTGACGTCGCGGGTGACGGTAGGCAAGCAATCGATAAAATTAGTGAAACGCATTATGATTTGGTGTTCATGGATGTATCTATGCCAGTTCTCGATGGTGTGAGTGCAACTAAAATATTGCGAGAAACACTGAGCAATACCCAGCTTCCAATAATAGCGTTAACAGCACATGTTGGAGATCACTATCATAAGCGTTTTATTGATAGTGGCATGGATGCAGTGCTGAGTAAGCCAATTGATCGTATATTACTTGATAGTCACCTATCGCAATGGTTACCTGTGCAATCATTAGATAACTATACAGCACCAATTTCTCCTAAAAAACAGTTGAATATAGCGAAACAAGACTCTGATAAAGATTGGTTTGTGCAAGATACTGCCAGTATATTATTAGACGATATTGGTATAAGTGCTTTTGTACAGATATCCAATTTATTTTTGGCCGAAATAGATGAAGGAGTGCAACAAATTTGTAGTGCCTATCAGCAAGGAGATATAGAGCTACTTGCTGACCATGCGCATACCATTCGAAGCAGTGCTAGTTCAATTGGTTGTCAGGCTTTAGGGCAACATCTAGCATTTATAGAAACCGCTGCGCAATCCAATACCACATTAGCCCTAGAACCCTTAGTTAGTATGTTGCCAGTGATAGTAAAGAAATCTTCTGATCCACTTATTATCTACCTGAAAGCGATTGTAAAATAAACAAGTTAAGGTTAATAAGTGTAAGTAGAGTTATACACTTCTGAACGATAAACTTCATACTTAGTGAGCCATAAACGAGATGAACTAGCAAATAGGTGACTATCTGTTAGTTCATCATTATGAAGCGCAAGATAAAGCGCATTTATTCACTTACCACTGTCAGCTTGGGTTAATGCGCCAGGTTATTTTGGCGTGTATTTCCAATTGAACGAGAAAGTATATAGAAACCTTTGCAGTTGAAGTCTTAAATAGTTCTTTCCCGCAAATGGATCTTCACATACAAAAATACGCTTAAGGGGTTTTTGTAACCTTAATACCATTTGAATTAAATCCATGTGCATTTGAACTGATAAGAGCTAGCCACTGAGTTGGTTAGCTCTTTTTTATAACGGTTTGGTGTTGTTTTAGAGTAGTTTTCTAATTTGGTTAGCACATTCAGCTAAAACTATAGCGCCAGCGGTTGAAACATTCAGTGAGTTACCCATGCCAAACATGGGGATGTGTATTTGTTGATGACTCATTTCTAACGCGGCTTCGCTGACACCCTTGCGTTCATTACCTAATACTAGTGCACACTTAGCAGGGTAGGCAACTGAGGTATAGTCAACTGAATCACGACATAGCTCAACGCTGTAAGCTGAATAGCCGTCATCTGCCAAAGCTTGTAAGCATGAGGTGGTACTTTCGTTATATTCAACACAAACCCATTTAGCTTCATTTCTTGATGCTTTTTTCATTTTTTTATCTGAAATGCTCAATGCTCCTGTGCCACAAACAATCACTTTTTCAATAGCAAAAGCATCAGCCAAGCGAATAAAGGCACCAATGTTATAGCTGTTGGTTACATTATCTAATACCACAATTAGTGGGATTTTTGGTTTCGATAAGTATTCATCACGGGTAAGTTTGTTTTCTCTAAGCTCTTCTTTGCTCAGTTGTATTTTTGAAGACATTATTTCTACTCTGATTGCTTTGCTGATTGAAATTAAAATGTGCAGCTTTAAGTTTATTTGCGTATACGTTTGTGGTTTAGCGCAGGGGGAGGATTGTGCGGTTTTATCTGTTGAAGATCAAATGATAGTTCACCTTCAGTTTTTCAAACTTGCGCTAAATATAAAAGCTTTAGTTTGAATGTAATTAGCTAACAATGCTTACTTAAGCACTTGAAATAAAAAAGCAGATAATAAGATCAGACTCCATTATTATAGCGCTTATATATACATTTAGGAGTCAACACCATGAACAAATGTTCACAAGTTTTTTTCACCAGTATTATTTTATCAAGTTTAATCGCGTTAACCGGTTGTTCATCAAATGCGCCCATTTTAGGTGTTGATAATGGCCAATTAACGCCGTGCCCAGATAAACCTAATTGTGTTAATAGTTTTGCAGAAGATGAAGCGCACCACATTAACCCGATTGTTTCTAAAGGATCTGATGGTGTAGTTAAAAATAACATTTTGAATGTTATTAACTCGTTGGAAAACTCGAAAGTTACCGTGACCGAAAGTCGTTATGTTAGAGCTGAGTTTACCTCAGACCTTTTTGGTTTTGTTGATGATGTGGAGTTTTACTTCCCTGAATCTTCAATGTACCAAACAACTATACATGTTCGTTCAGCGTCTAGACTTGGGTATTCAGACTTTAATGTTAATAGAGAACGTGTTGAGTCACTTAGACTTAAGCTAGAAGCACTTGAAAAGTAAATTACTTTACTAAATTGAGTTCGCTATATTAACTTGTTTACGTTTAATAGCGTCATGAAATAATGTGGCGTTTATTTTATTGATTTGGCGTAGCGGTTTTGATAACAAATCATTATTGTTAATAACCTAAAGTACCATTTTTCTCGATAAGAATCGGCTGAAATCTTTCAAGCTTATTGTCTTTAGTCTTATAAATGGTCTTATAAATATTCTGATATTGTTTAAACGAATTTTTAAATTATGCTGTTTTCTATTTCAGGGGCTTTATGAGTAAACTCAAGCCAAATACTTTTATCTATGGCATTTTTAGTGAGTATTTTATCGCACTCAGCATCAGACATTATGCCTTTATCTACCATTAAATATAATTCAGTTAATTGATTTGCTTTATACAACAATGCAGCTAAAGCTGAGCTGGGTTTAGTTTGTTGTTCTTTCAAAGCTTCGCAGTAAATTTTTGGTAGTTTCCACTCAATGGCTATTAGATAACTAATGCTAACCGACATTTCAGTCATCAATTTTTTAAATACGGTTGTGCCTGGCAGACTTGATAATTCTTCAGCTAGCGCATGTGATAAGCAATCAAACACGATGACTTTTCCAAGATCGTGAATTAAGCCCAAGAAGTAAGCATCGAAAACGTTTTCATCATGCTTTGCCGCTAAAAGCTCACAAAGCGTTGCACAATGTACACAATGAAGCCAAATTTGTTTACCAAACATAATGTAATAAATCGGCTTGCTTGGAATAACTTTAGCCATTAAGAGCGTAGTGGCGATACGTAACAGACCCGATAGCCCTAAAAAAGTAATAGCACGATTTAACGAGACTATTTCTTTGTCACCGCGATGATAAAGGGCGGAGTTGGCTGCTTTTAGAACAGCTAAAGCAAATGCGGGGTCTTGCTCAATTATTTTAACAAAGCTGAGTACACTTGTGTCGGGATCGTCAATTGCATTCAACAAGCGAACTAACATCGCGGGTAGTACTGGAATTTGTTGGCTAAGGCTAGAAGGGGTATTTAAAATAAGCTTAACTTTTTGCAGTACTTTAGTTTCTAGCTTACTCATGGGGATATTAGTATTAATATCTCCGAACATAATGTCATAAAAGTTTGTTGAAATGTTAGTTAGCATTTGAATATTTCCTTATATTCTATAAGTCGACATTATTGAGTTTTTAGGTAAATAAATACTATAAAGTTAAAGTAACTATATCATTTGGTAAAAAATTGTCGATAACTTAGCCATATTTTTACACATTGTTACAAATTATTCTGTACGGCTGTTGATAAAATATCGTCGCCATTTTCTACCATGAACTTATGAAAAGCGTTTGCGAGTAGGGTTGGCTGTCGAGAGGCGTTTTGCACTAATCGCCATTTACTGCGAATGGGAAAGTGATCAACATTAATAATTTTCACCCTTGGCATAATACCAAAATCTAAACTGTGTTTGCTAAGCACAGATATGCCTAAACCCGCTGCAACCGCTTGTTTTATGGCTTCACTACTGGCAATGGTCATTTTTTCATTTAAGGTCAGGCCATGCTGTTTAAATAGCTCTACGGTATATTCGCGAGTACCAGAGCCTGCCTCACGCAAAATAAATGGGTAATGGCTTAAGCGCGCTAAACTCACTTTTGGAAATTGTGCTAACTCATGATTTTCAGGCACCACTACGACCACTTCATTATCTAAAAAAGGTGTTTCAAGCACTTTTACATTTTGTGGAATATTACTGAAAATATAAAAGTCATCTCGATTATCAATGAGTCGACTTTGTATTTTTTCTCGGTTACCTATCTCTAACTTAATTTCGACCTTTGGATGTTGCTTGGCAAAGGCGGCTAGCAACAAGGGTAAAAAATATTGTGCAGTGGTAACAACTGAAATTAATAAGGTGCCTGTGATCACGCCTTGTAAATTATCTATATCAGTTTTGAGATTATCTAAACTTTGAAATATGGTATTTGCACTGCGCAACACTGCCTTACCTGCATCGGTTAGGGTTAGTTTTCGCCCGTGCATTTGGTAGACAGGTAAGCCGATTAAATCGCTTAAATTCTTTAACTGAATAGACACTGATGGTTGCGATATATGCAGATTTTCGGCAACAACTGACAAACTTTGATAACGTGCCAACGCTTGAATAAGTTGTAATTGCCTCATTGTTGGCTGCCGGTTTGACTGCAAATTTAATGGCATATAGATTTTTGTCTATGATAAAGATTAATTTTATATATTAGACTCTATTTGAAATTAATTCTACGCTTATGTTACTTAGCTTAATAAGAGAACAAAGTATGTTAGAAACCATATCACAAAATATTCGTTCACTTGGTTCGGTACTGGGTAAAACCATTGCCAATGATAAAGGCCAGCGTTGGCTAGAAAATGTTGAGCGTGTACGCTTACTTGCCAAAGATGGTGTTGCACAAGACACGCTTGCTATTGATGAGCTACAAACCTTATTTGAATCTTGCGATGAACAGGACTTATTAATTTATGGTCGCGCGTTTAGCCAATTTCTGAATCTGGCTAATATTGCAGAGCAGCAACATACCACTAGCGAACAAGGCTTAGCAGAGCTTGATTTACCACACCCATTAGCCTCTTTAAAAGAGCAAGTGAATGGTTGTACGCCAGAAGCATTTTTGTCAGCCATTAATAAACTCCATATTGAGTTAGTGTTAACTGCGCATCCAACAGAAGTTAATCGTCGTACGTTTATTCATAAATACCATGAAGTTGCAGAAGAATTAGCGCAATCAGGTGCTGATTTAAATGGCCGCATTGAAGAGTTAATTGAACAAGCGTGGCACACCAGTGAAATACGTTCGCAACGCCCAACTCCATTAGACGAGTCGCGCTGGGGTTTAGATGCTATTCGCGATAGCTTATGGTTTGCTGTACCGACTTTTGTGCGTGAGCTTGACGAATTATGTCGGGCGGTTACTGGCCAAGCATTACCTTTAGATGCAACACCAATAACTATGGCAAGTTGGATGGCAGGTGACCGTGATGGTAATCCGTTTGTTACTGCCAAGTTAAGTAAACAAGCGATTATTAATGCAAGGCTGCTGGCGGCTGAGTTGTATTTAATCGATTTTCAAAGTCTCTATCTTGAGCTTTCGATGAATAAAGCCAGTGATGAATTAATCGTTGCGGATACTGATAACATTGGTCCTTATCGTCATATTTTAAAGCAAACCATTGCACAACTAGAGCGTAGTGTTTCGCTGTTGAAAGAAAATAAAACTAGTGGCGTTATCGCTAGCCCAGAAGCATTGCTCAAGCCTTTAGTTATTTGTCGTGAGAACTTATTAGCTGCAGGACTCGACCGAGCTGCTAATTCAATGTTACTAGACGTTATTCGTAAAATACATTGTTTTGGGATTTCATTAGTTAAGCTTGATGTTCGCCAACACAGTGAATTTCATGATCAAGCCATTTCAGAAATTACCCAAAGTTTAGGCTTAGGCGATTATTTATCGTGGAATGAACAAAAACGTTGTGAATTTCTTCAACAAGAACTTAACAACCCAAGACCACTCTTACCGAAAGTAACATGGAGCGAGCAAACGCAAGAAGTGCTCGATACGTTCAAGTTCATAGCAGAACAACCTAAAGAAGTATTAGGTATCTATATTATCTCGATGGCCAGTGAGCAAAGCGATGTTCTAACGGTTAACTTATTAATGAAGGCGACAGGCCTTACTTGGGATATGCCGATTGCACCACTGTTTGAAACCCTAGACGATTTAAACAGTGCCGCAGGTGTTATTGATAAGTTATTAACCGATAAAGATTACACAAAACGTACGCATGGCGCGCAGCACGTAATGATAGGTTATAGTGATTCAGCAAAAGATGCTGGCGTGCTAGCTGCAGCATGGGCGCAGTATCAGGCTCAAGAAGCATTAGTTGCAGCAGCTAAAAGTCATAATATTGTGCTGAAATTATTTCATGGTCGAGGTGGCACTATCGGCCGTGGCGGCGGGCCAGCTCATGCAGCTATTGCATCGCAACCTCCAGGAACTTTAGAAGGTGGCCTAAGAGTTACAGAGCAGGGCGAAACCATTCGCTTTAAATTTGGTTTACCTAATTTAGCCGTAAGGAGCTTACATTTATATGCCAGTGCAATATTAGCCAGCTTAGTTAAACCGCAACCTGCGCCGAAAGCCACATGGCGAAAAGCGATGGAAGACATGGCACAAAGCAGTTGTGATATTTATCGTGACTATGTCTGTGAGCAAGACGATTTTGTTACTTATTTTCGACAAGCCACCCCTGAGCAAGAGCTGTCATCTTTACCATTAGGCTCTCGTCCTAGTAAACGTAAGTCTGACGGCGGTATTGAATCGTTACGTGCTATTCCGTGGATATTTGCATGGAGCCAAAATCGATTAGTAGTACCCAGTTGGTTAGGTTTTGGTCAGGCGATTTCAGATGCAGGTGTAACGCACAAAGACGCGATTAAAGATATGCTAGATAACTGGCCATACTTTAGAGCCCGTATCTCGCTGACTGAAATGGTGTATTTAAAGTCTGATATTAATATCTCTAAATTATACGATCAAAGCTTAGTTGAAAAGAGCTTACTGCCCATGGGCGAAGCATTAAGAACACAGTTAACCGCGGATAGAAAAACAGTGCTTGAGTTACTTGGACAAACAGAGTCTTTGGAGAGTGATCCTTGGAACCTGACTTCATTTAATTTACGCCGTCCGTACCTGCTACCTTTGCACTTATTGCAGATAGAAGCATTAAAACGTTTACGAAAACAACCTGAACATCCGGTTTGTGAACAGCTATTAATGGTTAGCATGACAGGTATCGCAACGGGAATGCGAAATACGGGTTAGTTTTTAAATGAAAAGCATTACTTAGACTATGAAGCAGCCATTTTCGGCTGCTTTTTCTTTTTTATAACAGTAATAAATGGCGAGTGAATTTTGATGTTTATTTAAGCGCCGTTACGCTTTGCTTACGGTTTTCTAAGGTGGGGCTGCATATTGTGTATTTTTATAACTTGTCTAGACTTAATTATACATTAACAAGGATGGTGGAATTACCCTGTGCGCGATGGTTATCAAAAAGATTTTTTACCTTCATTCAACATTGAGTTGCCTAAGCCAAGCTTATCCCTTTCAGGTGATGTGTTACAACCACCGGGCTTACTGGATGGCAATGTAGTCATTCCTTATATTCATTACTCGCTCATTATGAGTAAGTCTACCAAGCAGGCGCTATTTTCCGCTGCCAATGTTGATAACGCCATTGCGCAGACGGTATCGGGTTATAAAGGTCGTAAATGGTTTATTGATGCGCGTGTCGGGAGAAATAATCAAATAACCAATAGTGCTTATATCGGAACACCGTGGGATAGAGGACATTTAACTAGACGTACCGCAGTTACTTGGGGGATTACAATACAGCATTATCTGCTAGCAATGATAGCTGTGCTTATACTAATGCTTCTATGCAACATAAGTGTTTTAATGAAGACGAATGGCGTGTACCAGAAACAGCGGTTTCTAAATTCAGTTTATCAAAAGACAATAAATTAATTGTGATGACAGGGCCAATTTTTACTACCTGCGATCGCTTTTTAACTAAAGGTGTTGGCTTTGAACCCGTTCGTATACCTTCAGGATTTTGGAAAACCCTTACTTATGTTGACCATAACGATAAGCTCGTTACCTCAGCATATATATTCTTCCAAGATACCGACACGTTAAGAACTACTAAAGCTAAGCAGCGCATTAAGTTAAAAAACTTCCGTGTAACGACAACAGAATTACAATTATGGACAGGGTTAGAGTTCGAAAAACAAATGTTTGATAGTAACCCGCTTTGTTTTTATACCGGCCCAGAAGCCATTAAAGTTAACAGGTTAAAAGATTTATCTAATTCAACAGAAGCCTTATTAGCTGCAGGGGTTATAGAAACTGACGCTTATAACGAAGCAAAATACACCCTTGAACTGAAAGTGCTTTATGAATTGATTGAAGAGTTGAGTTGGTATTAAATAAATAATGTTATTTGCTTTAAGTTAATCGCACACTTTACGATTGACGGACTGAAATCCGACCTACAAAAAGCAATAATTCAACGCTATGCTATTCCCCGTAAGCCTTATTTAGGTTGGATTTTAGTCCATCAAACCAAATATTTATTTAACTATAATTAACTCTGTTTATTGATATCAGTTTTTTCTTCTTCATTTTCACTCATAACTAATTTAATTTTTGAAAACAGAGCTTTATTTGGATATCCATCAGCAATAAGTTGATGTTTTAGTTGGAATGAGCGAATAGCGTCGCGACTTTTCGGCCCCCAAATCCCATCAGGTTTACCGGTTTCAAAACCTAATGTATTGAGTTGGCTTTGTAACGTTTTCATTTCTTCAAAGCTATATCTGTTATCTAACGCTTGTTGGCTTTGCAAAAACTTAAGCCCGTCAACACCAATTAACTTATTTGCTAATAAACCGACTGAAAGCGCGTAACTTTTCGACAAGTTCCACGTCATAATAACGTTGAAATTAGGGTAGAGTAAAAAAGCGGGCCCTTGATGACCAGAAGGAAGATAAAGTTCTGCCTGAATATCGTAGCTCGATAGTGCTTGGTTGTTGGTTTTGGTAACACCTAATTGTTGAAAGTAACTCAGCGGGTAGTATTGATCAAAGCTGACTTTCTCAAAGGCAAAGTTTTCAGGTAATTTAACTTCTCTGCCCCAACGTTCTTGTGCCTGCCAACCTATCTTGTTTAAGTAATTAGCCGCGGTAGTTAGTGCGTCAGCCTCACTTTGCCAAATATCAACGTTGCCGTCATTGTCGCCATCAACGGCATATTTTAAAAAAGCGGTTGGCATAAACTGCATATGTCCCATAGCACCTGCCCAAGAACCTTGTAGTTGCTCAACCTTCACTTTTTCTGTTTCAATTAAAGTGAACAGGTTTAATAATTCTAGAGTGAAAAATTCACTACGGCGTTGATCACATGCCAGTGTTGCTAGCGAGTTAAGCACTGACATTTTACCTTTATGTTTACCAAAAACGGTTTCTAAACCCCAAAATGACACTAAATATTGGCGGGGGATTCCGTACTTACTTTCCAATCTATCAAATAGTACTTTGTTTTGTTGTAGTTTCTCTTTGCCAACTCGGACATGATAATTACTCACTCTGGCTTTGATGTATTGCTCAAAGGTTTGGGTAAATTCAGGTTGTTTTTTATCTAAAGTAATAACGCGTTCAATAGGCGTAATATTATCAATAACGGTTTGAGTTATATAAGTGGAAAATCCTGTGTTTTTTGCACGTTCTGCTAAGTTGATTTTGCACTGCTCAAAGTTTTCGTCAGCAATAGTTGCGTTTGCCAGCATTGGTAGAAGTGCACAGGTCGTTATAAGTTTTCGGTAATTGAAAAAAGTCATAATTTGTTTAACCAGATAATTCGATGCGGTCATGAAAAAAGTATTCCTTAACTAATATTGAAACTGAATTTTAGAAATAATATGTAAGTACAATACCATGGCTAAATATTACATTGATGACAATCTTTAATTATATATTTGATAAAAAATGTGTCTCAACATTATTCAACAATAGGTAGCGGTAATCGTTAGATAATAACAACAAAAGTAAGTTACTGACTAGGCATTCGGTTTTTCAAACGGCTATAATAGCTGTTATAAAATACCCTAGGGCAAGCGTAGTGAATGTTAAAAAGTAGTGGTCAATGGCAGCGCAATTATGAAGAACAAGGTTTCTTTGTGGTGAGGAGTTATTTCAGTGTTGGAGAAATAGCAGAACTTAGAGCCGTGGTGTTAAAATTTCATCAATTATGGCAGCAAGACAATGCTACGTTTTATCAAGAAGAAGCGTTTAATTCTTCACTTATTACCGGCAGCGAATATTTAGCAAGCGACGATAGAATAGCCTTGTTCAATTTTATTAGCTCGAAAAAAGTGATGGATATTGTTGAGTCAGTGATCGCTAACAAACCTGCATTTATGAATACCCAATTATTTTTTAATCCTGTTAATCCTGCCCAAAAAGACTTCTGGCACCGTGACTGCCAGTATGATCATGATCTTGCAGGCCAGAAACTTGCCATTCAACAAACACAAGTACTGCACTTACGAGTTCCACTTTTTGATGAGCTAGGTATGGAACTTGTGCCAGAAACGCATAAGCGTTGGGATAACGAAGAAGAGTTCAATGTTCGACAAGAAGAAAAGGGCAAGCTGAGTAGTGATGATTTATCAACCGGTAAAAAAATAAGCTTAGCTGCTGGCGATTTACTGGTATTTTCAGCTGATATGATCCATCGTGGTTTATATGGCTTAGACCGATTAGCGTTAGATATTTTAGTGTTTGATTCTGCTGGAGATTTTGTTGATTATGTGGACGATGATTGTTTGCCAGATAATTCGATGCTAGATAAAATTGCTGATCCTAGGCTATTTATGAATACCCTAAATTTAAAATCGGCTACTTAGTATATTGCTCACAAAGCAAGTTAAGCAAAGCTCAATTAAGTAAAACTCAGTTAAGTAAAGCTCAGTTAAGTAAAGCTAAGCGAAGTTATAATCCCTGAACTGCACAATTTATCATTGGCTGATTTATAAAAAAGGCATAAGTCACTTTATGACATTATGCCTTTTTTTATCGTTTTATAGTTATATCATTAACTCAATACTAGGGTGTTTCTAGCGCGATAGCTGCCATTTTCATGGTACTTTCAAATGATTCTGCACCGGCGATAAATAAGCCATTGTGACAGAACATCGCATCGTCGATACCGGTAACTTCTTGCAGCGCTTCGTTCGACAAGCCAGCCCATGGAGCAGGTAATGATTTTCTATCTTCGAATGATCCTGGTTCAACCGGCACGGTTTGAATACGCCATGGGCCAGATCCTGATGGGTAAACCATATATAAAGCTTGTTCAGACAGTTTATGTACTGTTGTTTTCCAAGGTGTGTATTTTTCTAACACAATCACACGTGGATCTTCAGCTTTCTCAATTGCTTCAGCAACGATTGATTTAGCACTGATACCACCGTCAGCAGAGGCGATAAAACGCGCTAATACTCGCGAGGCAAACTCTACGGCTTCATCGAAACAAGTATCAAAGTGGCTCTCTTCTTGCCAAGTTGGATTAAACATTGAGATGGTCTGGCTAAGACTAATACCTTGAGCAACACCTTCAACATGTCCGCAGTCTATGGCGTCAATAGTTGACACTAAACCTGCATCAACTGAATGAGCAACTTCTTGATTACCTTTACATATTTGTAAACCATACTTTTGCCAAATTAAACCAAATGATGAATAAGGAATACCATTTTCACGGGCACCTGCACCGCCACGTTGATGATGATCGAAACGACCAGCATCAGCGTCATATTCACCACCTACATCAATAACAATATCTGCTTGAGCTATTACACTTAAGTCACGGGTACGAACTAGGTTAAAAGCAGGGAATACTTGCTTAAGTGCGGCAATACCGAAAACATCGTCAGCATGAAAGTTACCGTTGTGAGTTACTATCGTTATATTATTCAATTGAGTCATTTATATAGGGTCATTTTTGAAAGGAATGAGTAGGTGATGTGAGTTAATTTAGGGTTTAAAAGCCAGCTTAATAAACGCTTTTTACCGTAAAAACTACAGTGGGATTCTATACGAATAGCGCGTATAAAAACAGCTGATTTTTAATCTGTAACTGCCTAGCTAAAATTTGATTTTTATAATGGTGGCTTGGTTGATTATTATTCGAGATATTTACTTTCGATTTATTTGATAAATATGAAGGGAGGTCGCACTTTAAAAATGCGACTGTATAAATTTTATCAATTCACAATTCACATTTTTATTTAATTTCTATTATTGGTAACCAACGATTGGCTGGCTCTAGGTCGTCAATGTCATGCGAAGTAATAGGGGGTAATGTTGTATTTTGTGGCGGCGCTGCCAAAAGATTTAAGTCAACGGCCATAGCGGTGCCAATTAATTTATCTGAGCTGAGCTTAAAATTATAATAAATACCTTGATAAAAATTAGCGCCAAATTGAGATGCTTTTTTGTACATGAATAATAGGTCATGTGAAAGCCAATTAAAATCTGTTGTGGTGATATTTCTCGGGCTACTATATGGGTAAGCAAGATGGCACCATAATTCAGGCCCTTCTAAGCATTTCATTTCTTTCATCGACAAAAAATAATCTTTAAATATTTGGTGTTCAATATCCATTTGATAATGAATTTTTTCTGCTTTATTTGAGAAAGTAACTGTACCGATAAAATATTTATCTCCCTTATTATCAACTAAATGTATTTTTTTTGTGCCTTGGTAAAAGTTATCCGGTTGAATAAGATCGTGTTGTGTAACACAGGATAATGTAAGCAAGGCGAGAAAAAGTATGATGTATTTATGCATTTTAAAAGGCCTTTAGCGATAGTGTTTAGTTACTTTAAAGGAATTATAAAATGTGTATATAACACTTAGGGAGGATTTTTATCTTTATTGAAGTACTAGTGTGCTGAAGTAAATAAAATGAAATGGTGCTTGTAACACCATCTCATTTGTAAAGGTATTATGAGTTTACGGCCAAATTTTCTCTACATACTCAGGGTGGTCAATAAACGGATTACGGTTACCTTGATGTAAATAAGCGGCTTCGTTTCTATCAATTTCTTTTTGACTTACTGGGTCGTTAGCGTGCCAGCGTAATAGCATATTTAGCTGCCATGTTTCGAACACTTTATTACTACTGCCGTCTAATATAGCATCGCCGTAAGTGCTATTTGTTTGCCAATTTGAAATTACATCTTGATAGCGAGTTGCCATGTAAAGTTGAGCGCGTGCTAAATCACCTTTAAATTCATCAATAGGTTCAAATACTGTGCCGTTATAACCTAATGCTGCAGTGGCTGAGCCGAGTTTACTATTGTTGGTAGAAGTGAACGTTGCACTAGCTACTTCACCATAAGGGAAGCCACTGCGCTTTGAGTTTACAAAACCATCGGTAGCAAAAATATGATGAATATCTGAATTCATTGGCTCAATTTTTCCGCCAAACCAACTTTTAGGAAATGAATGTTCTCGATTGTAACAATCACCTTCACCGCTATAAGAACCACATTGATTAGTCACTTTTGTATAAGTATAACTATCGCTGCCAAAAGGTTTTTCTGAGTAAATATCTAAAATTGAACCATCGTTATCATAGTAGGTATCTAAGGCGTTATTAGCATAAAAGGTCCAAATCGCGCCATAACCTTGAGCCGTGTGGTTGTTAATTAGATTGTGTAAAGCGGTTTTTAAGCTGTAGCCAGTTTGTGTGGTAATGCTTTGATAATAAGTGCCTTCATTACCGCCTGAACCACCACCCGTAGTACCTAGGGTAAAGTTTTTACTTTCTGTTTGGGTAAACGTACCGCCTGAAACAAGGGATGTACCCGAAAGTGAAATATCATACGAGCCATTGCCATAAGTACAGCATATTCCATCGCCATAGCTGTCGTTTATGGTGAAGGTATAGTCGCCATCAGCTAAACAAAAATTTTCGCTGTAGCTAGTAGAGTTACTTAAGTTGCTACCACTAGCTTGCTCTACGTTGCTACTGTTAGTGATTGACCAGCTAGTTTCATAGCCGTATTGATCGGTAGTTAAACTAAACGCGATATCATTACTTGAACAAGCTGAGCCACCTGTTCCTGCACTAGTGGTGGGTTCAAAATCATCAATATATACGGTTTCAGCACCATCAAACCCAGTGGAGTCATAAAAGCGTAAGCCAATCGCTATTTCTTTTGTGGTAGTTGCTGCATATGTATAGCTAACTTGTTGCCATTGATTGACTAAATTTGGGTTCGAATAGCCTCGATAGCCGTCAGCGAAAAGTCTCGCTTTTACGCCGCCTTCGGTGTGATATACCCAAACTGAAAAATCATAACTTTGCCCTGCAGTAACCGCAATATTTTGTAAAAAGTCGGTCGAGCTTTGTGTCACGGTATTAACCGTTATGGCTGCGGAGCTGGTGCCCGTTTTAATTATATTGGTATTTTGGTTAACGCTGATGCCAGAGTCAACGGTAGTCCAATTGTCGGCGCTGGCATTTGACCAGGCTTCAAAGTTGCCATTTAGTACATCTGCATTCGCTAGAAAGCTGAGGCTACTGAGTAAAGTTAGTAGTAATTTTTTATTATGTTTCAAAGAATGTTCCTTCTTTTTAATAGCTGTTACAAACGATTAATTGAAATAACCGTCTATTTATAAAAATATTTAACCAATTAGTTAAGATTTATTTTTATTGTAAAGTTTACGTTTTGTTGGTTTTTATTTACAAAATGTTACAACTTTGCTCAGGCATAGTGCCTCAAAAGTTATGTTATTAAAAGTAAATGTTGGTGGAGGAAAACGGTAATTGTGAGGCAGTTGACTAGATGGTTTGTTTTTATTGGAAAAAATAATAAAAAACCCTGATAAAAATATCAGGGTTTTGTTATCAGCATTTATCAGTTAATGACAAGCCATTTCTGATTAACCATTTTCGATTAATCAATACTGGTTAGCCATTGCTAACATCTTCAAAGTCAGCATCAATAACATCATCGTTGCTGGCTCCGTCATTTGCAGCTTCGCCTTGATGTTGCGTTTGTTCTTGTGATTGCTGCGCTTGTGTCATGCTAGTGTAAGCCTCTTGTAATGCTTTTTGTCGCATTTCAATAGCGTTTTTATCATCACCATTAACAGCCATTTTTAATTGTTCAATCAAGGTTTTAAGCTCGCCTTGTTGATCATCGCTCAAGCTAGTCATTGAAGTTTGCACGGTATGAATTAATTGATCTGCTTGGTTACGTTGTTCAACTAATTCACGCTTTTGCTTATCTTCAGTAGCATGCATTTCTGCATCGTTTACCATACGATTAACTTCATCTTCCGTTAAACCACTTGATGCGGTAATTTTAATGCTTTGCTCTTTACCGGTTGCCTTGTCTTTTGCGGTAACATTTAAAATGCCATCGGCGTCAATATCAAAGGTAACTTCAACTTGTACTGAACCGCGTGGGCCAGGGCTAATATCCGTTAAGCTAAATTGTCCTAACGATTTATTATCGGTTGCCATTTCACGCTGACCTTGCAACACATGCACAGTTACCGCAGGTTGATTGTCTTCCGCCGTTGAAAACGTTTCAGAAGCCCGAGTAGGTATTGTAGTGTTTTTATCAATAAGCTTGGTCATTACACCGCCTAAGGTTTCAATACCCAATGATAATGGTGTTACATCAAGTAATAGCACATCACCAACGGTTCCTGACAATACACCCGCTTGAATTGCTGCACCCATAGCAACAGCTTCATCAGGGTTTACATCTTTACGTGGTTCTTTTCCAAAAAAATCTTTAACCGCTGCTTGTACTTTTGGCATACGTGATTGACCACCAACCAAAATAACTTCGCTAATATCGCTTTTGCTTAAACCGGCATCTTTTAATGCTTGTTCACAAGGGGCGATAGTGCTTTTTACCAAGTCATCAACTAATGACTCTAATTTAGCGCGGGTAACTTGCACTTTTAAATGCTTAGGACCACTTGCGTCAGCCGTTACGTAAGGTAAATTTACGTCTGTTTGTAGTGCTGATGACAACTCGATTTTAGCTTTTTCAGCGGCTTCTTTAATGCGCTGTAGTGCTAAAGGATCTTGTTTGATATCAATACCACTTTCTTTTTTGAATTCATCAGCCAAGTAATTTATTAGGCGTAAATCAAAATCTTCACCTCCTAAAAAGGTATCACCATTGGTGGCTAACACTTCAAACTGTTTTTCACCGTCAATATTGGCTATTTCAATAATAGAGACATCAAATGTACCACCACCTAAGTCATAAACCGCTACTTTTTGGTCGACTTTACTGCTTTTATCAACGCCATACGCTAATGCAGCAGCCGTTGGTTCGTTAATAATACGCTTAACATTAAGCCCCGCAATTTTACCCGCGTCTTTGGTTGCTTGTCGCTGTGAATCATTAAAGTAAGCAGGTACGGTAATTACCGCGTCTGTTACTGTTTCACCTAAATAAGCTTCGGCATCTTTTTTCAATTTACGTAAAATTTGAGCTGATACTTCTTGAGGTGATAAGGCTTTACCATTCACTTCAACCCAAGCATCGCCATTTTTTGCTTTAATGATTTTATAAGGCGCAAGTTTAATATCTTTTTGCACTTCTTTATCATCAAATTTACGACCAATTAGACGTTTAATGGCAAATAAAGTGTTTGCTGAGTTTGTCACCGCTTGTCTTTTTGCCGGTTGACCCGCTAATGTTTCATTGTTGGCATAAGCAACAATCGATGGTGTAGTGCGGCTACCTTCTGAGTTTTCAATGATTTTTGCAACACCAGCTTCCATAACTGCTACACAAGAGTTTGTTGTACCTAAATCAATACCAATAGTCTTAGACATAATAATCACCTATTTTTAAGAACTTCATAAAAAGGTCTGATGCTTTATGGCTATATTCCAGTAAGCAATTTGACCGTAAAAACAAACTTGTATTAATGGTTTAAAGCAAGCTGTTTGGTTAGTGGGGCTATAATACGGAAGGTGGGAAAATGCTTCTGTCACAAATATGACAGTTGTGATGACTTTTTCTTTTACATAAAATGTAATGTTATTTTAAATATAAAAATCAATAAATTAATTGTTATTTTTTATAAAGTTTAATCAAGTGAAGGGCAAGATTGATTTTTGCTATATAGCCACAATACAGTAGAATAAAACCACATGCTTACGCTATAGTTCAAACCTTTGTACCTATGAATAAAAATGTTACGCACTTACCGCAAAAAGCCAGCCCAACATTGGTTAAACAAGCGAATATTTTTGCCGACTTACCAGCAAAATTAATTGAAGACTTTCAACAAGAGTTTCAACTTAGTGAATGGAAAAAGGGCGATTATTTTAATTCAACCTTATTAACCCAACGATTTTTTGTGGTACTTGATGGCAGCATAGAAATCAAACAAAGTAATCCTGAGACTGGCAGAGAAGCGACTGTAGATATGCTTTATGCTGGTGATTGTTTTGATTTAATGGTGCTATTAGATGATAAGCCTCATGATGTGATTGTTTCGCCATTAACAGCAGTTAAACTGTTGTCGGTAAAACTTGCCACTATGCGAGATTGGCTATGGAGTTATCCAGAATTTAATCAACAGTTTATGCCTTACTTAGCGCAAAAGATGCGCGAAAAAGAACAGCAGGCTAGCAGTTTAGTTTTACACGATGTCACCACACGTTTGAGTCGTATTATTTTAGAGCACATTAACAAAATTAAATTTTATACCGGCACAAAAGCCCATGAACATCAGCATCATTTAGTGAATGGTTTAAGCGATGAAACCTTAGCGCGGATGACTGGCTCTGTCAGGCAAGTGATTAACAAGCAATTACAGCATTGGAAAAAACAAGACATTATCGATAAAAAGCGTAATCAGCTGATTATTAAAGATTTAGAAGCCTTAGAAAAAGCTGCAAAATATACCGACTCTCTAACTAACGCACCTTTGCGTAAGCCGGAATAAATACCGTCGAAATAAAATTAAGCAGAAATATAGAGGGGTAGAGGGATAGCATAAGCTGTGTATTGAAGATAAACAGCTTATGCGCAATAAAAGAAATAACACGAATTATAGTTAAAAAATTAAGCGTTAACTTTTTGCTTAGTGTCGCCACTTGTATTGTCATTTTCGCTAGTCGCTAGAGTTTTCATTGACTGATAAAGTGCCTCTTCTTCTGCGGATAAACTTTTTGGAAAAACAATTTTAAGTTTTACAAAAAAATCACCGGCAACTTTACTAGGTAGTCCTCGGCCTTTTAAACGCATTTTACTACCACTACTGATTAATTTAGGTAAGCTTAAATCAATATGGCCAGTGGGTGTGGGTACTTTTACTTTTTCACCTAACGCTGCTTGCCATGGGCTAATACTAAGTTCTGTTGTAATGTCAGCACCATCAATAACGTATAACGGATCTGGGTTAAAGCCAACTTCAAGATACAAATCGCCATTAGGTGCGCCCCAACGCCTGCTTGCCCTTGCTTTTTCAGACGTATTTTTTGACCCGGCTTAATGCCTTTTGGAATACTGACCTTTAATGTACGATCTTTAGTTTGTGTTCTTCCTTGTTGATCAATGACTTGATCTTGTAAGGTAAAGTTTCGGGTTGCACCAGAATATGCGTCTTGCAAATCGATCAATATTTTTGCATTACTATCCTGACCTTGCATAGACCGACGACCACGAGTCGCTTGCTGAGGACCACCGAAACCGCCACCAAATAATGACTCAAAAAAATCACTAAAGTCGCCTTGGCCACCGGCATTGAAGTTACCGCCACCTTGTTGATATTGATCTTGCCAACTAGGCGGTGGTGTAAAGCCAGATTGACCTGCTTTCCAATTACTACCAAGTTGATCATACGCTGCGCGCTTTTCTTTATCACGAAGCACTTCATAGGCTTCGTTAATATCTTTAAAACGCGTTTCCGCATCTTTTTCTTTACTAACATCGGGGTGAAACTTGCGCGCTAATTTCCGGTATGACGTTTTAATTTCATCTTGAGTTGCGGTTTTATCAACGGCCATAATTTTATAGTAGTCTTTATAATTCACACTGACCTCCTAGCTATAATTTGCTGATAATTATAGTCATTAATTTGTATATATTGCTTAATATAGTTTGCGTAGAAAAAGTCGATAATGATTAATTCAATGTTTAAATCATTAACGAATAATAATTTTATAATCTTAGTATAAGTACAAGAGAAAATGAGTAATGTCAGCTATATGACACTTGAAGTAAATTATGACATGTATACAGTGAAATTTCGTGTTATTTTCAGGAGAAATAAATTTCACCTAACTTAATTGATCTTAAAAGGAAAAGCATGACTTATACATTGGAACACAACGTTGAAGAATTTAAGTATGAATTTCATATTGGAGAGCATATTGCTTATATAACTTACGATGATCAAAATGGAGATATGCATTTAACTCATACTATTGTACCAGACGCACTTGCAGGTAAAGGTTTGGCTAAAACTCTTCTCGAGGCGGTGCTGCAACAAATAAAAAAGGATAATAAGAAAGCCGTAGCTAAGTGTTCTTATATTGTTAATTACCAGCAAAAGCACCCTGAAGCCAGTAGCTTATTTGTTTAATTGCTTTTGATAAAATACCATTTTAGTGATTAGTTCAGCCTTAAAGAGTTGCATTTTAAGATTATATTGACCGTTTTTATATTATTGAAAATAGCTAAAGCTACTGATTAATAATACTTTCAGGGGTTGGGTGCTTTTAGATTAATTAACATGCAATTGTGCAGGTATAATAAGTGGGTGTTATATAATTAGCCAGATTGATAGCGCCATCGAAATTTAATTGTTAATACAAACCTTAAACCTAAAATTAGAAATTAGAAATTAGAAATTAGAAATTAGAAATTAGAGTTTAGAGGTTAAACTTAATTGAATTAAAAATTCGCTCACCTTTTTCTTGTTGCAAAGACTCTTTAAACTCGATCAACATAGAAAACCGCACATTATCTGAAACATGTGGGATAGTAAGTGCCATTTTATTTTTAACTATAAGTATTGTGCCTTTATGGCCATTAACTACTACCGGCTTTTTGACTGCCGATGTTAGTTCGGTAAATTTTGATGAATATAGACCTAAATCATAATATAAAGTTAAATGCTCATTCTCTAATTGTCCCGCAAGCGAATCTATCATTTGTACATCAGTGGGTTGTAAACTGGTAGGACCGTCAAAACACAGTTGGATATTTGGACAAAACTCAAGCCAATTATCAACTTGCTTTGTACTATGGCTGTTTGCTGAACTTATAAATAATAAACTAAGCAAAGCGGTGAATAAAACGGATTTACTAAGTCGCATAATAGCTCCATTAGTTAAAAAACCTACATTAATTAAAGTGCAGGTTTTAATGTTATTTATATGAAAGAATAATGCTATTTTTTGATATTTTTTCTAACTAAAAAACCAACAGAAAGTAGTAATAAAACCAATGTGCTTGGTTCAGGTACAGGCGTACTAGCTTTAGCGACAATCAGCACAGGGTTAATATCAATCCAAAAGCCTTGGCCATCGGTTTGCACTAAAGAGCTTTTGCGAATAGTGGTAACTTCGTCAGAAGTTAACGTTGTTCTGTTATTTAGCGAAGGGTTCATAAGAAAACTGCCGGTTAAATGACTCAAGCCTAAGTTATGACCTAATTCATGTGCCAACAACTCGCCACCAAAACCACTCGCTGCAAATGACGATTCTACGACAAAATCATTTCCTGGAAGCTCACCGCAGCCAACGATATTATTTCCGGTAAAGCTGCCACATGCACTGATGAAGTCTATAAAATAAAAGTTAACTAAATCGGTAGGGCCTACATGCTGGTTAAATAGTTGAGTAATTTCCTCACTAGTCGTAATGTTTAAAAGATCGGGGAAAACCAATTCTGTGGCTTTGCCAATACGAATGTCGATAGGTTTATTCTCAAAACTTGATTGAGAAAATATTCCATCAAGTTCGGATTCATTAATGGTAATAAAACCAGCCTTGGCTTGAGCAGCAACCAAAAAGCCAAATGTTAAAAGCAACATCTTAAATGCTTTCATCAATATTCCTTAATAAAATAAAATAAAATAAAATAAAATAAAATTAAACCAGTTAGTCACTTTCACGTTAACTTGTAACTGTTAATTATAGACAATGTAAGAACGAACTTCTCCATAATACTTTTATAAATTAAAGTGGCAAACTCATTTTAATTGAGAATAGATAATATGGCAGAGCAGAGGACTATTGCTAGATTTTACACTATTTAACTTTATGAGCGAAGTTAATCCAGTTAATCCGGTATAGCTCAATTAACGATACTAACTACTATTAAACCCGCTTCAATGACTAGTGCCTATATACCTAACTGCCTATCAATCCAATTGTTCCTTAGCTAGTCAGCTGTATTTATTCTATGTATTTAAGCAAATGGCTATGAGATAAACCAAGAAGCTAGTGATGATAAAATAATCAATTAAAAGTAAAGTTTCGGTGGGGATCAGAGCGTTATTACTGTATAATGCGCGGCTTTATTATGGTGACTGAGCGTAGGGTTGATATTAATCCTGCTTGGCTACAGCAATTACAGTATTAACTATCACTTAAACCACTGGGCTAGCACTTACCAGTTAATGGCTTTAGTTAACACAAAATAGGATTACCTTTTGATCACTACATCGAACATTACCATGCAATTTGGCGCAGAGCCGTTATTTGAAAATATTTCGGCTAAATTTGGCAACGGTCACCGTTACGGTTTGA
Organism: Colwellia sp. Arc7-D; assembly: GCF_003061515.1. Taxonomy (NCBI): domain Bacteria; kingdom Pseudomonadati; phylum Pseudomonadota; class Gammaproteobacteria; order Alteromonadales; family Colwelliaceae; genus Colwellia; species Colwellia sp. Arc7-D. Next base: position 1,279,181 of record NZ_CP028924.1, read on the forward strand.
TTGGTGCAAATGGCTGTGGCAAGTCTACATTTATGAAAATACTAAGTGGTGACTTAGTTCCAAGCTCAGGTAATGTGTCGGTTAGTACAGGTAACAAAGTCAGTACTTTGGGCCAAGATCAGTTCGCTTTTGAAGCACATAATGTAATTGATACTGTGATCATGGGCGATATGCCGCTTTGGAAAGTTAAGCAAGAAAGAGATGCTATTTACTCTCAAGCTGAAATGAGCGAAGCCGATGGTATGCGCGTTGGCGATTTAGAAAGCGAATTTGCAGAAATGGACGGTTACACTGCAGAAAGTCGTGCTGGTGAAATATTATTAGAAGCGGGTATTGATGAGTCTTTTCATTACGGTTCTATGCAGCAAGTTGCGCCAGGTTGGAAGTTGCGTGTACTACTAGCACAAGCTTTGTTCGCTAATCCTGATATTTTATTACTTGATGAGCCGACCAACAACTTGGATATTCATACCATTAGTTGGTTAGAAGGCGAATTGAACAAGCGTAAATGCACCATGATCATCATTTCGCATGATAGACATTTTCTTAACTCTGTATGTACACATATGGCTGATATTGATTACGGTGAATTACGCATTTATCCAGGTAATTACGAGTTTTACTTAGCTCAATCTGGCTTATTACGTGAGCAACTATTAGCGGGTAATGATAAAAAAGTAGCTGAAATTGCTGAACTACAAGACTTTGTAAACCGTTTTGGTGCGAATGCTTCAAAAGCAAAACAAGCAAGTTCGCGTGCTAAGAAAATGGATAAAATTAAACTCGATGATGTAAAGTCATCAAGCCGTATAACCCCAAAAATTGCTTTTGCTCCCGGCAAAAAAATGCACCGCCAAGCATTAGAACTTGAAAACCTAAGTCATGGTTTTGATGGCAGTGTATTATTTGAAAAAGGCGACTTATTATTAGAAGCTGGTGCTAAGTTAGCTATTATTGGCGAAAATGGTGTAGGTAAAACTACCTTGTTACGTTGTTTAATGAGCGAGTTAGATCATCTTGAGGGTGTTGTTAAGTGGTCTGAAAATGCTTCTGTTGGATATTGTCCACAAGATAGCGGTTCATTTTTTGATAATGACTTAACGTTAATGGAATGGATGTCACAATGGCGTAGACCTTGTCATAACGATTTAAGCGTTCGTGGCATGTTAGGTCGTATGTTATTTACTGATGACGATGCGAATAAAAAAGCGCGTAACTGCTCAGGTGGTGAAAAGAACCGTTTGTTATTTGGCATGTTAATGATGGCTGATATCAATGTATTGATTATGGATGAGCCAACCAACCACATGGATATTGAAGCCATTGATGCACTAAATAATGCGTTAAAAGACTTTGAAGGTACGTTACTTTTTGTTAGCCATGACCGCGAGTTTGTTTCTAGCTTAGCGACACGTATTATCGACATTAAAGATAAAAAATTAATTGATTTTCAAGGCTCATTAGATGAATACCTTGATAGCCAAGCGCAAATGAAAAAAATAGCGTAGAGTCAAAATATTTAATATTTATTAAAAGAGCTAAATAATTATCAAAGCGAACCACTTAGGTTCGCTTTTTTTATGTCTAGTCGTTAGGGAGATTTAGGTAAATATAAGTCAGCCTATATGCCAACCGTTTTACTGTACTGGCAGGTGTTTAGAAATGCACAAAGTAAGCAAGAGCGACTTTGTGCAAAAAGCTATTTAAGGGCTAAAATAGCTTCAACCGAATCAGAACTAGATTCAGATAAAGTGATAGCAAAGGAACTGTTAGGACAAGTTTTAAACAGAATGCCTAACACTTGGTTAGATAATTTAGATAAAACAATATCAGACCACTTGGCTGAGCATTAACTGCATAAACTGTAAGGTTTGAAGTTAGCCATTACAGGCAACAGCTAAATTAGCTCGGTAATTTGTTATATAAACAATTGGGAGCGAAAGCTAACGCTTATGCAGACACATAATGCTATTATGGCGCATATTTCATTTATTAGATTATCGCCTAAATGTTAGTTTTCCTTTTTAAATTATTCATATATTGAACACAACTCCCGTAGTTAATCTTGCTAATGATCCCGCATTATTTGAATCGCTCTTTGAGTTTATCGCACATGATATTATTGATAAGGGCTACAGTATTCGCCCATATGCCTTACCTGAAAACTTAACGTCTTTGTTAGCAAGGCATATTACTGAAATGCCCGAGTCAAACTTTAAACGTGCAGGTATTGGTCGAGCAAAAGATCATGTTATTAATGACTTTATTCGAACAGATGAAATTTGTTGGATAACCGGTAACAGTGAAGCAGGCTCTACTTGGATAGATTGGGCTGCAGGGTTACAACGTTATTTGAACAAACGCTTATTTTTGGGGTTATTTTCCTTTGAAAGTCACTTTTCTCATTATGCTAAAGGCGATTTTTATAAAAAGCATAAGGATGCATTTAAGGGCGAGGGGAATCGAGTGTTATCTGTGGTGGTGTATCTTAATCAAAACTGGACTGGGGATGATGGCGGTGAACTTGTTCTTTATCCTGAAACAAAAGCAAAGGGTTCATTAATTGATAACAGTAAAATATCAATAACACCAAGTTTTGGCACTATTGTGGTATTTTTAAGTGAAGAATTTCCACATGAAGTATTACCTGCGACACGAGACAGATATGCCATTGCAGGTTGGTTTCGTTTAAACACCAGTATTGCTAATAATATTGATCCACCTTGTTAAAGTTAAGTTGATAAAGCGCATTTAAGATTAAGGAAATACATTGTCAAAAAAGTTGATTAAAAAGCTTCATGTTATGCGCGATCTAACCGACATTAACCTAGAGTTAGAGCCACTTAAGGCATTAGCCGACCGAGAGCTTGCATCTATTTATGGCTTAACAGGTATGGTTTACACTCCACATATAGATGCTTATATGCAGGTTTGTTTAAAGAAATCTGAGGCATTAGCCTGCTTAAAAGTGCAAGGCTATTTACCTTTATCTGAAGTTGAAATAATTACGACAGCATTAGATATGCTGCATAAAGGCGCAAAAAATAATACGGTATTTGAGTATCAAGGTAATGAATACAAACGCCGTTATTCGCCATTAAAGCTCAGTAAGTCGGGTAAAAATGTACAAAAATGGGCTAAATTTTGGTTGTTACAATTACCTAACGGTAAAGTAGATCCAAATTGGGAAAGAGAAGTTCGAGAAATTTGGCCTAGCTACTTTCTCATTAGAACTATTGAAATGTAACTAGTACTCGTATTTTGAGTAATTGAGCAGAAAAACTAATGGATATTGAGCAAGTAATTGATAACAGTTAGCAGACTCAGTTCTTACCCTGTAGTTGATATATTCAAAAAAAAACGACAGACATAAAGATAAACGTTATATCTGTCGCTTCGTTATTTACGCGTTAACATCAACAACAACACGTCCGGTTATTTCACCATTTAATAATTTTTCAGCAATAGCAGTAGCTTCATCTAATCCTACCGTTGTAGAGATTTGCTCTATTTTGTCTGCTAGCTTTGTCTGTTCAAGGCGACTCCAGGCTTCTAATCTGTCTTCTTGAGAGCGCATAACACTATCTATGCCTAACAACGAAACGCCTCTTAAGATAAAAGGTGCTACCGTTGAAGGAAAGTCCATACCTTGTGCTAAGCCACATGCGGCAACACAGCCACCATAATTTATGCTGGCACAAACATTTGCGAGTGTTGTGCTACCAACAGAATCAATGGCAGCAGCCCAGCGTTCAGGCATTAGTGGTTTTCCAGGTGCTGATAATTCAGCACGGTCAATAATTTCCTTGGCGCCTAATTTTTTCAAATACGCAGCTTGTTCGTCGCTGCCAGTTGATGCCGTAATGCTATAGCCTAATTCAGCAAGAATTCTAATTGCAAAACTACCAACTCCGCCGGTGGCGCCAGTCACTAAAATATTACCACTTTCTGGTGTAATACCGTGGTTTTCTAATGCAATAACACATAGCATGGCTGTATAGCCTGCGGTTCCAATAGCCATGGCATTATATGGTGTTATGGTTTCTGGTAATGGAATAAGAAATTCGCTTTTAATTCGCGCTTTTTGAGATAAGCCACCTAAGTATTTTTCACCAACACCAAAGCCATTTAACAAAACATGATCACCAATGTTAAATTTATCATTGTCACATTGTTCCACAACACCGACTAAGTCGATGCCCGGTATCATCGGGAAACGTCTAATTACCGGCGCTTTTCCCGTAATAGCTAAAGCATCTTTATAGTTAATTGTGCTATATAACACTTTAATTAGTACATTACCGTCAGTTAAGCTATCTTCAGAAAGCTCTTCAATGCTTGTGTGATAGCCTTGGCTATCATTTTTATTAATGACTAAACTCTTAAACATGTTTTTCTCCGGTGCAGATTGATTGTCTGTATACAATAAAAATTATTTTGCTATTAATTGTAGAAAAGTATCGATAAAACCATCGATGGGCGCTAGATTTTGTGTCAATTTACTTTTAGCGATCGCGCCTTCCCACCCTAACCAAAAAAAGCTTGCTAAGGCTTTGCAATCAAGGGAAGCAGAGATCGCTTTTTCTTGTTGTGCTAATTGTAGACAAGAAGTCATTTTTTGCTGCCAATCATCAAATGTAGTTAATAGTTGCTGTCGATGACTTTCTGGCAATAAGGTAACTTCTTGCTCGAGGTTACCTATTAAACAGCCGCGTTTAAAATTGTATCGTGACATACCTTCTTTAGCGTCGTTAGCAAAGTTAACTATGCGCACTAATGGCTTACTGGCTTCATTAAGTAGATGTATATCTAATTTTTTAGCAAAGTAGCGGCTATATTCATCAATTACCGCAAGTCCAAAAGCTTCTTTACTTGAAAAATAATGATAGAAAGAGCCTTTAGGCACAGAAACTTTTTTTAAGATCAGATCAATTCCTGATGAAGCAAAGCCAAATTCAGTAAAATACTCTACACCACTTTGTATAAGTAGTTGCTTAGTTTGGTTGCTATCTCGGCCTGATTTAGCAGGCCTGCCACGCTTTGGTGAAATATTATCTTTGTTCATGCTTATATATTAGACCGATCGTCTATTAAAAAGCAATATTTAATTAAAAGCCTTATTTTTAACGTTTGTGTTGAACTTGGTTAATGGGCAATGGGGGAGTTAAGCAATCATGAGTTGTCGCAGATTTATCTCGCCTTGACTCATTTCTTGCTCGTGGACTGCTATTTGTTATATCTTTAGTTATTGTGTTGGCTATTAAGTAACTTATCTACAATGAAAATAACAGTGGAAAATCATGAGGAAAGTACACTTGAACTAGGCCCTCAGGCATTTTCCAAGCAGAGCCATCAGTTTTGGACATTACAAATTACCGGTTGGTTAGGTTATGCCGTAGTGGTGTTTTTAGCCATTATTCGACCTCAAATTGGACTTGAAGGCTTTAATTTCTCAGGCCAAATGATAAATTTAGTACTCGAAACGCTCAGTGGTTTTCTTCTATCTTATCTACAGTGGCAACTTATTCGAAAAATTGTGCACCTGCCACTGAGAAAAACCCTATTTTTAAGTTTTGCTTCTGCGGCTTCACTTGGGCTGTTATTTAATGTACTTAAGTTAAGCTTTTTTAAAATGTTGGTTTACCAGCAACAGTGGAATGAGGCTTGGAATACCTTAGAGTTTGGTGGCTGGTTAATGTTTTCATTAACGACCATGTTTGTTTGGACTTCAATTTATTTTATTATGCTTTATAACACTAAATTGCAAGGCGAGCATGAGATGTTATTGCGCGCGCAAACAGCGACTAAAGATGCACAACTGCAAATGTTAAGGTATCAACTTAATCCTCATTTTATGTTCAACACTATGAATGCTATTTCAACATTAATTTACAAAAATGAAAATGAAACCGCTAATGAAATGCTTGATAAACTGTGTGAGTTTTTCCGTTATTCGTTAGATAAAAATGACAAAAGTAAAACCAGCTTACTAAAAGAGCTGGAGTTAATTGAGCTTTATTTATCAATTGAAAAAGTCAGGTTTGGCGATCGCCTGAATGTAGAAATCGATGTTTGTAGTAAGGCTTTAGCTTGCCAAGTTCCTTGTATGTTGTTACAACCTTTAGTAGAAAATGCCATTAAATACGCGATTGAATTGAGAAAATCTGGTGGTAAAATTTGTATCAGCGCCCAAAAGTCTCATGATCGTTTATTGCTAAAAGTTATCGATAATGGTCAAGAAAGCCAAGGCAAAGTCAGTGATGGCTTCGGCATTGGCTTGAGCAATACTAAAGCTAGGCTCAGTGCTATGTTTAATGGTGATTTTGAAGTAAATATTTCTGATACCACCGAGGGCGGTACTATGGTTGCTATATCTATTCCATTTGAGAAAAATAATTAATTTATGATAAATAAACCGTTAACCGCAATAATTGTTGATGATGAGCCACTTGCCCTAGAAGGCTTGAGGCTAAGGTTGGAAAAAATACCTGAAATTGAGGTGATAGCAGAGGCTAGCGATGGCGATCAAGCCATTCACTTGTGTCAAACCCTTTGTCCTGATGTGCTTTTTTTAGATTTACGCTTACCCGGTTTAAATGGTATTGAAGTAGTACAAGCATTGCAATCTGATGTTTTGCCTATGGTTGTTTTTGTTAGTGCTTATGGTGAATATGCATTAGAAGCATTTGAACTTAATGCGATTGACTATGTGCTAAAACCAGCCAATTTAGGACGCTTGCAAAAAACAGTAGAACGTATAATGCAACGGGTTAAACCTGAAGATTCTAGTAATGAAAAGTTTAAACTCTTACGTGCCTTAGGTAAAACCTCAGGTATCGCAGTCAGTGAGTTAGAAAACTGGCTAGCAACAGACTTACCTTTACCTACGCTTTTTAACCAAGAGTTAGTGATTAAAAACAGCGATCATGAAAAAGTTTTTTTACCGATAAATGATATTCGTTGGATTGATGCAGCAGGCGATTATATGTGTGTTCATACACTTAAAGAGACACATATTGTGCGAATAACCATGAAAAAGTTGGTAAGTCAGCTCGACCCTAAAATATTTTCTCGAATTCACAAATCTACCTTGGTAAATGTTAACTGCATTAAGAGTATTAAGCCTTTGCGAAACAGTGAAAGTATTCTTGATTTGGGTGATGATGTGCAATTAAAAGTCAGTCGTAATTACAGCTCTAGCATTCAACAAATTGTTGAATCTAAACAACTGTAACCTCTTATCGTATTTTTGTTTCGTCTTGTCTCGTTTTTAACGTTAAAACCTTCTATGCCGCATGCTATAACCACCATGGCGCATTTCGTTTGTAACTATTTGTAATTTGAATCAGTATGATTGCAGGGGGTAGTCTGTAATTGTTATGTAAATAGCATTATGGCTGCCGAGCTATGTTACTAATGAATTCGTATCAGATAATATAATTACAATCATACGAGTTTTTAGTACAACAAAAATAGTTGGGTAATTGGAAAACAAATTATGTTAAAAGCTGCAAAAAATATTACACAGTTGCTTGCTTTACTATCAACCATCACTTTAATAGGGTGTGGCGGTAGTAGTGCTGAAACCGAAACTAAACCGGACAAAATTGATCCGCAACAGCCCGTCAGTGATTGGGCAATGGTGTGGAGTGACGAATTTGATGGCGAGGCTATCAATGCGCAAAACTGGACACATGAAGTTAACTGTGCCGGTGGTGGTAACCAAGAAAAGCAATGTTACACCGATAGCGCAGAAAACTCATTTATAGAAGATGGCATGTTAAACCTTGTCGCTTTACCTGCTGAAGATGGCGCTGCATTGCCTTATACATCAGCAAGAATGATCACTCGTTATAAAACAGACTTTAAATATGGTCGAGTTGAAATGCGCGCTAAAGTTCCTTCAGGACAAGGTAGTTGGCCAGCATTTTGGATGATGCCTACTGATGAAGAATATGGCGAATGGCCACGTTCGGGTGAAATTGATATTTTTGAATCGGTTAACTTAGGTGCTGCTAGAGAAGATGGCACCGCAGAAAATCACATTTACGGTACCATTCATTACGGTAAAAGTTACCCTGACAACTCTTCATCAGGCAAAACCTATAGCTTAGCTGACGGTGTTAGCCCAGCAGACGACTTTCATACTTATGCCATAGAGTGGCAAGAAGGTGAAATTCGTTGGTATATGGATGGCTACTTGTATGCGACACAGCGCCAATCAAAAGTGCGCTACAACAGTAAAGATGAAGCGGTTGGCCTAGCGCACAGAGGTTGGTTCACAGAATACTTCGACCAAGTTTCTGGTGAACTTAAAACCCATTGGGACACTGCACCATTTGATAAGGAATTTTATTTAATTCTTAATTTTGCCGTTGGTGGTAGCTGGCCTGAAAGCGTCAACGAAACAGGTATTGACGCAAGCGCTTTTCATGCTGAAAACAAATATGTAGTCGATTATGTAAGAGTTTATCAATGTCAGTCTAACCCTGAAACAGGTAAAGGCTGTGAAACCGTGAGACCTGGTTATGACAGCTTTGACGATGCACTTGTTGAAGGTAAAGCACCCGTGCCATTACCACCCAGTGACGGTGTTGCTAAAAACATCGCTATTTTTGATGGCTCTTTAGAGGCTAACTGGACTGCATGGGATTGTTGTGGCGGAACAACACCTGCAATTATTGCTGATGCTGACAAAGGCGACGTAGTTCAATTTAATATCAATGACAATAACGGTACAGTGTTAGGATTTTCAACCAGAGATGGACATTTTCCTGCTGACTTTACCGGTGTTTCAGCCCCATTTGATGCATCTCCATTACTCGACTTAAACGGCAAATTGTCATTTGAAATGAAAGTCGTGACTGCTCCTACATCGGCTACTACATGGTTACTTAAAGCAGAAGCGGGTGACGGCGGACCAAACACAGGTGATGTTGCGCTTAATACCAGTGTTGAAGGTTTAGACCCAGTAGTTGGTCAATGGCAAACTTATACTTTCTCATTAGCTACGCTGCAAGAAAAAGGCTTAGACCTGAGTGCGATTGATGTTTTGATGGTTTTCCCTGCTTGGCAAACGGGTGAAGGTGCTGAGTATTTAATTACCAACATGAAAATTGAAGGTGATGTGGGTGCTTCTCCTGAGCTTGTTATTTTTACAGATAACGAAAACCCAAGCTGGCCAATGTGGGATTGTTGTGGTGGTTCTACCCCAACAGTTGAATTAGATGATGACGCACACGGTAACGTAGCTGAGTTTTCAATCGGTGCTGATCCAACGGTAATGGGCTTTATTTCTCGCATAGACAACACTGAAACTCCGGCGCCATTTGACGCTTCAGCCATTATTTCTAATGGTGTTATTCAATTCGATATGAAAGTTGTGAACATGCCAAACGATGCTGGCGCCACTTGGATGTTCAAAGTTGAATCTGATAACAATACCTCAGCGGTTGAGTTACCTTTATCGAGCAGTGTTGAAGGAGTAACTCCTGTTGCTGGTCAATGGCAAACTTATACCTTTAACATAGCTGATTTAGCTAATGCTGATTTAAATGTTAGTGCTATCGATGTCATTATGATATTCCCTGCTTGGAGCACTGGTGAAGGTGCGGTTTACCGTGTTGATAATGCCAAAATTTATGATCCAAGTGCCTCAACAGGTTTTAATGGTCACGTATTATTTGCTGACGCTGCTAAAGAGCAATGGAGCATTTGGGACTGTTGTGGTGGTTCGACACCAACCCTTGAAAATGACGATACCGAACACGGCATGACCGCTGAATTTGTTATTGGCGCTGCTCCCACTGTTATGGGCTTACTTGCTGACGACGATGTTTATTTAGATGCTGCAAGTTTACTAAGTAATGGTGTTGTGCAATTTGAAATGAAAGTGCTTAGTGCACCAAATGACGCAAGTGCTGTGTGGAAGTTTAAAATTGAAGCCGGTGATACTACCTCTGCTGTTGAGTTTGATTTGAGTGCAAGCAACGAAGGGCAAGTTCCAGTGGTTGGCCAATGGCAAACCTATACTTACTCACTTCAAAGCTTATTTGATGGCGGTTTAGATTTAAGTGCGATTGACGTTCTTATGGTGTTCCCAGCATGGGGCACAGGTGAAGGCGCAGTGTATCGCTTAGATAACGTCATGATCTATGATCCTGCCAGTGTTCCTGCACCACAAGGACTAACCTTGTATGACAATGCTCAAAACCCTGAGTGGCCTATTTGGGATTGTTGTGCGGGTTCAACGCCAACGGAAGAAAATGATGATGCTGACCACGGTATGGTAGCAGAGTTTGTTATTGGTGCTTCTCCTACTGTAATGGGGTTTTTAGCCAACGATGCCGTCTATTATGATGCTAGTGGTATACAGCAAAGCGGTGTTGTTAAGTTTGATATGAAAATGGTTAGTGCTCCTAATGACGCGTCAGCGGTATGGAAATTTAAAATAGAGGCTGGAGACACCACCTCTGCAGTTGAAATGGACTTAACGGCAAGTCAAGAAGGAGCTGAGCCAGTTTTAGGGCAATGGCAAACCTATACTTATAGTCTTTCTGACTTATTTGATGCGGGTTTAGATACCAGTGAAATTGATGTAATTATGGTTTTCCCTGCTTGGGGAACGGGTGATGGAGCAGTATATCGACTAGATAATGTCGCAATAACTGCACCATAAACACGTAATTAAAAAAGCCTGTGCGGCTAACAGTCGCCAGCTTAATCTAATTTTAACTAAGTAGGGTTAATATGAAACATTTAACATTTTCTAAAAAACATTTAGCTGTGTGTATATCAGCCATTATAAGTTCTGGCTTTAGCCAACAGGCGTTTGCTGAAGAAGCAGACAAAGACGCATTAGCAGAAAAAGAAGCCAATGTAGAAGTTATTACGGTATCCGGTATTCGTGGCAGCTTAGTTCGCTCGATGAATATTAAACGCGATATGTCAGGCGTTGTAGATGCTATTTCTGCAGAAGAAATGGGTAAATTCCCAGATACTAACTTAGCCGAATCTTTACAACGTATTACCGGTGTTACTGTTAGCCGAAGTAATGGTGAAGGTAGCCAAATTACGGTGCGTGGTTTTGGTCCTGATTTTAACTTAGTGACTTTAAACGGTCGCCAAATGGCAGGTACAGGTTTTACCCGTTCATTTAACTTTGAAAACCTGTCATCTGAAGGCGTTAGTTCGCTAGAGATTATGAAAACAGCGCGTGCAGAAGCGCCAACAGGTGGGTTAGGTGCAACGGTAAATATTGTTACGTCTAAGCCATTACAAAATCCAGGTCAAAAATTCTCTTTTATGGCTAAAGGCATACACGACACATCGGTAAAAGAAGGTGATGATGTCACACCAGAAATTGCCGGTATTTATAGTAATACTTTTGATGATGAGCGTTTTGGTATATCAGCTAATTTCTCTTACCATCGAAGAGACTTTCAACGTCAAGCGGCGAATGTACGTTCTTGGTTAGTTAACCCAAGCTTAACTGTTGATCCTGAAAATATTATTGATAACCGTCCTACAGATGCTGAGGGTAACCCAGCTAAGCAGTTCTTTGATCCAAGCGTCGGAGAAAATGGCGAATACGTTTCTGCCTCATTCTTTCCACAAGAAGTAAGCTTTGCCAGAGACGATATACAACGTGAACGTACTAATGCACAAGTAACGTTTCAGTTTGCGCCTACTGATGATTTGATTTTTACCCTTGATCACACCGTTTCAAATGCGGTAACAGGCAACAATTCGCTTTCTTGGGGAATTTGGAATGGCTCATTTGGTGGTAACGCTAATGCCTACGAACTCGATGAAAACGGCACGGCTATTTATTACAACTCTGCTGGTGATGATGCCTCTTTTACTTCGTTTCGCGAGACGAGTGAAGTTGATTCAAAAGCAACCGGTATTAATATTGAGTGGTATGCCACTGACGATTTAAGTTTTACTTTAGATGCTCATACGTCAAAAACTACAACGGATAATGGTAAAGACTCGGGTCTTGGTGCTAATGCAAGAATCATTCTAGGCTCCGCTGACCTTGCTTCTAAAGAATATTCGTTCCGTGAAGGTGATGTTCCTGGCTTTAATGTTAACTGGAATAACGGTACACAAGAAATTAATCCAAACCAAATTGGATCAAATTTCAGTATCTTTACTAGAACACCCGGTGAGTCTGAAGTCTCTCAAGTGCAATTAGATGGTAAATTATTAACCGACACTAATTTCGGCTTAGAAACAGTTAGATTTGGTGCTGCATATACTAAACAAACATTGCAAGGCTCAGGTGGTTCAAATAATGCAAACGCGCCAGGTTTTAATAATGGTACTTTTGCTGAAATATTCCCTGATAGCATGTTTGAACGAGTAGACCTTAGCGACTTCCTTGATGAATTCTCTTTTGGTTCAAATGGTGTTGCGCCAGGCTATGCCTATACCTATAGCTTAGATGACGCTTTCGCTAGACAAAGCGCTTTTTTAACTGCTGATGTAGTGGGAAGTGACGTTTACGAAATAGGCAGCTTTGACGGTTTCCCTGTTAATAAAGTCGAAGAAGAAACTATCAGTTTATATGTTTCTACTGCTTGGAATTTTGTCGTGAGTGACTATGACGTTCAAGTAAACCTTGGCGTTCGTTATGAAGAAACTGACATTGTTAGCCCAGCAAAAAGTCGTGTTGCTGAGCAAGTATATTGGGCTGGTGGTTCAGAGTGGATCACTCAGTTTGCTAGTGGTGGTGAATTGGTTGAAGTGGATTTTGAAGGTGAATACGATCTACTACTTCCTATGTTAGATATTAAAGTCGATCTAAGTGATGATTTAGTGGCAAGAGCGTCATGGGGACAAACCATCACTCGACCTACATTGGGTGACATGCTTGGTAACCTAAGTTTAACCTCTTCACCAAAACTTAATTCAAGAAGTGGTAGCCGTGGTAATCCAAATTTACAGCCATTTAAGTCGACTAATATCGATTTAACACTTGAATATTACTATGACGAAGCAAGTTATGCTGCCATAGGTTTGTTCTGGAAAGATGTTGATGACTGGATTGATAATGCCGAAGTTAAAACAACTTTTGAAGGTTTACATGACGTATACCTTGGACAACGTTGGAATAGTGCCGTTGCAGCAATAACCGGTCGTGGTGAACAAGCGACTGATTCAGCAATATACAATGAAATTGTTGCTAATGGTGTTGGTATTGGTGAGAACAATCGAATTTTACCTGATGCAGCAACTGATCCGTTAATTGAATGGACAATAAGTTCACCAGAAAATGTTGGCGCACGTAAGGTTAACGGTATTGAGTTGTCTATTCAGCATTTGTTTGGTGAATCTGGTTTCGGTGCTGGCTTTAATGCCACTTTTGTTGATGGTGACGTTGAATACGATAACTACCAATTGGCTTCTCAAGCGGTACTTTCTGGTTTAAGTGATTCAGCAAACTTGCAAGGGTTTTACGAAAAAGATGGTTTGTCTGTCAAAGTTACGGGTGCATGGCGAGATCAGTATTTAATTGGTCAAGGCTTACCTGATGCTCAAGGTGCTCCACCACAATATGCCGAAGAGTATCTTCAGTGGGATCTGAGTGTTAACTACGAAGTAAACGAAAGTATGACGGTGTTTTTCGAAGGCGTTAATTTAACCAACGAAACGGAGCGTACATTTAGTCGCTTTGAAAGTCAGTTCTTGAGTGCCGCTCAGTACGGCCCTCGATATACTGTTGGCTTTAGATACACCATGGATAATTAATCGCTATTTAAGGTGCAATGCTTGAATACCTAGTATGCAGTGGCTGTGTTGTAAAAAGAGTGAGGTTAATCACTCAATAACATAGCCCTATTTACGTGTTGCACCGAATAGCTTTAATTAATAGACGGTTTTAATACGCGCTTATGATAGCGGTAAGCGCATTTTTATTTCGTTCTTGTTGGTGTTGCGACAATAGCTTTTACGCAAACCACAGAGAGTTATCTTCAATTTAGGAATTTATCTTATGGCTATTACTTCGGTCGTATTAGACAAACAACATAGCACGACTGATTTGGGTGCACCTAACCAAAATCGTTTTGCGTTGATCTCATTAACATCGTTGTTTTTTATGTGGGGCTTTATTACCTGCTTAAATGACATTCTTATCCCACACTTAAAAGCCATATTCGACTTAACTTATACCCAATCGATGTTAGTGCAGTTTTGTTTTTTTGGTGCTTACTTTATTGTTTCTTTACCTGCAGGGCAGTTAGTGAAAAAAGTAGGCTATCAAAAAGGCATTGTTGTAGGTTTAGTTGTAGCCGCTTTAGGCTGTTTAATGTTTTACCCTGCTGCATCAATGCATAGTTATGCGATGTTTCTATCGGCATTGTTCGTCTTAGCCAGTGGTATTACTATCTTACAAGTTTCGGCTAACCCTTACGTTACCTTGCTTGGACCAACAGAGTCAGCTTCTTCTCGATTAACCATGACTCAGGCATTCAACTCTTTAGGTACCACAGTAGCGCCATATTTAGGTGGTTTGTTTATCCTAAATGAAGCGGTACATTCAATGGCCACTGAGCCTTCAGCAGACTCAGTTAAAGTGCCTTATTTAATTTTAACGGCGGCTTTACTGATATTAGCGGCTATTTTTTCCTGGTTAAAACTGCCTCATATTGCCAGTGCTGAAACTGAAGCCGATGAAGTTGTTTCAGGCTCGGCTTGGCAGTATCGTCATCTAGTTTTAGGCGCATTGGGAATATTTGTTTATGTTGGCGCTGAAGTCTCTATTGGTAGCTTTTTAATAAACTTTTTTGGTGAAGCTAATATTGCCGGCTTAGAAGAGATGGAAGCGGCTAAATACCTGACTTATTATTGGGGCGGCGCCATGGTTGGACGCTTTATCGGCGCGGCAGTAATGCAAAAAATTGATGCAGGTAAAACTTTGGCTTTTAATGCTTTCTTTGCTGTGATTTTAGTCACTATTGCTATGTTAACCAGTGGTAGCTTAGCGATGTGGTCTATTTTGTTAGTGGGATTATGTAACTCTATTATGTTTCCAACTATTTTCAGTTTGGCGTTAAACAGCTTAGGAAAACATACCAGCCAGGGTGCAGGTATACTTTGTTTAGCCATTGTAGGTGGTGCGATTGTGCCATTGTTACAGGGCGTATTAGCGGACATGGTTGGTGTGCAATTATCTTTTATCATACCGGTAGTTTGTTATATCTACATTGTTACATACGGTGTTATTGGCTCTAAACCAACAGCTATGAACTTGAAGGAACAAGTATAATGAATAAATTGTCCTATCTATTTATTTCCACTATTTCAGCATTGGGTTTGGCGGCTTGTAATTCAGATACTGAGCTTCAATCTTCTGCAGACTCTGCTGCAATAGTTAAGCCGCAACTCGCTGTTGAAGTATCGAAATCAGCCAAGAAAGACCTGTCAATTTGGCCGACCATTCACTCAGCTGTTAAAACTGATGAAGCCGTTGAGCGCAAAGTACAGCGCATATTGTCAACGATGACTTTAGCGCAAAAAGTAGCGCAAATGATCCAACCAGAAATTCGTGATATTACGCCTGAAGATATGCGTAAATATGGTTTTGGTTCATACCTCAATGGTGGTGGGGCTTTTCCAGATAATAACAAACATGCCACTCCAAAAGATTGGATAGCGTTAGCCGAGTCTATGTATCAAGCATCAATTGATGATTCACTTGATGGTTCAACCATTCCTACTATGTGGGGAACAGACGCGGTTCATGGTCATAACAACGTTATTGGTGCGACATTATTCCCGCATAATATTGGCTTAGGTGCGGCAAATAATCCTGCCTTAGTCGAAAAAATAGCAAAAATTACCGCCACCGAAGTGATGGTAACCGGTATTGATTGGGTTTTTGCGCCAACCGTAGCAACGGTTAGAGATGATCGATGGGGCCGCACTTATGAAGGTTATTCTGAAGATCCAGAAATTGTAAGATCTTATGCTGCATCTGTGGTTAAAGGTTTACAAGGCCATGCGGGTAATGACTTTTTAGGTGATGATCGTGTGATCAGTACCGTAAAGCACTTTATTGGTGACGGCGGCACAATTAACGGTGACGACCAAGGCGATAACTTAACATCAGAGCAAGATTTATATGACCTACATGCTCAAGGTTATGTTGGTGGTTTAACTGCTGGTGCGCAATCGGTTATGGCATCATTTAACAGTTGGCAGGGTGATAAAATTCACGGTAACCGTTACCTGTTAACTGATGTGTTGAAAAACAAAATGGGTTTTGATGGTTTTGTTGTCGGTGACTGGAATGGTCACGGGCAAATTGTTGGCTGTACTAATGATAATTGTCCACAAGCGGCCAATGCGGGTTTAGATATTTTTATGGTGCCAACAGATGCTTGGAAACCATTAATGGAAAATACTATCGCCCAAGTCAAGCAAGGCATTATTCCTCAAGCACGCATCGACGATGCGGTTAGCCGTATTTTACGCGTTAAGCTACGTGCAGGTTTGTTTAATAAACCTAGTCCTGCTAATCGACTTTTTTCTGGTAAAACAGAATTAGTGGGCAGTGAAGAACATCGTGAAGTGGCTCGACAAGCCGTAAGAGAATCTTTGGTATTATTGAAAAACAAAGATAATTTATTACCACTTTCACCTAAGTTAAATATTTTGGTTGCTGGTGATGCTGCTCATAACATCGGCAAGCAATCGGGTGGTTGGAGTATTACTTGGCAAGGCACTAATAACAGTAATGAAGATTTTCCAGGTGGTACATCAATCTATGATGGTTTAGCTTCTCAAGTTAAAGCCGCAGGTGGCAAAATTACTTTGAGTGAACATGGTCAGTTTTCACAAAAACCAGATGTTGCCATTGTTGTTTTTGGTGAAGAACCTTATGCAGAAGGCCATGGCGATAAAGATAATTTAGCTTATCAGCGCGGTATGAAAACTGATCTAGCCTTATTGAAAAAGCTTAAAGCTCAAGGTATTCCAGTGGTAAGTGTTTTTATCAGCGGTCGCCCTATGTGGGTAAATGCTGAACTTAATGCCAGTGATGCATTTGTTGCTGCTTGGTTACCTGGCTCTGAAGGTAAGGCCGTAGCTGATGTGCTACTAACTGATAAGAACAAGAAAATTCAGCATGACTTTAAAGGAAAGTTGTCTTTTTCTTGGCCGAAAACAGCAACCCAAACCGTTAACCGATTTGACGAAGTTTACGACCCGTTATTACCTTACGGTTTTGGTTTAACGTACAAAAATAACAAAGAACAAGTACTTTTATCAGATACATTATCTGAAGAAGTTAGCAGTGATGAAGGTCTAGCCAAAAACACCAATATATTCTCTGGTCAAGTAGCTAAGCCATGGCGCATGTTCTTGTCATCTGAGCAGCAATCATTTGAACTACGCTCAAATAGTGGCAAACTACCAGGTATTGCTTATCGTACGGTGGATAAAGTTGTTCAAGAAGATGCATTTCGACTTGATACTACTGGCACTGCAAAAACAGGCGTTGTATTTTCAAGCAGCTTTAGTGAAGATCTTGGTTTTGAACTAGAGCAAAACTCTGCCTTGGTTATTACCGTAAAACGTGACTCAAGCATAACTGCGCCAGTGGTTGTAGAAATGCACTGTGAATCAATTGGTGACGCATTGGGCAGCTGTCGAGCAGCTGTTGATATTACTGAGCAGATGCAAACAATAGCGCAAGGACAGTGGCAAGATATTGCGATTAACTTACAATGCTTTGTTAAAAAAGGTATTGCGATGGACAAAATTGTATCACCGTTTGCGCTGTATACGCATGGCGCTGTTAAGCTTTCAATAAGTGATATTCGTTATCAACCGCAAGCTGAAATTAATACCCTTAAGGCGCTATTAATTGAATGTCCTTAATAGCTAAACCCTAAAACATAATAACCTTGTTAAAAAGGCGAGTAGTTTTCTACTCGCCTTTTCTTTTCTCAATTTTTAGTGATTTATGCAATTAACCCAAGACTATTGGGGCAAAAACCACGATAATTCCCCGCATTAAGATAAACTCGCTCGTTAGCAAAGTTTCAAAGTGAAATTTTGGCAGTTACAGCAATCAATTGTGGGACCCATACCAATGGAAATTAAAGTTAATTTTCTCGACAACGTAAAAGTTGAAGCCAAATTTGATGATTTTACCGTCATTGCCGACCAACCTATTCGTTATAAAGGTGATGGTTCAGCCCCCGGACCGTTTGATTACTTCCTAGCATCTTCCGCTATGTGTGCTGCATATTTTGTTAAGGTGTATTGTAATTCGCGTGATATTCCAACGGAAAATATTCGTTTATCACAAAACAATATTGTTGATCCTGAAGATCGCTATAAACAAATATTCCAAATTCAAGTTGAGCTACCTGAAAGCATTTCAGAAAAAGACCGTTTAGGTATTCGCCGCTCAATTGACCGTTGTACGGTAAAAAAAGTCATACAAACGGGTCCAGAATTTAAAGTTGATCTAGTAGATAGCTTAGAAGATGACGCACAAGCCATGTTAATGGCAGGCACTGAAGGCGGAGAAAGTACTTATATTTTAGGTAAAGACTTACCGCTAGAAGAAACTATTAAAAACATGACCGCACTTTTGGCGGGCTTAGGTATGAAAATTGAGATTGCTTCATGGCGCAATATTGTTCCTAATGTTTGGTCTTTACATATTCGTGATGCCGCTTCGCCGATGTGTTTTACCAATGGTAAAGGTGCTACGAAAGAAAGCGCACTTTGTTCAGCCTTAGGTGAGTTTATTGAACGCCTTAATTGTAATTTCTTTTATAACGATCAGTTTTTGGGCCAAGACATTGCTAACAGTGACTTTGTACATTATCCGAATGAAAAGTGGTTCAAATTAGATGAAAGTGATGATTTACCTAGCGGTATTTTAGATGACTATTGCCTCGATATTTACAACCCTGATGATGAGCTACGTGGTTCAAATTTAATTGATACTAACTCAGGAAATGCTGAGCGTGGTATTTGTGCAATTCCTTATGTTCGTCAATCTGACGGCGAAACGGTATACATTCCATCAAACTTAATTGAAAACTTATTTTTAAGTAATGGTATGAGTGCGGGTAATAATCTAGCTGAAGCGCAAGTGCAGTGTTTGTCTGAAATATTCGAGAGAGCAGTAAAAAGACAAATAATTGAACAAGAAATTGTTTTACCTGATGTACCCAAAAATGTGCTTGAAAAGTTTCCTAGCATTTTAGCTGGTATCGAAGCCCTTGAAGCACAAGGTTTTCCTGTTGTTGTTAAAGATGCCTCGTTAGGCGGTCAATTTCCGGTGATGTGTGTCACCCTTATGAACCCGAAAACTGGTGGCGTATTCGCCTCTTTTGGTGCTCACCCAAGTTTTGAGGTGGCGTTAGAACGCAGCTTAACTGAATTGTTACAAGGGCGCAGTTTTGAAGGCCTCAATGATGTACCAAGACCAACATTTAACAGCCTTGCGGTATCTGAGCCTGAAAATGCTGTAGAGCATTTCATTGACTCAACGGGTGTAATTTCGTGGCGCTTTTTCAGTAATAAACAAGACTATGAATTCTGCGAATGGGATTTTTCTGGCACGAGTGCAGAAGAAAACGATCGTTTATTCGCTATTTTAAAAGACTTAGGCAAAGAAGCTTATGTTGCTGTATTTGACCAACTTGGCGCTACCGCTTGTCGTATATTAGTTCCTGACTATTCTGAGATTTATCCCGTTGAAGATTTGGTTTGGGATAATACTAATAAAGCATTAAATTACCGTGAAGATATCCTCAACCTTCATATTTTAGATGATGACGAACTAGAAAGTTTAGTGACTCGTTTAGAAGATAGTCAGCTAGATAACTATATTGATATTAGAACCTTAATAGGTATTGAATTTGATGAAAATACCGTTTGGGGACAACTCACTATTTTAGAGCTTAAAATACTGATTTATTTAGCCCTAGGTGCATTGGAAGACGCACAAGAACTAGTTGAAGAGTTTTTACAGTTTAACGACAACACCGTTGAACGCCGCCTGTTTTATCAAGCGATGCAAGCGGTGCTTGAGATCGTCATTGACGAAGATATGGCGCTGGAAGATTTTATAGCTAACCTAAATAGTATGTTTGGCGAAGAAACGATGAATAATGTTGTTGGCTCGGCATATGGTGAGGTTAAATTCTTTGGTCTTACTAAAACAGGTATGGATTTAGCTGGCTTAGATAAACACTTAAGATTAATCGACAGCTACAAGAAGCTTCATCAGGCTCGAAAAATTCAAGCAGAAAATAAATAAAATCTAAACTAGTTAATTAAACGATAACGATCACAAGCCAGTTATAACAACTTTAAAAGCCAATACCTAATGATAGGTGTTGGCTTTTTTTATAAGCGCTTATATGTGATATTAATCTGGTTTGTCTTTATTTTAGGCAAAAAAAAGCGTTTACCGACAAGGTAAACGCATTAAACAACATATAATAAAAACATAAAACACTCAGGGAAGTAAGTCTCTCATATAGTAAGAGGGGTGTTTTAAGGATAAGTTCAATTTGATTCAAAAGTTTTTTATGAATGTAGATTGAGTTACTTATATTAGGTAATAAAGGTTAGTTATTTTCTTGATGGTTAATGAAATAAGCCAAAGGAAATAAGTTAAAGCTAGAGAATAATTCTAGA
The DNA here is from genome assembly GCF_003061515.1 of Colwellia sp. Arc7-D. Classification (NCBI taxonomy): domain Bacteria; kingdom Pseudomonadati; phylum Pseudomonadota; class Gammaproteobacteria; order Alteromonadales; family Colwelliaceae; genus Colwellia; species Colwellia sp. Arc7-D. The sequence goes on from NZ_CP028924.1 coordinate 1,299,857, forward strand.
AAAAAATTTACTAAATTTTAGGTGAAAAAAAAGCGTTTACCAAATAGGTAGACGCTTTAAAAAACATAAAATATAAACATAAAACACTCAGGGAAGTAAGTCTCTCATATAGTAAGAGGGGGTTTTTAAGGATAAGTTCAATTTGATTAAAACTTTTTATATTTTTTTGAAACATTAAACTAGAAAGCAAAGTTATTGCCTTGATAGTTCGATCATAAACAAGGTAAATAATATCAATTAAAGCAATAGAATTTCAGCCAAACGTTTATTGGAAAATAACGTGGACTGTCCCACCTCTTTTCATCGACTATGGTCATATAATTAGATAAAGCGATGCCAGTTATAAATGACAAATATTCTATAAAGCAGTCATTTGGTTGATTATACGAAAGGGCACTTGGGCCTACAGTAGTCGTTGCAGTCCCTAGATTTAAAGATCACTTTGTGAACATTACATAAGTGAGTAATTATTAAGTTTTACTTTTGCAGTTGGCTCAAGAATAGTCATTAAATAAAGTTAGTATTTCCTACAAAAATCCTATCGAATAAATAACTTTAATTTAGCTCTTTATCCTTCCAAAATTTCGTGCCTTTTATAGTAGCCTGAAGCGCTAAACCGTTTTCTGTAAAAGTGTATACAGTGACGTCTCCATAGTAGGCCTCACCTTCTGCTGATGCACCTTTACCGCTTGCTTTGGCAGAAGCATCTGCGTTACCACCGAATGTCCAACCTGTATTAACAAAGTTGTTCATTGCATCTACAGTATGGAAGATCATTACAATACGGTAATCCTTCACCCCAAGACCTAGACCGATTCCACCTTCAACCATATTCATGTATGTATATTTACTTGAACTCATATTCTTAACTACGCCATATCCAGTTCCAGCAGCCATGAATATCAAATTGATGTTAGCATTAGAAAAAACTGCATAGCCAGGCGCTGAGTTGATTTGGCTGCGGGTGTCAGGCTTTTTAGTAAAAAGTTGTGTTAGCACTGCGTCTTTCATTTTTAGAATTTCTTGTTGTTTCTCTGCTTTAGTACCACTTCCCATTGAAGCGCAAGCTACCAAAGTGAAAATAAAGATTAAACAAGATAAGTTTTTGATCGAGAACATGGCATTTTCCCTTTTACAGTTAATTGCTTACAGTTAATTGCTTACAGTTTAGTTCAGAGCTTAAACATTTGTAAACATGTTGATTCATTATCATATGAATACAATTAGCTTATTTTTATAAGGAAGGTAAAACCATTATTGCTGTATGTGAAATTACTTCTCATAAAGTTTAGTAGAGAAACCTGATAGTTGTATTGATTATCCTTAATAATATGTATCAAATTAGCTTTATTAATGTCCGGTGTTACTTCAGAAATGTTTTTATACAATGGGAGTGGTAGGTACTCTATTTAGCCAGCTAAGTGGCAATCGTTAGCGTGCATAGTAATAATAGTTACGACCGCTGTGTCGGATTACTTGTCGTTAGATAAGCCAAGGCTAGCGTCCGGTTTCGTATTTTTGTTAATATCTGGTCAGTGAGTATTAGAGTATTATCCATCAAGCTAAATGTATTACACAACTTGTGAAATATAGTCTGTTTGATTCTAAGCCGGACCTTGCAGTTTTAAATTCATTTTAGGATCTTTTAACACGATCCCTTTTTTAAAAAGTAATTTATGCAACTGCTTTTGTAATTTGGTTTCAGTATGACTGCCTAGTGCAACACGTAGCTTTTGTGCTTCACTAAAATGGCAATGTACTAATAAACTGGCAGGGAAGCAATCGAACTGAACAGTGTGACTTAAATGACTAAAGCCATCGACTTGCATTGCCTCTTCATTGATTTGGACTAATACAGCCAATAACTTATTGTTCAAACGATGGCAGATTTTACTCATTTTCATACTTTATGACTTACTCAATAGGCGCTAAGTTAACAAGGTACATTGTAACCTATAGTTGGAACAACAAAATTGGAAAACGATAGAAATTTAAAATAGATATTGAAATGTCAGCTATCGTATCTTTGTTAACATTAAGTTAGTGATCATTAGATACTTCGTCAACTAGCCAATTGCGGACATTAAGCCTTTGCAAATTCAGGAGCATATTTAGGTTACTATTAGGCAAGATTTTCTGCTCATTTGTGGGGTTGGTTTAAGCTCATTGCTGCCGGTGGACAGTCGATATAATAACGCTAACTGATGCCACACTGCTGACTTTAACGATTCGGTTACTAACGTCAACTGTGAGAATAAATAGTGGACACAATAAGATTTAAGGGATTAAAGTAACCTAAAAATAACCCGACCGAAAAACCTGCTCTTTCATATAATTAAGCCGCTGATTTTCAATGGTTACTTTGGCTTTAATTTTCCTCTATATTTTTATCAGTCATATAACTTAATATTAAACCTTTAATCTCGTTGTTAGCGAACTGTGTAGCTAACACTTCTTTTTTGATTGCTCTTTTTGTAGATGGGCTTCTTCTAAGCGCAACTTCAAATAAACTAGCTACAGTAGACTTTGCTTCTAACGATTGAGCAGCGCTCCATGAAATTAATGCCGAGGCGGCTTCATATTGCCCCATATTCGCTAATGAACTTAAAGCAACATTAACTTTTTCTGTTGAATCACTCGATAAGTATTGAGTGAGATTTGGCACTAAAGATTCTGTTTGAATTGTATTCAGAGCACTACGTGCAGCAATATTTTTTGCTGATTCCTTGCTGTCGATATAGTCAAACAAGTATTGCACTTGTTCCGCTTTCGCATTTTTGGCAATGCTAGTTGCTAGTTCATTTAGATAAGGGCTAGTATCACTACTTTCAGCATATGCTTGTTGTACTAACTCCGTGAAATCACCACTTCGGTTAAATCGTGAAATAGCTTTTTTAACCAAATAAACAGCTTCTGAACCTTGCCATTTTTTAGTATTTACGACATCTAACATTAATTTACTTGCACTGGGTGTATTTATTGCAGCCAATAAACTAATGGTATATTCCACTAAACTGTCACCATCTGGCGTCGATAATTCTGCATTATTTAGAATATCCAATATATAGTTATAAATATCCTTATCATCAGTATTCCTCAAATAGGTGATAAGCGACTTTTCAAACTGAATATCTACTACAGCGCCATTGCTAGCATTATCCAACAACGCTGTAAGACCTTGCATTGCTGTTTCAGAAGTTAATAAAGCCTCTCCTTGCTTTACTAACTTCTTCACCGTTAGATTTTGGCTATTATCGATCTTTTGAAGCTTGGCTTGGAGCGCAGGTACATCAATAATTTCAGCCTTATTGACATAAATATCACTCTGCACATTTCCTGTGCCGTACCAAATAAAATAAGTAATAAGCACAATCAGCATTGTCGCAATAGCAAAGTATTTCATGTTAGTTATTCCCACTCTAACGATTGATAAAGAACTTCAAATAACCAGTTAATATCTGAAACTTGGGATGTTTCTTCAGTATGTAAAATGTTTTCAGTGCTTTGTGTTCCCGCTTTCGTTATAGCAATACCTTCTTTTTCTAATAGCAAACTTAATTTTTGACTATATGATGGCACGATACCATCACCAATAAGTGATTCTCTGGTTACTCCATTTTCGATATAACGAAGTGTGTCTGGATGAGGGTGGTCGCCTACACCACTTTGATATTGATACAAATCATAGTCAAACAAAAATTTAACGTTCTTACCTAAAAGCCCAAACCTTGTTCCTTCATAAGCTAGCTGACCTATAACAAGACTATGAAGTAGAGCAATATTTTCATTTAAAGTTTTAATATTGTCAGACTCTGGAGACAAAAAATCGATACTTGGAGCTTGCAATTCCATTTGATAGTCATCAACATCAATAACACCAAAATAAGTTCGAGTCCCATTTAGTAACTCTATTACTTCCCAGTTATCTTCACATTTACTGCCATCTTGGCGATAAACACTTTTAGGGGTGCAATTATCATCCATATATTTGTAGAAACGACCAAGAGGAGAACCTTGATGGGGCGTACCTGTAGTTGCAAAACCTTTTACTAGCGTTTTATTATTAACATTTGGGTTCTGTAAATAAGCTCTTGCCGCTAAGCCACCGCGACTGTGACCGAATAAAAATATTTCAACATCGCCTCCTAAGTGCTCAACAATGCGAGCAATAGCTGATTCAACTTCAATGCCTAAGCCTTCGAAGGTGGTATAATCGCCATTGCAGCTTAAAGCACTCCCACAGGATTTGTTGTCTAAGCCTGATGCAGAATAGATTGTGTCCCTATCTAGTGAACCAAACTCCAAATTAAAGCAGTTAATGCCATCACTATTGCCGCCTAAAGCAGGTAAAGGATCATTATCTACGGTTAGTGTATAACACTGTCCATTAAAGAAACTATCATCGTTAACCATTGAATCCCAGGTATCTGGGCTAGAGGCTAAACCGTGTAATAACAGCATGGCTTTTTTGTAGACAATGTCAGATGTACTAGCAGATAAAGTGAAATTAGTATCTTGTTTTGACAACACACCTATAAAGTAAGTCGCTTCTTTCTCACTTCGAATAACACATTTTTCAGATTGACTATCACTTTCGTTGGAACGACATAGGTAATCAAATTTTGTTGGAAACTCTTCAGCTGCCACATATAAATCAGCATCACCAGTTAAATTGGTTAGCTCTATATTAAGTAAAACATTCTCTGGTGCGTTTACCGTAAAATATTGCCAATCATTAATCTTAATGTGGCCAGATATTACTTCTGTTAGAGTTAATGTCCCTGGGTTTAATAATGTGTTGAATTCTGCCGTGTAAGGTGAAGGATCTTCGTCATTGAGGATACCGTCACCGTCAATATCAGGATCGCTATTGTTGCCAACACCATCATTATCCAAATCTTCCCACTCTGTTACATCAAAGGGAAAAGCATCCTGTTCATTCTCAATATTGTCACCGTCGATATCAGTATCAGTATTATTCCCAATACCATCATTATCTAAATCGAGCCACTCTGTTGGTTCATATGGAAATGCATCATCATCATTTAAAAAGGAATCTCCATCTATATCGGAATCATCCGGGTCAGCAATACCATCAAAGTCTGTATCGCCTGCCAGTTCGCCTTGGTTATCACGCATGACATATGTGCCACTTTCGCCCCGATTTTTAATTTCACTATATACTTTGATCAAGTCGATAATACTAGCTGGATTTTCACCAAAGTTATTTAACTGCTCTGGCGTTTCAGGCATCAGCGAAAGCCTCACTAGGTCAGCCGCAACTTCAGCAAGGTAGGTATTTTTAGTAGCAATAAAGTCTTCAAATAAATTTTCAGTTACAGCATCTAGAGCTATCCCTATCTGAGCTTTCGCACCATCGATATTACCTAATTCATGTTCTTTAATATAAATTAAAGTTGTTAACGGTGTTATGACGCTTTCACCCTTAGACGACGCTAAGACAAACCCTTGATCCACCATTCTGTTTAAAGACTCATCGAATGTTTTTCCCGCTTCAGCTATAGCAAGCAAGCTATAATCGGTTGGAGTAAGGTCTGAAGAAAATGTAAGTTCTGCAATTCCTTTATTAGCTGTTTCAGCACTAGGCTCATCTGCATCTTTTAAACCATTTCCATTTAAATCAAGCCAAACTGTTGCAGCTCGCAAGTATCCATCTATGACAGTTACTTTATATGTTTGGTTTGTCGGCTGAGTTGGCTCTGGCTGTTTGTTTTGGTCGGAAGTGCTAGAACCTCCACCACAGGCAACTAGAAAAGAGGTAATAAAAAATACAAATATAGAATAAAAATAGGTACGACCTGTCATCCTTGACTCCAAATAGAAAATAAATTTCAAATTGATTCGGTATCCTTTAAACCAAACCAGTTTATTTATTAAACAATTGAATCGCTATGCAACCAATTGATAATTCTTATCATTTTCCTTTATAGAGTTCTACATGTCAATCTTCCACAAATATTTAAAAATAGAGAATAACCTTTAGTTAAAAAACAAGTTACAACATAGCTTGTTTATAGCCTAAGTTCAGGTAAATATTATCGTGTTGAAATGTCGGTTTTAAGTATTTCTATATCTAAAAGTAATGTGCTTTTTTAACATCTAATATATAAAGGTATATAAGATGAAAGAACGGATGTTTTGTCGAAATAGCCGAAGTTAGCGAAACAGTCACTAGCTTCTTCTTTTCGCAAAAAGTTATCATTAATAATTCAAAACTGACTGACCGTTATGGTGGCTTTGTTGCCAGTCAGGTTTTTCGATTAACTGATAATATTTATAGTCAAACAATGAATATTTGTATCTGTGAGGAATGTCCGGTTTCGTATCTTTGTTAACATTAAGCTAGTGACCATTAGAGACTTCTTCAGCTAGCCATATGTGGAAGTAGACTAACCATCAACACAGTCTGTGGCAGTTGTTGCCTTTAACTCTAATGACTGTTTTGTCGGATCTGCTAACATCAGTTACGCATATCCTAAAAACAGCTTTGTACAAAGTTAACTTAATTTATTAGCGGCAAACCTAATGCAATTCAGTGGTTACAGTAAATGATATTTGATGGCAGTGCTTGATGATAATGATTGGCAGTTTTAATGTGATTGTGCAGTTAAATTGATGTAATTGTCTTTTATCAAATTTTTGACAAAAAAAAAGCGCTTACCAAATAGGTAGACGCTTTAAAAAACATAAAATATAAACATAAAACACTCAGGGAAGTAAGTCTCTCATATAGTAAGAGGGTGCTTTTGGTAATAAGTTCAAATTAATTAAAAAGAAAATATTATTTTAAGTATTTAAATTTTAACATCTGATTTTTAAGAAAATAAATTGATATTTGCTTAACTAGTCCACACCTTATAGTAAAGCTTCTTTAGTATAAATTATTATGTTCTCTTTCTTACTACCTGTGATTATTGGCGTGTTGCTTATTGTTTACTTGGCTGGAAAACCACACTGGCTTGAGTATAAGCGTGAATTAATAAAGGCTAAGCCATTTAAGAAACAATGGCGTAAAATTATTCAGCAAAGAATGCCCTATTTTAGGCAAATGCCGGCGGATTTACAGTTACAACTAAAAAAACACATTCAGGTGTTTTTGGCTGAAAAAGAATTTGTTGGTTGTAATGGAGTAGAGATAACGGATGAAATAAAAATCACGATTGCCGCGCAAGCATGTTTGTTACTCCTCAACCGAAAAACTAATTATTATCCGAAACTACGTACAATATTGGTTTATCCAAGTGCTTTTGTAAAACAGCAACAAACACGCAGTGGCGACGGAGTTTATTTTACGCAAAAAATGGTATTAGCTGGTGAGTCTTGGGATTTTGGTAAAATAGTGTTGTCGTGGCAAGACGCCCTAGAAGGCGCACAAATACCGGATGACGGGCGCAATGTGGTAATCCATGAATTTGCCCATCAACTTGATCAAGAAGATGGTCGAGCGAATGGTGCACCGATATTAGCAGCAGGGCAAAGCTACCAGTGTTGGTCAGAAATTTTTTCTACGCAGTTTGAAACATTACAAAAACAAGCTAGTAGGGGAGAACCATCGTTATTCGATTATTATGGCGCAACAAACCCAGCCGAGTTTTTTGCTGTCGCGAGTGAAGTATTTTTTGAGAAATCTAAGCAGTTTAATTTACAGCACCCTAAACTTTATCAACAACTTACGCAATATTACCATGTTGATCCTATTCACTGGTAACGTATGAATGAAGCGTATTTTTGAATAAAAAAACGAGTATGGTAATGTCACCATACTCGTTGCTTAACAGATATTAATTTTTAATTAATTTTTAATTAAATTTACTTCAGATCAAAGCGATCTAATTGCATCACCTTAACCCAAGCGTTAACAAAGTCGTTGATAAACTTACTTTTAGCATCATCTGAAGCATAAACTTCGGCGATAGCACGTAACTCTGAGCTTGAGCCAAAGATTAAATCAACAGGCGAAGCTTGCCATTTTAATGTACCAGATATGCGGTCATAACCTTGATACACACCGACGTTATTTTGATCTTTTCTCCATGTGGTTGACATATCGAGTAAGTTTATAAAAAAGTCGTTAGTTAATACTTCTGGTGTTTTGGTTAGTACACCCAAAGCTGAACCATCATAGTTGGCGTTTAAAACACGCATACCACCAACCAATACGGTCATTTCTGGTACATTTAAACCCAGTGAGTTAGCTTTATCGACCAACATTGCGGTAGGCGACATATAACTCGCTTCAGTGTAATAGTTTCGAAATCCATCGGCATCGGGTTTTAAATAATTAAATGACTTAATATCAGTTTGTGCTTGTGTTGCATCAGTACGGCCAGCGTTAAAAGGTACGTCAACATCATATCCTGCGGATTTTGCAGCTTGTTCAATGGCAGCAGCACCGCCTAACACAATGATATCGGCCAACGAAATTTTTCCGCTTACAGATTGCTGATTAAAATCACTTTGAATAGATTTTAATTTTGTTAATACCTCATTCAACTCTTTAGGATTATTAACTTGCCAGTTTTTTTGTGGCTCTAGTTGAATTCGTGCACCATTGGCACCGCCGCGCATATCGGTAACGCGATGACTAGCTGCTGACCCCCATGCCGCTTTGACTAATGCCGAAGTTGTTAAGCCAGAAGCTAAAATTTGTTGTTTAAGTTCCTCTATATCTACTGTAGAGACTAAAGGGTGCTTAAGCGCTGGTATTGGATCTTGCCATGATAATATTTCACTCGGGATTTCTGAACCGACATAGCGAGCACGAGGTCCCATGTCACGGTGAGTTAATTTAAACCAAGCTTTAGCAAAAGCTTTGTCGAACTCTTTTGGATCGGCTCTAAAACGTTCAACAACTTTAAGAAAGCTCGGATCTTCTTTCAACGCTAAATCAGTTGTAAACATGATTGGCGCATTACGTTTGTTCGCTATATGTGCATCAGGAACTAAATTTACAGCGGCTTTTTCGCTGGGTATCCATTGAATTGCACCGGCTGGGCTCTTAGTTTGTACCCAAGTAAAGTTCATGAGGTTATCTAGGTAGTTAGATGACCATTGTGTAGGCGTTACAGTCCAAGCACCTTCTAAACCACTGCTACTAGTATCTGCTCCAACACCCGTTCCACATTTGTTTTTCCAACCTAAGCCTTGTTCTTCAATAGCAGCTGCAGCAGGCTCTGCACCAACACAGTTTTCTGGTTTTTTGGCACCATGGGCTTTACCTAATGTGTGACCACCAGCAATAAGGGCTACTATTTCTTCGTCATTCATTGCCATACGACCAAACGACATTCTAATATCGTTGGCGGCTAATAATGGATCAGGTACACCATGAGGTCCAACTGGGTTTACGTATATTAAGCCCATTTCAACAGCAGCAAGCGGGCCTTTTAATTTACCTTTTTTATCACGTCTCTTGTCATCAAGCATGGTAGTTTCTGGTCCCCAGTAAACAAGATCTGGCTCCCAGTCATCGCTTCTACCACCAGCAAAACCAAAGGTTTTAAAGCCCATTGACTCTAATGCGACATTGCCAGAAAGCACCATTAAATCAGCCCAAGAAAGTTTACGACCATATTTTTGCTTTACAGGCCAAAGTAATCGACGGGCTTTATCTAAGTTAACGTTGTCTGGCCAACTGTTTAATGGGTCAAAACGCTGTTGTCCGCCTGAGGCACCGCCGCGACCGTCATGTACTCGATAAACACCAGCACTATGCCACGCCATTCTTATCATTAATGGCCCATAATGACCCCAGTCAGCAGGCCACCAAGCTTTAGAGTCGGTTAACGTTGTTTCAATATCTTTTTTGAGTTGCTTTAAATCAATAGTGGCAAATTCTTTTGCGTAGTTAAATTTGGCACCGTAAGGGTTTGATTCTGCTCCGTGCTGACGCAGTGGGCTTAGGTTTAATTGCTCTGGCCACCAAAATTGATTGGTTTTGGCAGCATCAGCACTTAGTGCTGTACTTGAAAGAGTGAGTGATGAAAGTGCAACTGAAATTGCGGCAGCTAGTGGGAGTGTTTTTTTAAGCATTTTAATTCCTCAGTATTTTCTGATGGTTATTCATTTTAAAAATTAATATGCAGTAAGCTTAGTTTGCAACCGTGACTTTGGATAATTGATTGAATGGAAGATAGTCTTCTGTTTTTTAGAATTGAGGTTTTTTTTGTTTTAAATCAGTTGAGTATAGTATTTATCTTGCCATTTATAATGGGCATTCATAACTAAACCATACATGATTGCAAAAAATTGATTAAAATAGAATGTATGTTCGATATTATCTATCTATAAAAGTGCATTATGAAAAATAGTTACTGTAAGGAAAATTTATGATCTCGCTAAAACAATTACATTACGCGCTTGCCGTAGAAAAAACATTACATTTTAAAAAGGCTGCAGATGCTTGCAACGTTTCGCAATCGGCATTAAGTACCGCGATTATTGAACTTGAAAAACAGTTAGGCACGACTATTTTTGAGCGTAACAATAAGCAAGTGTTGATCACTCACCATGGTCAGTTAATTTTAAGCAAAGCTAAATCAGTAAAGTTTGAAGTTGATGAGCTATTACAAATATCACAGTCGAATAAACAACCATTTATTAATCCGATGACAATTGGTGTTATTCCAACGGTAGGGCCTTATTTATTGCCGAAAATATTACCCGAAGTTAGGAAGTTACATCCTGGCTTTAAATTGAGAATAATTGAAGAACAATCTCAGGTATTAGTCGATATGGTTAGGCGAGGAGATATTGACGCTGCCGTTTTGGCCTTGCCATTCCCCATAGAAGGCTTAATGAGTTTTACTTTCTGGCAGGAAGACTTTTATTGGGTGAGTCATAAAGATGAGTGCCCAAGCCAACTAAAAGAAATAACCAGTGAAGAATTAGAAATTGACAAACTTATGCTGCTAAAAGATGGTCATTGTTTAAAAGATCACGCATTGGCAGCCTGTAGTTTGCAAAATGAAAATCAAGATAGAGATTTTGACTCAGCAAGTTTGCATACTCTAATTCAAATGGTCGCCGGAAAATTGGGCACAACTTTAGTCCCGCACATGGCATTAGATCAATTGATACACAGTGAGTCAGAAATTAGAGCGATACATTTAAATGAGCCGGGACCACATCGCACCATATCATTAATTATTCGCCCTAACTATGTTCGAACAAACGAGATAACGATGTTAAAAGATATATTCAACACCGAACTAACCAAAAAGTGCAGTTAATATTTTAATCTTGACGGTTTAAGTAGGTGAATAAGTGTTACTAAGCATCTATTTTTTAGAACTACTTTATAGATTTAATGAAATTTACTGAATTAATCTAATAAGTAATAATGGGGTATATCTAATTAAGAGGAAGAACAATGAAAAATATATTTGTAAACATTAGTGTAAACCTGCAAAACTTATTGAAGTTAAATCATCAAGATAGTTCAAATACCAATAAGCAGGAAGTTGAGTGTAATTACAGTAATAATTACTATGGCGACCAGCAATGCCAGCCTATTGAGGCTTGAGCATTGATGGTGTAAATCAGTGGTTAATATTGCACAGATGTTTTCTATAACTGCAGGAATACATGGGCCCAATTGAAGATCAATTTAGCTGAGTTATTGTTGGTGTGGTTAGCTCAGCCGGTAAACGACGTTTAAACTCTCTGCGTAAAAAGTAATAACTAAGCAGTGCTTGAAAACAAACGGTTGATACTGAAATGTACCACAATTGTTCAATCTGAAAGTTTGCTTGATTCGACAACCAAAGTGCCGGAAAAATAAAAGCCAGTAAACGCGCTCCGGTACTTAATAATCCAGGCCAAGTATTACCTAAAGACTGAAACATGCCTGAACAAGTAAAAACAATGCCCGATGGGATAAAGTTCCAGCATATAATTTGTAAAAAAGCGGCACTGATAACAATCACTTGTTTATCCGTCGAAAAGCTCAGTAGTAATAATTCTGCTTGCCATAAACATACAATAGTCAGCAGGGTCATTAATGAGCAAGTCATGATTACAGACCAGGTAAACGTTTCTCTAACTCGCTGATAGTTTTTTGCACCAAAGTTTTGCCCTGCAATAGCGGGGCGGCAAAAGCAATAGCCATAGCAGGTAAAAATAATGCCTGCATTACTCGAGAGCCTAACCCAAATCCTGCTTGAGCATCGGCACCAAAGCGCTGAATTAGCCAATAAATAGTGGCCATATAAAGAAACATTAGAAAGAACTCACCGCCAGCCGGTAAGCCAATAGCAAATAATTTTTTTAAACAAGTTGTGTCGATTCGCCAAAGAGTAAAGTTAACGCTGATATATTTCTCTGAGGTTTTAAAATAGTAAACCAATAAAATAACCGCAAAAACTACTGAAATAGAACTCGCCAATCCTGCACCTGCAATACCCATTGCGTAACCCGTACCCCAACCAGTAATTAAAATAGGTGAAAGAATAATATTGACCAAAATAGACAACATTTGGATCATCATAGTGGGTTTAACTATGCCAGTACCTCGAAGTGCAGCGCTGATAGCAACCATAATAAACTGCAACGCCATACAAGGAATAAACCAATATAAATAGTCTAAGCCCATCGCAACAGTTTCTGGATCTTGAGAAACAATATTCAAGTAGCTTTTAGCACCTAAATAACCGATCACACAAACTACAACACCAATGACACTTGAGATCATCATGGATTGATTGAAAATATTATTGGCATTAAGTTGATCTTTTGAACCAACAGCGTGAGATATAAGTGTTGCTGTGCCAATATTGATAATTTGCGTAAGGGCAAAAATTAAAAACATGGCATTACCCGCTAAGCTTAAACCTGCCAGCGCAGTCGCACCTAATTTACCAACAAAATATAAATCGACAAGAAAGTACAAGGTTTGCACAAACATTCCTATCATCATCGGCATTGCCATGGTGATTAAGTGTTTTGGGATTGAGCCTTGAGTCAAATCTTTCATTTGGTTGAAATCCGTCATAAAAATTAAATATTAACAAGCTGAATTCTATACTTTCTAGCGGTATATTGCTTTGTTTGATTCGATCTCTGTGCGTTTAATCTTATAAAGGTGTTAATAAAACTGTTTTATAATTCAGTTGGATAACAATACTTAGTGTGATTGAGAAAACACCATAAGATATTTATTAATCGATAATTACATGGCGGATAAAGCCTTTGATAAAGACATTGGAGCTTAGTAAATTTAATGACTAAGCTTATATAAATGCATTTCAATTAAAGTGATGTTTTTTAGACAAACAGCTTAACTTATAAAGTTTGTTACATTAATAAAGTTGATAACTTTTTGTACATAATTTATGCTAATTACGTTAATTAAATGTAAATATTATAAGGCTATTAACCTTATTCGCATCAATACGAAAGGATATATATGAATAATTTATTAGGAGTGATACTGACTTTTTCCTTCTTATTTCTTTCTGTTAATTTGAAAGCAGAAGAGATTGTAGAATGTCAGAGTGAATACTGCGTTGACTATTTTAAGAAATTTAAAATGGGCGCAAAACGAGGTTATGTTCAAGCTAATGCAACCTTAGGTCAATTTTATTATATTGGTTACGGTACTGAAAAAGATGAAGATAAAGCGTTAAAGTATCTTAAAAAGGCTGCTAAAAAAGGCGAGCCATCATCTCAATATCTTGTCGGTGTAATCTCTTTAATTAGTGAGAAAAACAAAGATGTTGATAAAGGTGTTAAGTATTTAGAAAAGGTCGCTGAAGACAACTATAAAGATGCTAACTATATCCTAGGCACTTTGTATATTAATGATAAATTAATCGAAAAAGATTTACCTAAAGCTGATCTTTATTTAACTAAAGCATACAAACAAAAAGACAAAAGATTACCTAAATTATTAGAATCGATTAATGATTCACTAAATAATAATGCCGCTTCATTTCCGAAACTTTTAGCTGCAATGAAAAATAAACCTTTAGTGAAAAATAAAAACAATAATTTTGCTTGGCCTAAATCACATATAGAAATAATAACGGTGAGTGCTGCACCTTTAACTACTTTATTTGATGAGCAACTGGTGACTTTTAAAAGAAGAAAGAAAACCACAGGCTCTAAGTTACAGGGCAAAACTTGTGATGAACAAGTCGGTTGTTATCAAGCTAGGTTAGGTCGTCAATCAGCTGATACTTTCTTCAATATTACTTCGTCATACTCATATTCTAACTAATTCAAATTAATTTTTATTTGAAGCCATGCCAACTAATGAACTTTAGTTGGCATTTTTTATAAGATTAAAAAATTAATTTTATATAACCATAACCATAACCATGACCATTAAAGCATTTATTTAATTAGATTTTTGTCAAACATTTAGTTATTTTTGTTGATGAAAAAATAGCACGCTTAATACCTTAAATCGTTATAACTGAGAATACTTACTTTAGGTACTTAAGCTAAAAGTGTTCTTCAATATAAATGTCTATTTAGGCTATTCACATTACTTCAAGCGCAATCTGAAAACTGATATACTTTCACCTTTATTTTTCTGTTAAATATTTTAATTGGTATTACATGTTGTATACCTATTATACGCTTTGGATACTGTATGCCATTTTCCCAACTTGGGTTGTCAAACCCGATAGTAAATGCGATAGCTGATTTAGATTATCGTCAACCCACTGATATTCAAAAACGCGCCATACCTGTTATTTTATCAGGTAAAGATTTAATTGCCGCTGCACAAACAGGCACAGGGAAAACTGCAAGTTTTGTTCTGCCTTTGCTAGAGAAATTGCATGCTAGTGAAAATGATACTGAGCGTAATTTACGTGGCAAACGTATTCGAGTGTTGATAGTAACGCCGACGCGCGAGCTGGCGGTTCAGGTTGAAGCTAACGTTGCCCAATATAGTAAATATTTAAACCTCAGTTCAATGGCGATGTATGGCGGAACAGAAATAGAACCCCAAAAGCAACGCTTGATCTGGGGCATCGATATTCTGGTAGCAACTCCTGGGCGACTACTAGATATGGTTCATCAGAGAGCGGTATACTTTGATCAACTTGAAGCTTTTGTACTTGATGAAGCCGATAGAATGTTAGATATGGGTTTTATTGATGATATTAATAAAATTATTGAACGTTTACCTGAGCAACGTCAAAATTTATTATTTTCCGCCACTATTTCAGATGATGTTAGAGCACTAGCTAAACGAACACTGCACCAGGCTACAGAAATATCAATTGCTCAAAACAGTGCTTCAAAGCCTAAAATTGCACAGTGGTTAGTAACTGTAGATAAAACCAATAAATCAGCGTTACTAAGTTATTTAATTAAAGAACAACAATGGCAGCAGGCGTTAATTTTTATTGAAACAAAACACGGAGCCGCCAAGCTTGTTAGTCAGTTAGAAAAGCGTGGAATTGCTGCAGAGTCAATTCACAGTGGTCGAACGCAAGCGGTACGTGAACAAATATTAAATGACTTTAAAGCGGGTAAAATTAACTTTTTAGTTGCTACTGGAATAGCAGCGCGCGGTATCGATATTGGCGAGTTAGCACGGGTCATAAATTATGACTTACCCGATCAAGTTGATGATTATATTCACCGTATCGGTCGTACAGGTCGAGCTGGCAAAAACGGAGAAGCTGTGTCTTTTGTTGCCAAAGATAACTTTAGAAACTTGTGCGCTATTGAAAGTCGTTTAGGGCATGTTATTGAACGAAGAGAATTTGAAGCGTTTCCCGTTAAAAAAATAGTACCTGTTTCCATTTTAAATTATGTGCCGAAAAATAGACGTAGTTAATCACTTCTACTTATTTGTATAACAAAAGCATAACTCCGCTTTTTACATTCTAAGTAGGAATGATAGAATAGACACAACACGGTTAACGCTAGTAATTTAAATGCTTAAGCTGAAAGTTAAGTAATTTACATAAGTAAAAATATAAAATATAAAGTAGGAAGTTTTATGAACCCAATTATTGCAATTTTAAAAGAACACAATGTAAGTGATGAGCAAACAAAAACTGTATTTCAAGCATTAACAGAAAATCCAATGATGGCTATGGTAACGGTACAGCAGTTGGGTATTCCACCAGAAAAGCTACAAGCATTAATGATGATGCTAATTCAAAATCCTGGCTTAATTGAAGAAGCAGTAAATGAATTGGGCTTCGACTTTTCGAAAGTTGAAGCGGCTAAGGCTTCGTTAGATAAAGAAGCGCTTTAATAGTCAGTAACATTTAGTATTAACAGCAGGGTAATAAAAAAAACGCCATCCTGCTGTTAGTATCTAAACCAAATAATAGTATTTAGTTAATTATTCTACTCGAATAGTGGCTTTAATAATTTTCACTTCTTTTTCAGTACGACCAGAACGGCTACCTAAACTTTCTATGGCAGGTAACGTGTTATCTAACCCTTCGACAACTTCACCAAATATAGTGTGCTTACCATCTAACCAAGGCGTTGCAGCAAAGGTAAGAAAAAACTGACTTCCGTCAGTATTCGGTCCTGAATTTGCCATACTTAATAACCCTGGTTTGTCATGACTTAACGTGCCGTCAAATTCGCCAGCATACTTATAACCTGGATCACCTCTACCATTACCTAATGGGTCGCCACCTTGTGCCATAAATTTATAAATAACACGATGAAAAATTAAATCATCATAAAAGCCCAGTTTGGTTAAGTATATGGTGCTGGTTACATGCATTGGCGCTGTTTCAGGGAACAACTTTACTACGAGTTTTCCTTCGGTTGTTTCTAAGTCCCAGAAATATTGAGCTTCTGGGTTAAACTCTACTATTTCTGGCTTATCTAGTTTGGTTTTCCATTGCGCTTGCGTCTTATCAATTTTTTGCTGCTCAATATAAGCATTGACCGCTTTTACTGCTGGATCAGCGTTAAAACAACCTGTTAACACTAATGCGAGTAATGTGATTAAGTAGATCTTGAATGTTGAAAAATGACTTTGCAGCATACGGTTTTCATTCCTTTAATTAAATGAGTTGATATGGCGTTAGATAATACATTTTTTACGCTAACCTTAACCAGTAGGTTAGGTAATTTATAGAGGTTAATCAACTGTATTTACGATGATTTTTTATATTTCGATCGGCTAGTATAAAACTATCAGTATATTGATATTGTGCAAAACAAATAGTTTTCGTCAATAAGAATACTGTATGTTATGGTTTTAAAGAACAAAACAAGACTAATAAAATTAGCTTATACAGTTAAAGGAATGATAATGAAAAAATTTAATTCGCTGAATATTATTATATTTTTACTTTTCGCAACATTTAGCCAACTTAGTGCAGCTAAAGCGATAAGTGATGAAAACGTGACACAATACTTGGCACTTTCCGGTATTGATTCTGCTCTTGAGGGGATTCCAGCACAAATGCGTGCGATGAACCAGCAAATGCAGATGACGGCAAAAGACCCTGAACAAGCGCAAAAAGTGATGGATATATTATTAAATTCTTGGCAACTAGAAGATGTAAAACTTGTTGTTTCAGAGCACGTTAAAGATAACTTCACGACTATTGAAATGGAAAAGCTACTGATTTGGTTAAACAGTGATTTAGCAAAAAGAATAAAAATGGCTGAAGAAAAGGCTTCTGCGCCTAGTTTCAATCAAGACTTTATGAGTTACATCGCTACACTACAAACTACGCCGCCAACCACATCACGCGTTAAAGTGATAAGGAATTTTGTTGAAACAACTAATTTGGTAGAGCATTCACTCAAAATTGTTATGGCTGTAGCAAAGGGTACTGTTGAAGGTTTAACTGTGGCAAACCCGAGTCAAAATCTTAATGATGAGCAAATAAAAAATCAAATGGCACAAATGGAACAAATGATGCGACCTGCATTAGAGCAGCAAATGATCATGGTTTCTTATTTTATTTACGATCAATTAACCGAGCAAGAAATTGAACAATATACACATTTTTATCAGCAACCTTTAGGTAAAAAAGAATTAAACGTAATGTATGATGGTATTGGCCAAGCGCTTAATTTTTGGTCGACTACTGCTTTTGAAAATATCGCTTCAGAGTTCATTGAATAAACTCGATAATCATACAAATATTATTAGTAGCTGTTAAAGGTATTTAAATGACAAATAGCGATATAACCGAACATGGTATAGATGAAATTAATGAACAGGTTCAATATGTGGGTTTTTGGTCAAGACTTGTGGCCAGCATAATTGATTCAGTGCTTGTTATTATGCTCACTTTACCTATTTTATACTTTATGTATGGTGCTGAGTATTTCGATTCAGATGGTTCGCTACAAGGTTCGACTGACTTTATTATTAGTTATATTTTGCCAATAGCTGTGATTATTTTATTCTGGATTTATAAGTCAGCAACGCCAGGTAAAATGGTGATATCGGCAAAAATAGTCGATGCTAATACCGGTAATAAGCCAACCATTATGCAATACATTATTCGATACCTTGGTTATTATGTGTCTATATTTGCCTTAGGTTTAGGCTTTCTTTGGGTTGCTTGGGATGATAAGAAGCAAGGCTGGCATGACAAAATGGCGGGCACTGTGGTTATTCTTAACAAACCATCACCTTAATAAATTTTCGCGGCTGACTTAATCAAGTTAGCCGCGATTTATCTTTGGTTTATCTTTGATTTACCTTTGGTTCACTTAACGTTACTTATCGTAGCGATATAATTATCTATCGAGTTTATTAAAAGTGCGCTTTAATGCTTTGATAAATATCTTGGTATTTTTTGTGTTGTAAGCGGTAATATTTTTGCATTACTTCGTCGGGTTCAATGACTAACTTTACCTTACCGCTATTACACACAACCTTAGGTGATAAGTTTTCAACGCCTATTCGTGCTAAGCGCGCAGCGCCAAAAGCAGGCCCAACCTCTCCACCTTCTCTAAAGGTCAATGGCCGGTTAAGTACACTGGCCAAAATTCTCCCCCATAATGGGCTTTTCGAGCCGCCACCAATGACGGATACTTCGTCGATTAAACTTCCTGATTTTAAAAGTGCTTGTTGTCCATCTGCAAAAGCAAAAGCTACACCCTCTAAAACTGAGCGGCCAAGTGTTGCTGCATTAGTATTGTGATCTAAACCAAAAAACAGGCCCTTAGCATCAGGGTTGTTATGCGGTGTGCGTTCACCTGATAAGTAGGGTAAAAAAAGCACATTACAGGGCTGAGTGAAGTCGCATTTTTCAACTTCATTTAATAACGCTAATTCATTCTCAAAACCGGTTAAACGAGTGACCCAAGATAGACAGCTTGCTGCACTTAATATTACTGACATTTGATGCCAGGTATTTTCGATACAATGACAAAAAGTATGCACCGCACTCTCAGGGTTAGGGAGATAATTTTCATTAGCGGCAAAGTAAACCCCTGAAGTACCAAGCGATAGAAAAGCTTGATTAGGCTTTATAACGCCAATACCTGCTGCTCCGGCTGCATTGTCGCCGGCACCAGCTACAACAGGCACTTCATCGAGTCCCCAAGCTTGGGCTACACTCGTTGAAAGATTACCTGTAATAGCTGTTCCTTCGTAAAGGGTTGGCATATGCGCAACTGTTAAATGTGTGGCTGCTAGCATAGGAGCTGACCAACAGCGATTAGCAACATCTAGCCATAAGGTACCTGAGCTGTCAGACATATCTGAAGCAAAGTCACCGGTCATTAAAAAGCGTAAATAGTCTTTGGGTAATAAAATTTTTGCAATTTTAGAAAAGTTTTCAGGCTCGTTTTCCTTAACCCATAAAAGTTTAGGGGCGGTAAATCCAGGCATTGCTATATTGCCGGTAATTTTACGGCTGTTAGGCTGCGCTGCTTCGAGGGTTTTACATTGTGCTTCACTTCGGCCGTCGTTCCATAAAATAGCTGGCCTGATCACTTTATTGTCAGTATCTAATAATGTTGCACCGTGCATTTGTCCAGATAAACCCACTGCTTTTACTGCGGCTAATAACGCAGGATGTTCGAGTTTTATCTGTTGAACGGCATCACAGGTAGCTTGCCACCAGTCATGAGGATTTTGTTCAGACCATAGCGGATAAGGGCGAGACACTGTTAAGCTGCAATTTGCTTGTGCTAACAAAGTATCATGGCAATCTAAAATAATTACCTTTACACCTGATGTGCCTAAATCTATTCCTAAATACATATTTTATTTCACTTAACGCATTAATCTAGCTGTAATTCTAACATTAGCTTTGAGTTTTGTTGTAATCAATATAGTGCTTTAGCTATGAAATTAACATTATCTGAACAGGTGGTTATCTCACTATGTCATCGCCTTAAGTTTATTAATGTATTTATTCAGGTATTTATTCGTTCTCATGGCTAATCTAATCAAGTAAGCTACTGTTTATCAATTATTATAATTTAGAAAATTTATTTTATGACCACAAAATCTATTTTAATTACTGGCTGTTCAAGTGGCATTGGCTTGCACGCAGCGTTAACACTTTCTGCGCGCGGCTATCAAGTATTTGCTACAGCGCGAAAAGCACAAGACGTTGCGGATTTACAAGCCAAAGGCTTAACAGCGTATCAACTAGATCTTACAAATACTGACAGCATTACCCAAGCTGTTACGAAAGTGCTAGAACAAACAGGTGGGCGTTTAGACTATCTGTTTAACAATGGTGCTTATGGTCAACCTGGGGCATTAGAAGATTTACCAACACAGGTACTGAGAGATCAGTTCGAAACCAATGTTTTCGGTTGGCATGAACTGACCAAACAAATAATTCCAGTAATGAAACGCCAAGGTCATGGTCGAATTATTCAGTGTAGCTCTGTGCTAGGGGTTGTATCTATGGCGTATCGTGGTGCTTACAATGCTTCAAAATATGCTATTGAAGGATTAACCGACACATTAAGGTTAGAATTAAAAAATGCTAACATTGAGGTTGTTTTGCTTGAGCCGGGCCCAATAAATACACAATTTAGAGCGAATGCATTATTGGCTGTTCAAGCTAATATTGATATTGAAGCTAGCGATCATAAAGTACAATATCAACAGCAAATTGCGCGTTTAAGCAGTGAAAAATCGAATGCTCCTTTTACCTTAGAGCCCTTACATGTTACTCAAGCTTTGATTCATGCTTTAGAAAGTAAACAACCTAAGTTGCGGTATAGAATTACCACTGCAACAAAGATTTTTGCCGTATTGAAACGACTATTGCCAGCGCGTTGGTTGGATTATTTGCTTGCGAAAGGGTGATTGGTTTAATTTATTGTAATGGAAAGTTAGATTAATAGGACAAGTATTTATGGCTGATTATGTTAACTTTTCAGGGGTGTTGTTAATCTTTGTCGCTCTTATAAGATAATGTATTACTCTGGGCGTTTTGAACTAACACTTTTATGAATAAATTACATATGCAAGTTATCTTTTTGGGGAGAAATTAAGGGGAAATCTAAAGTAAAACATGTGTTTTTTCCTAATTCACTATCTACTTTAATTTTACCCCCCATTAAGCTTACTACAATATTAAAAATGATATTCAGGCCTAAACCTGAACCCCCTTCACCAAGTTTTGTCGTATAAAAGGGGTCAAAAACTTTACTAATAGACTCTTTTGATATGCCTTTACCATTGTCTTCGAACTTGATAATTAATGATGAATTATTCTGTTGAGCTGAAATAGAAATAACGCCAGAATTTATACTGTCAAATCCGTGGATAATGGCATTATTAAATAAATTAGTAATGATTTGGCCTAAATGTCCCGGGTAGCTATCCATTTCGATGTCATTATCAATTAAATATTCAAACTTTATGTCAGTATTTTTTATTTTATGATGAAGAGTGTTTACGATTTCTTCCACGACATCTGACAGGAAAAAAGTACGTCTTGACTCATTGGTTTGGTCAATCGCCACTTGTTTGAAACTCTGAATTAGGATTACAGCTCTATCCAAAGAAGGTAGCAAAATATTTAAGCATTCAATAATTTCTTTATCTAATCTTTCTAAATCACTTCGCCTAATTTTACCTGCTTTTAAAAGAGTTGAAAATTTCTGAAAATTATCTTTTATAGTACTCCCCATTGTTATTGATATGCCTAAAGGTGTATTAATTTCATGAGACACTCCAGCTACTAAAGAGCCGAGAGATGTAAGTTTCTCTGCTTGAATTAGCTTACTCTGTGTGTGATATAATGACTCTATCATCTTATTAAATGCCACAGATAATTCAGAGATTTCATCTTTACCTTCTATTTCTAGTTGTTGTAAAAGGTCACCTGAACTTGTTAGGCTTGCTATATGGCGCTGTATCTTAAGCAGTGGTTCTAAGATAGTTCTGATTAAAAGCCAACCAATAAATAAACCTATGGTAATTAATATTGTTGTTACTAAAATAATAATTGAGCGCGAATCCTGAAAGTGTTGTTGATTGTTACTGTAAAGGTTTTGAGCTCCTTCAATATTAGTTTGGAGCATGTCTGCAATATTTATTTGCATGTCATCAAAAATAACGCGATATTCATCATTAGCTAGTCGATCTGCTTCGATATCTTGGTTTTTTTGACTTAAGACGATAATGCGTGTTGCTAATTCTTCGAAGGTTTTTAATTTAGTTTTAAATTCATAGAGTAATGTTGTTTCCTCTCCGGTATCTAATGTTTGCTCAAATTTATTCAGTGATTGATGAAAGTTGAATGATGCGTTATTGATTTGTTGTTCAGCATGCCTCATTGATTCATCGTCAGGTGAAATGATATGACTTTTTATTAAAACAAATTCTTCATATAGATATTTTCGTGCGTCGGTTAAGTTCACAAAACTTATTAAATAATTATCATAAATTTTTTGACCGTTTTTATTAATTGTATCGGTTGAATTCATAGCCACGAGAGCGATGACTAAAGGTAATATAATAAAGATACTGATAGATAAGGGGATTTTTCGTGCGATTTTCATTTGACGAAAAGTATAATTAAGTATACTCATTAGAAATACTTATTACTTATTTTAGATATTCTATAGATTAGTTTGATTCGAATGAAATATCAATTAATTACCCTTGGTTCCCTGATGAGTGCCGGTTGAATTATAGCTTTTGATAAGTCATTACTTAGTCAGTTTTCCCGATTTTTGGTAACTATGCAAAACTACTTTTTGTGTAGTTATTTTTAATGTTGAATTTGCATAAACGCATTCAGTTACTCTCATTTATTTCTGATAGCAATAAATGAGAGTAACAAATCAGCGTTGAATGGATTGGCAATATCGGCTTTTTGGAGATAGTAAAATCCACTTAACTTTCATTCTACTAATTGAGTGCTGTAGAGTGCGCCAATATGAACACACGTGTAAGACCTAGTTTGCTCAGTATTATATTTTCTCAATAGAAACCGCAATCGATTTATAAGTGGGTGTACCGCAATTATCAGCCGTACTTTCTAACGGTACAAGTGGATTGGTTTCAGGGTAATACGCTGCTGCACAACCTTCTGGAATAGCATATTCAACCACTTTAAAGTCAGTAATCGAGCGAACTATATTGTCGTTTGAAACTGTGGTGATTTTAACTTTGTCACCATTTTTTAATTGTTGTTTAGCCATATCATCACCATTAACAAATACTACCCGGCGTTCGCCATAAATACCTCGGTAGCGATCGTCCATACCGTAAATTGAGGTGTTGTATTGGTCGTGTGAACGTAACGTTTGCAGGGTTAAAATTGGCTTGTCGGTAAACTCTTTAGCGACTTCGTGCGCTAACTTTTCAGGTAATAGGGCACTTGAAAAAGTAGCTTTTGACGCGCTGGTTTTCCATTGACGTTGGGCTGCTTTGTTTTCTAAATGAAAGCCTCTGCCAATTTTTATACGTTGGTTGTAATCTACAAAGTCTGGTAGCACTTTACTAATATCTGTTCTAATTAAGCCATAGTCGCTCATTAGCTTGGTCCAATTAACAATGCTTTCACCAACAGATGCTGTTGCTATGCCAGCAACAATGGCGGTTTCTGAACGTAAATGTGTTGAGGCAGGTGTATTTTGACCCGTTGAGCTATGTACCATGCTCATAGAGTCTTCTACGGTAATGCATTGTTCTCCACTTTTTTGACTGTCAATTTCAGTACGTCCTAAACAAGGGAGAATTAAAGCTTTTTTACCGGTAATTACATGGCTTCGATTAAGCTTAGTGCTTATTTGCACGGTTAAGTCACATTGTTGTAATGCTTGATAAGTTCTTGTTGTATCAGGGGTTGCAGCAGCAAAGTTACCACCTAAAGCAATAAATACTTTCGCCTTGCCTGACAACATAGCGTGCAATGATTCAACGGTGTTTAAGCCGTGTTCACGAGGTGATTGAAAATTATATTGTTTATCTAACGCGTCAAGAAAGTCCATTGACGGTTTTTCGTTGATACCAACGGTACGGTTACCTTGAACATTAGAATGCCCACGAACAGGACACGCGCCTGCGCCCAGTTTGCCAATATTACCGCGAAGTAGTAATACATTAACCAGTTCTTGAATAGTAGCGACAGAATGCTTGTGCTGGGTAATGCCCATAGCCCAAGTGAAAATAACCTTTTTATTGCTGGCATAAATATCAGTAATTTGTTCAATATCGGCTTTTGTAAGCCCACATTGTTCGATAATTTGCTGCCATGGTGTCGCTTCTACACTGTGCTGATAAGCTTCAAAGTTATGGCAATGTTCTGTAATAAAAGCACTATCAAGTACGGTGTTGTCTTGTTTAAATCGTTCGAATAATGATTTAGCTACGCCACGTAAAATTGCCATATCACCACCAAGTTTTGGTGTGAAGTAATATTGGCTAATATTAGTGCCGGTGAAAAGGATCATCTCTTTCGGGCTTTGAGGATCTAAAAATTGTTGTAAGCCTCGTTCTTGCAAGTTATTAATGCTAACAATAGTAGCGCCTCGCTTACTCGCTTTTCGTAACGTACCTAGCATGCGAGGGTGATTTGTGCCGGGGTTTTGGCCAAAAACGAAAATAGCATCTGCTTCATCGAAATCTGCCATGGTCACTGTGCCTTTACCAGTACCTAAGCTGCTGGTCATGCCTATGCCTGATGCTTCATGGCACATATTAGAGCAGTCAGGAAAATTATTGGTGCCTAATACACGGCCAAATAATTGATACAAATAAGCTGCTTCATTACTGGCTCGGCCAGAGGTATATAGCAAAGCTTCATTTGGTGACGTTAGTTGTTTAAGGTTATCAGCAATTACGCTAAAGGCTTCGTCCCAAGTTATGGCTTGATAGTGATCACTTTTACCGTCATAAAACATTGGCTGGGTTAAACGGCCACTTTTTTCTAGCGAGTGATCATCCCACTTTTTTAATTCAGATATAGAATGTTGCTGAAAAAAACTCGGATCAACTCTTTTACTCGTTGCTTCCCATGCTATTGCTTTTACGCCATTTTCACAAAAATCTACTTTACCTGCATTTGGAGAGTCGCCCCAAGCACAGCCCGGGCAGTCAAAGCCACCGGGTTGGTTGGCACGTAATAACGCTTTAACGTTTTTAGCGGCGTTCTCACTTTTGATTATATGCTTAGCCGAGCTTTTTAGTGCTCCCCAGCCTCCTGCAGGTGATGAATATGCTGGAGATGATTTTGTAGACTTTGACATGTAAACTCTCTTTTATGCGTAAGGTTAAATACGCGAGATAAAATTGAATAGCATTGTTTTATTTATTTAGCGGACGGCTAACTTTGTCAGTCGGTATATAAAACGTAAAATAATAGCCAGAATGTGGTCATTATTGATAATTGCTAATACTAAAATATGACAAAAATAGCTGAAAATTAACTATTTAAAACGCTATTGTTTATGATGTTGTTTAATTTTATCGACGTTATTGATTATAGCTACTTGCTAGGAATCATTATATGACCAAGACTTTTTGTCAATGCTTTAAATGTTGGCTATTGAATAGACTATTGTTGATGTTGACTCTTTAACTGGTAAGTGTTTTATTCACAAGAGAGTTAACCTAACTGGCTAACCTTCACGATAATTAAAAATTGGCAAATTGCTAATTTTTTCATTAAATGCCGCAAGCTAATTTATCAGGCATGATCAAAGGAAAGTTCTGTGCAAAAAACCTTTAAATCGCTGTTTTCTCTATTTTTAAGTTGCTTCATTTTATTGTCAGGTATTGGCTTGATTAACGTATTATTGCCAGTAAGAATGAATTTAGACGGCTTAAGCACTGAAGTTATTGGTATTGTTTTATCACTCTATTATGTCGGTTTGCTCATCGGCGCACTTTACAGCACGAGTTTAATCAAAAGAGCCGGACATATTCGTATGTTTGCTGGCTGTGTTTCATTAGGTGCAGCAAGTATATTACTGTGTAGTCTACATTCAGATGCTGCACTTTGGGGCGCAATGCGCGTAGTTATGGGCTTTTGTATTGCTTGTGCATTTACGGCTATGGAAAGTTGGTTAAGTGATAGTTCGAGTAAAGAAACTCGCGGGCAAGTATTGGCAATATACAATGCAGTAGTATTGGCAGGGCTGTTCGGTGGGCAGTTTCTTATTAATGTGGCTAGTGCTAAAGATAATATGCTTTTTGTTATTGCAGGCATATTAATGTGTATCGCGGTTATTCCGGTTGTAATGAGTCGTCATGCGGGTCCGATACTCGAAGAGTTTAGTTCGATGTCGTTGCGTTTGTTATATAAACGCTCGCCTCTTGGCGTTGTGAGTTGTTTGATCTCCGGCATGCTTTATTCTGCCATTTTCAATTTATTGCCTGTGTTTGCAAGAGGGGTCGATATTACGGGCTTTCAACTCTCACTTTACATGGGCGCAGCTATATTTGGTGCGTTTATTTTACAGTTTCCTGTTGGGTATTTGTCTGATCGTTTCGATCGTCGAACTGTGTTACTTGTTATGTTGATAATATCGGCGAGTGCTGGCATTAGCATAACAATATTAGCGTCTTTGGGAATTATATGGGCGGTATTTTTAGCCACAGCTATTACGTGTGGCATTATTGCTTGTACTTATCCGTTAAGTATTTCTGAAGCGCTAGATAGATTACGACAAAGCGAGATGGTTTCTGCTATGTCATCAATGATTTTAGCGTTTGCAGTAGGCGGTATTCTAGGGCCATATTCAGCATCTTTGATGATGGATAAGTTTGGTGGTTCGGCTTTGTTTTATTTCTTGGCCTTTATTCAGTTGTCATTAGCTTGTTTTGTTATCTATAGAATGACAGTTCGCTCGTCATTGCCGATAGATGAGCAAGAGCAATTTGTTATGCAAGGTTCGGTTATTACTTCTGCTGTTGAACTTGATCCCCGTACTGAGTATCACGAACCTCAACATTTACCTCGTGCTGTAGTAAAAACATCACTTATGGTGGCAGAAGCTGACCCTGAACTTGCCATCGATTTGTGTGTAGCGTTAGCAAAAATTAAATTAGGGCGTGGGTTAGCAGTGGCAAAAGCACTCGTGGTATTACCTAATATTAATGCGGTAAACTTATACCAAACACTCAGTAACGCTTTACCTGAACATTCAGTAAAATTAAAAGCCGCTTTAGTGTCAGTTAAACCTGAACTTGCAGATGAGTTAGCGAAAGTAACACCGACGAATTTATCATAATACATTGAATTTATTTATCTTCCTTGCGCCATATTTTGCAACAGTTGTAATCGTTGTTTTTCCTGCTGACTAGGTTGATAAGGTAAGTTACTGAGGCTTGAAGTAGCAAAGTCTTTTATCTCAAATTGAGTTAAGGCGCTATCGCCATATTTAGTTGGCGTCCCAGGTGCTGGCGACATTAACTCAATGGAGAAGGTCGATAAATAAAATGGCGCCTGTCTACCTTGTAACACGCTTTGATGAGCCTTTAACTCTAAACTAGCGTTACCTTTATTAAGTTTTTCCTTACTAACTAAGTGGGCGATAGGTTGGTTATTAGCATCAAATAAGTTAGCGCGCACACGATAAAGCCCTTGCTCTCGGGTGGTTAAATTCGCTGTTATTACCATATCTGCATCTTGGCTAGTTGCAGAGTCAAAACTTTCTAGTGTGGCAACTGAGTCAACATATTTCAGGGCTAAAGCAATACTAATGATCTTACCTTTAATATTTGCTTTAACTGTTGCTTGAAGTTGATTTGGCAAGTTACGCTCGCCATCAAATTGAGCATGCCAGATATTGTTATCTTGCTCAAATTTACGAGTTAATAGTATTTTACCGCTAGTTATATCGGTAAGTATCAATGAAGCATTAGCAATATTCTCACCTGAGAGGGTTGCAAATACCGGCTCTGGATAGGTATAGCGATATTTTGATAATGATGCGGATACAGAGTTACCAAGGTCGTCAACCGGAATAGATTGTGGGTTAAAATGATTGGGTTCTAAACGGTCAAAATCATTTTGAGTTAATGGCTGTGAGTAAGGCGGAAAACTGAGTTCGCTGGCGTAGGCTTTTGCCACTAGAGTCGCTGAATCGTTAGAGGTGATTTTCTCAGATAGAGCGGTAACTGTTTCAGCTTTTTTACTGATAGCTATTTGTGCTGAGCTTACTGGCTTTATTATCGGTTTACTTATCGAAGGTGTGTTCATCGTTGTTTTTTGTACTGGTGTTGCAGGCCAAAACAACCAAGCAGAAAAAACTATAACGCTTAACACCATTAATCGCTTTAAAACGGCTTTGTTTTTCATAGCAAAGTTTCTATCTTTTAATATTTATTTCTATCGCTAATAAGGCTGTGTATCTGTCGTTATTAATACTATTAGATACCCAGCCCTGCTTATTATTTATAAAAAATCACTAACTTTAGTTAGGTATAGCGTCATATATCAACGTTGACATGCTGTCTGAAGCTGAATTTTCTACATAAAGATAATTACTTTTCCAAATCCACCAACCAGACGTTTTAGTGTAGGTGTCAAAATGGATACTTTCTCCAGATAAGGTGTTTTGTTGATTACTGGCTGCGGTTACTTTACCTGCTTGTCTTGGTTCAAGTAGTGAGCCGTGGCTATACTTTTCGCCCATTAACATCGGGTAGTGGTAAGGCATAAAACCTGAAACCGCATTGTTTTGGTTTGCTATTTTTCCATTAAACGCTATTTGTGAACTACAGCTGCCAAAACGTGCTTGACGATTACCACCACATGAAGAATGAGTACCTACAACGCCATCATCATTACCTTTAATAAACGGGCTTGTAACACCTAAATACTCTGTAGCATCGCCAACAAAACGTAAACGCGGAATACGTGCATCAGGTAGCGGCGCAAGTTGTCGAGCGTTATTCACTTTTAAGTCGTGTAATACACCCATTTCATCACCTAAGTCGCCTCCAAGCCAAGCTTCTAAAGCGGCTTCAATAACGAAGGTCCAGGTTTCAGTGCCTTGAGCAACACTTACCGCTAGATCGGCAAGTTCACTACCACCGCCAGCACCTGCAATATCGAATGTTGCAACAATATTAAGCGGTGCTAAACCAGCATTTTCTAACCAAGTTTCTTGGTTATCGATAATATAACGTGCAACTAAATCACCAGTAGAGTGCGTTACAAATATACAACCAGGATCACAAAAATTGCTTTGAGAAAAAGATTTTAACTTTGGCCAAAGATAATCAGTAGCTATTTTACCTTCGATTCTCTCGTATGACGGCCAATCAATACGGGCGTCACTTAGATTATCCCAATAGCCTTTCCAGTAGTCTTGACCGCTTGCTGTTACGTCACCATCAGATATTAGTTGTAGTGGTTGAAGGCCGTGTATCAGTACTATTTTGTGTTCTTTACTGAGTGCTGCTGTTGAACAAAGTGTTAAACCGAGCGCAGCAATAGCTGCTACATGCTTGATTGCATTCATATATTTCCCCATTATTTTTATAGTTATTTTAATTACGTCATATTTTTATTATAGTTACTTAACTGATCGGACGTTCGACCAGTTAAGTGATAATAGAGGAGAGTTTAATTATAATCCAGCTCAAATTTTAAAAACGTCGGTTATAAACCTAAGGTTTAAAATTAACTTATTTACTGTAAAGATTGCTAAAAAGCATGTTTACCAACCATAATATTAAACAAGGAATTGAACTGTTTTTTATTTTGATCGTTAGGGTGTTTGTTTTTAGTACTGTTTACATTTCTTTTGTTCAACCTATAATCGTGCCCAATCATCATGATTGATTTTTCAATACATACATAAGAAAGTTTATTTAGAGGTGTCTATGTACAAGCTACCATTAACAATAAAACAAAAAATAATAATGGGGTTTAGCACAATAGGAATTTTATTAGTTGCAGGAAGCATATTTTTTTACAATTCATTAAACCAAATCAGTCAAGCAAACAGTAACGTTGAGTTATTGGCTGTTCCTGTTCAAAAGCAAAGTAACGCTTTGCAGATCAAATTACTTAATATGATGAAAGTGGGGGCTTTGGGCTTCACACAAACAAAGACTGAAAATTTGATTAAGAGTGAGCAAGAATATGCCGAATTGAATCAGGAATTTCAATCCGCGGTTACCGTGCTAAGAGGTAAGTTAGTTGACCAACCCAAAATGTTGCAAACACTCAAGCAAGCTCAGGGATACTATCAATCTTACGTTAGCCAAAGTGAGAAGTTTTACTTTTCGAAAAAAAATGTTGCGACAGCAAATGAAGCCTTTGAAATTAACTATCAAAAATTTCTAACAAGCCGTGATCGAGCAAGTAATAAAATGCTCGATTTAGAGTTGCTTGTATTGCCTGGCGATGGTCGTTTATTAGAAGATATTATTGGTAACGGCGCAAGAATAGACGATATGTTATTTACGCTGCAAAGTACTATGTCAGGTTTAAAGCAGGTTACTGAGCTTGATGTTTTAGTACAGCATAAGGATGATGTCAGTTTTTTAATTGCTAATATCAACAATAACTACGAATTTATGCAGCGGTTATTTACTAGCGTTAACGATAAGTCGTTACTTGAAGAGTTTGCTGCTGAGTTTGCGACTTTAAGTAACTTATTGGTAGAGCCCGCTGAATTATACCAAAACAAACAACAAGCCCTTGACGACTTTACCAATGCAAACTTGGCTTATAATCTTTCTGTAGAAAGTTTTAATGATAGTTATCAGCAATTAACCTTGTTGTTATCGTTAGCTGAAGCTCGGTTTGATGAACTACAATCAGCAACTAAATCTAAAGTGGCTACGGGGGTTAATTTAGCGATTTATATGGCGTTTATTTTTGTTGCATTAGCAACATTCATTGCCGTGGTAACTACGCGGATAATGTTAGGACCTTTAGCGTCGGCCAATAAATCACTCGCGTTGATTGCGCAAGGAGACTTAACCCAGCGGCTTACAATTACCAATAAAGATGAGTTTGGTGATTTATTTAATAACATTAACAAACTGAGTGATGACTTAACGTTATTACTTAAAAACATAAGCCAAAATGCATATTCTTTAGATGAGTCATCGAAGGTCACTAGCGAACAAAGCCATCGAATTGCTCAATCTACATCAGCTCAAATTACGCGGGTAAATAATGCTAAAAAAATTGCAGAAAAGATGTTTATCAGTTCATCAAGTGTTACAGATGAAGCAAACTTAACCGCTAACAATGTTTCAGAAGCTTCAAAGCATAGTTTTGAAATACGCACTATCGCTGACGATAACAGTAATCGAATTGAGTCATTATCGACTAGTTTAAGTGATTCAGTTGAAGTAATGGCGAGATTGAGTAAGCACAGTGACAGTATTGGTGGCATTTTAGATACTATCGGTAGTATTGCTGACCAAACCAACTTATTAGCATTAAATGCCGCCATTGAAGCAGCAAGAGCAGGTGAGCATGGCCGCGGTTTTGCCGTTGTAGCTGATGAAGTTAGATCGCTTGCTTCACGTACCCAAGCGTCAACTGCTGAAATTCAACAAATGATTAATTCTCTGCAAAAAGAAACTCAAACCGCAGAAGTTGCTATTTCTCAAGGACAGAATAAAGCGGGTGAGTGTGTATCTCAAAGCAAAGAATTGAATAATGCGATTAAGCAAATTGAAAGCGCATTGCACACTATTGATGAAATGAGTAAAAGTATTAGTGTTGCTTCGAATGAACAGCTAGGTTTTAGTCAAGATATTGAAGTTACGATGAATGAGGCCGCAGAAGCCGCGACACATAACGCAGCCGAGTCACAAGATTTATCAAATCGCAGTGATGAAGTGAATAAACTTGCACACTCGTTAACTGATTCTGTTGCACGATTTAAACTTTAATTAGACATTAAATTGAACATAGATTGAGACTAAAAAACCCTAAATTGCGCAAGCACTTTAGGGTTTTTAGTTATGAAAAGTTAAGAGAAGCTAAAATTAATTAGTCATTAAGCTTATCGAGGAGCGTCAGCATATGGGTCAAATGGTTTGTTTTCATTTGAGCTACTTTTTGAGCTACTTTTTGCACTGCGCTCATCATTACCACTTGTGCTAGCATTACTACTATTACTGCGACTATGCTCAGGTTTATAAGCCTTTTTATGTTCAGGTTTAGAACGATGAGTTTCTTTAAAACTGTCTTTACTTAAAGGAATAATAGCTTCGCCACGCACTAATACTTTTGGCTTTTTCGGCTTTGAATTTAAGGTAACTACTCGTTTTCTAGGGGGTATTTCGAATTCGTCATCACCGGGCTCAGGTAGGTTTTTATAATCGTATAAATAAAAACGCTCCAACTTTTCTCTTGCCCATTCAGTTTTACGCAGAAATTTTAAGCTAGAAGTCAGGCTTGGATTACTTTTAAAGCAATTAATTCGTGTGTACTCAGCCAAAATATCAAAGCCATAATGAGTCACTAACTCGTTTAATAGCGTGTCTAATTTTAAACCGTGTAAAGGGTTATTTAATTGTTCGTTTTCTTGGCTCATGGTTGACTTATTTTGACTGACATTACTTGATATTATACACCTAA
This sequence comes from Colwellia sp. Arc7-D, assembly GCF_003061515.1. Classification (NCBI taxonomy): domain Bacteria; kingdom Pseudomonadati; phylum Pseudomonadota; class Gammaproteobacteria; order Alteromonadales; family Colwelliaceae; genus Colwellia; species Colwellia sp. Arc7-D. Next base: position 1,332,820 of record NZ_CP028924.1, read on the forward strand.
ATGCTTGGGTTATAAGCGTTGATTTTGTGCAATCACAACGTGCAGCTAAATTTAGCAGTACATATCCAGAAGTTAAATGCTGTATAATTGCCGCAATACATAGAAACTATTTGATAATAACGGATGTTCCAAATGAAAAAATTGATCGTGCTTTTAACTATTTCTACTTTAAGCACTTCGGCTATAGCTGAAGAAACAAGCTGGTTTGATAGCTTAAAAAGTCTTGTCGGTTTAGGTGAAACTACAGAACAAACAGTAGATGCTCCTGCACCAACTCAACAAAACACAGCAGGTTTAGTTGATATGTTAACAAGCTCATTAGATGTTAATGCTGATCAAGCTGCTGGCGGCATGGGGTCTATTTTTAACTATGTTAAAGAGAATGTTTCAGCCGAGCAATTTAGTACACTTGCCAAGTCTATTCCTGGCGTAGAGGGTCTAGTTGGTCAAATGCCGGATATCAGTCAACTCAACTCTGGTTCTAGCGAAGGTTTTGGTGGATTACTTGATAAAGCTTCACAATATAGCGATTCTTTAAAGTCTGTAAACGACATTAAAAAGCAATTTGAAGCATTAGGATTAAAACCTGAAATGATCACAAGCTTTATTTCTACTGCACAAAGTTATTTAGATACAGAGCAAGGTCAGCAAGCGAAACAAATATTAACTGATGGCTTAAGTAAATTTATTGGTTAATCTATAGATTAAACTTATAGGTTAAAGCTATGACTACTTATTTAAATTAAGTAGTGAATGATATCTTTTTCAGCATGTTGAGCACTATCGAGTTATTAATTTTACTTGATAGTGCTTTTTATTTTGTGGCCATAACCTATTGCTTATCGTTAAAACCTTCCTTGTTTAAGATACAATAAAAGATCTTTCAATATATAATTTGTATACTACTTTATGGCACCTAACTGTCATAATAACCTAATGTTACCAGACGAAAATTCATCCAAATCCATCGTTTAATCTGTTCAATACTTTCATTATCTTTTCATTATTATTTAATCATCATTTAATGTTTCAATCGCGTTAATCTGGAGTTGAACTGATTTCGACCTATTGTTAAGTTAAGCCATTAATAATAACAATATATAATTGAATTTTATGAAAAAATATATAATCGCTTTATCGTTTGTTTCTTTGGTTAGTTCGTCGGGTGAGTTTGAAACAGCTGTTGGCTTAGGGCATCAATACGGCAGTATTTTAGGTGCACAATTTGGCTATAAAACAGAACTTACTAAGTATTATGCTTCATTAGGCTATGTCGGTTTTGCTGTTGGGTTTCAAACTACATTGAGTGAAAATTCAAACCATGCCTATGGTGTTGTTGCCGGAATAGAAGCATGGGAAAGTGATCATGGATTTGTCTTCGCAACATACGATTATCATTTTAGTGGATTCTCTAACCCAGGGTTTGTTGTAGGGACGGGCTTTGGTTTCACACGAGGAGAAGGAGCGTTTGATATTTTTGATGATGGGCTTATTCAAAATACAAGAAATGAGCGACGAAAAGAAGAGATAAAGGCTAGTTTTACTTTGAGTATTGGCTATAAGTTTTAGACTTAATATTTTTATATAAACACTTTCAACGTTATTACTAGCTCATTGGGTTAATATCTTAACTATGCTTTTAACAAGCTATAGTTAAGATATAACAAGGATATTATTCTTAGCGTTAAAGCGAGCAGACCGCTAAGTACTTTGTAACTCTTCTAATAGCTCACTAATTTCGGCTTTTAATTCTTTATCTGCAATTTTGTTACTGTTGATTTTAGCGCTTTCTAAATGCAAAATTGCACTTGTTTTGTCACCTAATTCTACTTGCAGTGAAGCGATGGCAAAAGCTATAGATGACAGAAAGTCTTTGGAATTTATCGCTTGTGCCTTTACGAGTGCTTTTTCATAAAGTGTAATGGCTAGTGCTAAGTCATCGGTAAAGTCAGCCAGAGTTTCCCACTGTACAGGATGGTCTTTATCGCTGTTCTCGTTATCTTCACAGACTTGTTTTAATTCAAGGTAATATTCATCGAATTTAACTTGATTCTTTCTCACTGATGCTTGTAATAAATCTTTTGCCAACGTATGCACGTGTTTGTAAATTTTTGTATTCATTGATTTACCTTACTTACTATTTTTCATAAAAACATAAAATAGATTATAGAGCTTTTAACAAAACTAAACAGATAATAGTCAGTTAAGTAGAGCAAAACCGAATCAATTGATTCGGTTTTATCTGTTTTGCTGTTAATTGTTGTCAATCAAAGCACGTTAACTGCATCATTAAGTGCTTTAACCACTATGCTTCATCTTGAAAGATATCTTCTATGGTTAATTTAAATAACCTGGCCGCTTTAAAAGCTAATGGCAAACTAGGATCAAACTTACCTTTTTCAATAGCATTAATGGTTTGTCGCGAAACCTCTAATGCCTCGGCAAGTTGCGCTTGTGTCCAATTTTTGTCTGCGCGCAATACTTTCAGTCTATTTTTCATCGGTATTTACTCTGACCAACAAAGGTTGCCACTAAATAAGTTATGCCCATAAAAATAACTAAATGCGAAATTTCTGCGTGGTAACTTATTAAGTTTAATACGTCTAAATTAGAGTAAGTTAGTCCGACGATTAAACTCAAACCTAAGGTTATCCCCATAGCATTGAGTTGAATTCGCTGCTGCATTTCATCTAAGCCTTTTAGATGCTTTATATTGGCTAAAACCATTTTAAAACCTAAGGCTAAGTTTAACGTTACAGCTAGAATCGATAAGGGAATATTGAAATCCCAAATAAAGCTAGGCCCGAAATTTGTTAGTGCCATAGTCAAAACCCACATAGCTGTCCAAAAGCTTAGCTTTGTAGTATTACTTTTATTCTTTTGTTGCCACGATGTTTTATTGCTGGTCATTACTTTAGCTCCATGTCGTGTTTACATTACTTTAAGTCAAGCTTACTTTACATTCATTAATGTAGGGTAAGCTTTATTTAATGTCAAGCTTGCTTTACTTATTCTCTGGTGGTTTTTATTTTTTGTTTCACTTACTGGGGGATGTTAAGTCTTATTCTTCAGGCTTGAGGCTGTTTTAAAATTTAAAAATTGTTTAATTAATTAAGAATTTTTTTCTATAATCACCGGGTGTTTGCTGGGTGATTTTATTAAACCAACGATAGAATGACCTTGGTTCGGTAAAGCCTAACTCGATACTGATTTGATTTAAATTCAAAACATTGTTGGCGAGATATTTTTTCGCCATATCAAGTCGAGTTTCATCGAGTATGCTTTGAAATTTCAAACCTAATACGGCTAAACGACGTTGTAATGTTTTTGCGCTTATACCAAGTTTTTCTGCCATATCTTGTTGATGGAATGTACCGGTTCTTAGCGCTTTTTCTAGCTCCATTTTTAACTGAGTCGTAATATCTACTTCTGTTGTTAGGTTAGAAACTAGTGACTGCGCATGGCTTTCAAGGGTAGTTAATAATTGTTGGTCACCTTTGTTTAACGGCACTGACAATAGGGTTTTATCAAATATAATGGCATTTTCACTTTGTCCGTAGCGGATCAAGCATTTAAAAACCGCTTGATATTCTTGTTGCTGACTAAGTGATGGTTGGTGTCGACTTAAGCGTAGTTCACTGGGATTACTGTCATGACTCACTAAATAACGAGCAAAGGTTAACCAAGAAGCAAGACAATTGTCGACCATATGACGCTTAACATTCGGGTCGGTGAATTGGCAATGCCAACTGATTTTTACTTGCTCGCCCAATGGCGAAAAGGTGGTAATGCCCATATCGCCAACTAACTTTTCAAAAGGCTGGATTTTGCTGATAACTTGCCCTAAGTTTTCACAGTTCATCGATATATAGCCTAAGACACTGTATGAGCCTGGCTGTACATATTTTGCAGTATGTAAACCAAATAAGTCATCATTAGATTGTATAAGTAATGCCGCGATCAGCTGTTGAAAAAGTTGTCCACTAATATGCTGACTGTTATCAGATAAAAGCTTTTTATCTAATTTTATAGTTTGGCAAATAGTGTCAATATCTAGTTTTTGCTCGACAGCTAATTGTAAATACTGATTGATGGCAGCCACAGATGCTTGGCCGAGATCGTTATCTAAGCCTGCATCAACTTGCTTTTCTGGTAGCTTGTTATTGACTGATAAGTGACTAAAATTGCTCATTGATGCCTACTGTCTATAGTTTTGTCCAAATATGTCACCTTGACTGTCTTTTTAGGACATTTCATCACTATACACTTGGTTTATTATAATGCGTAATAAAATATAAAAGGGCTATAAAATGAGACGTTGGAATGGCTGGGGGGATGAAAATACCTCAATGGATTTACCACAATCGGCAGGAGAGTTTTTAAGCAAAGTTATCGGGGCAGGACATCGTCTTAATGACATTGATTTAGCTGAGGTGATAAACACAGTACCGGCATCTCGTTTACCCGAGCACGCATTAGTTTCTGTTAATGCTGAACAACGTGTACGCCATGCTAAAGGACAGTCGTTGCCTGATTGGTTAGCCATGCATAGCGGGGAAATTAACTGTTTTCCAGATGGCGTTTGTTTTCCTGAAAATAAACAAGATGTTAAAGATATTCTCACCTATGCGAAAGCACATAAAGTTGAATTAATTCCCTACGGCGGCGGTACAAGTGTTGCCGGGCATATCAATCCAAAACAATCTCAACGGCCCGTTCTGACGGTGAATATGGGCCGGATGAATCAATTACTGCATTTAGATGAACAAAGCCAAATTGCCACTTTTGGTGCTGGTACTCCTGGCCCTATGGTTGAAGCTCAGTTATTGGCTCGTGGTTATACCTTAGGGCATTTCCCGCAATCGTTTGAACTGTCAACGCTAGGAGGTTGGGTTGCAAGTCGTTCAAGTGGTCAGCAGTCATTACGTTATGGCCGGATAGAGCAATTATTCGCTGGCGGCAATATGGAAACATTTGACGGCTCGCTTGATGTACCAACATTTCCAGCATCTTCAGCAGGGCCTGATTTACGAGAGATATTGTTAGGATCGGAAGGGCGCTTTGGTATTTTAACCGAAATAAAAGTACGGGTGAGTAAAGTCGCTGATGCTGAGAAGTTCTCGGTGATCTTCTTTAAAAATTGGCAATCGGCAAGTCAATTTTGTCAAACAGCCGTTCAGTCACGCATTGCCTTGTCTATGTTACGAGTGAGTAACGCGGTTGAAACGCAAACGCAATTGAAGCTTGCTGGTCACGAAAGCGCGATAAAATGGTTAGAGCGCTATTTGTCGTTGCGTGGTTGTGCAGACGAAAAGTGCATGCTGACTTTTGGATTAACGGGCACTAAACAGCAAATTTCAGCGAGTAAAAAACAATTAAATCGTGTGATTAAAAAATTCAACGGCGTTAGTACTGGCGAGGTATTAGGTAAGAAATGGCAAGCAAATCGTTTTCGCTCGCCATACTTGCGTGAGGCGTTATGGCTTCAGGGCTATGTGGTTGACACTTTTGAAACGGCAACTGACTGGGGTAATGTTGATAACTTAATGGCGAAAGTTGAATCAACAATGCGCGACGGTTTAAAAGCAGAAAATGAAAAAGTACATGTATTTACTCACCTTTCTCATGTTTACAGTCAAGGTTGTAGTTTATACACCACCTATGTTTATCGAAATGCTAATAGTTATTCAGCGACACTTGCGCGTTGGAAAAAACTCAAGCATCAGGCAAGTCTGAGCATAGTGAATAATGGCGGCACGATTAGTCACCAACATGGTGTTGGCAAAGATCATGCGCCATATTTGTCGGTAGAAAAAGGTGAACTGGGTATGAAAGTATTAGTAAACCTTGCTGAACATTTTGATGCTGAACAGCAACTAAATCCCGGCACGTTATTGGAATAAGGATCAACTAGGGGCAGAAATTGCCCGTTTGCTCCCCGTTTAGCTTTAATGCAAGTAATTACCGATATGAGTAAGGTAATTAAGCTTAATGAAACGTTTAAAAGAGAGATTAATAACCATGACAATAACGATGATCTTAAATTGACTATTGCTAAGCTCAACAGCCATGTTTTGATGACGCGTAAAGAACGTATCGCCGATATTGCCGATGTTACAGCTTGGGATATGGTAATTATTGGCGGCGGTATTACCGGCGCGGGTATTTTAAAACTAGCCTGTCAAATGGGACTGAAGGTGTTGTTGTTAGAGCAAAAAGACTTCGCTTGGGGCAGTTCAAGTCGTTCCTCTAAAATGGTCCATGGCGGTTTACGTTATATGGCACAAGGACAAGTGGCATTAACTCGAGAGTCAGTTTTTGAGCGCCAACGGTTATTAAAAGAAGGTCAGCCTTTAGTCACTAAACAAAGTTTTGTATTAAGCCATTATAAAAAAGCTTTTCCAGGCCCGTGGTTATTTAATCGCTTATTGTCTTGTTATGATTTTATCGCTGGCGAGAAGCAGCATAAGTTTTGGCCCAAGTCCTCTTATTTATCCTTGGCGCCACAGGTCGCCGAACATGATTTACTCGGTGGAACGCAGTTTTTTGATGCACTAACCGAAGACGCTCGGTTGGTGCAACGCTTGATACAAGAGTCATTGCAACTTGGTGGACAGGCACTAAATTATGCCCAAGTATCAACACTTGATATCAACGCGGAAGACAATCAATTATTAGTTTTACTTGAAGACCAAAAGCAGCGATTAATCATTAATGCCAAAGTGGTGGTGAATGCTTGTGGCGCTTGGACTAACTTGTTACAGATTAATCAGGATAAGCAAGCTAACATTAGTAAAAAACCACCGGTAAATATGCGGCCATTACGCGGTAGTCACTTAGTCATAGCCAACTGGCGTTTACCAGTTGCCAGTGTTATTTCTGTTCAACATGCTCAAGATAAGCGACCAGTACAAATATATCCATGGCAAAATGTCACCATAGTGGGCACGACCGATGTTGAGCATCATGATGATATGGCTTTAGAAGCTAAAATAAGTCAGTCAGAATTTGATTATTTATTAGCGACTATAGAGCAACAATTTCCGCACACGCAGATCACCAAAGACGATATTATTTCTACCTTCGCAGGCGTTCGACCTGTTACCACAACAAATGATTCATTAGCGCCATCGAAAGAGAAACGTGATCACCATATTGCAAAGCATCAAGGGGTTTTCACGGTTACTGGCGGCAAACTAACCACGTTTAGATTGATTGCACAACAAGTGCTGACCATGGTTTGTCAGCAGTTAACTGTTAACGACAAAACAAACGCATTAGTGTTAACTGACGCACTCAATATTGCGAGTCAGCAACCTATTTTATCGCAATACACAGGCGCTGAATCATTAGCTTTTAGTCATGATATTGAGCAGCAGATACTGGCTTGCTATGGTGAGTTAAGTGCTGCGTTTGTTCATGCCAGTGAAAAAACTGACTGTCAGCCAATACGCTATAGTCGGCATTTATGGGCAGAGTTAGTTTGGTCGGTGAAATTTGAACAAGTACAACATTTGGATGATTTATTATTGCGCCGCACTCGATTAGGCAACGTATTGCCAGAGGGCGCTCGTGACTTAATACCTCAAGTTAAAGCACTCTGCTCTCCCTACTTAACGTGGAGCGAAAAGAAGTGGCAAGAAGAAATTAGACGGTATTTAGCTCTGTGGCAATGTTCGTACAGTTTGCCGCAAGGTGAAACTTCATCAATATGAGTAAAGATATGAACGAAAGTAGCGAGACAAAAAACACAGAAAAGCACAACAGTGATTTGATCTTGACCATAGATAACGGCACGCAGAGTGTTCGTGCTTTGCTTTTTGATCTCAAAGGTAATTTGTTGGCTAAAAGCCGTATTGAACTTGACGCTTATTTTTCTAAAAATCCGGGATGGGCTGAACAAAATGCCGATTATTTTTGGCAAATGTTAGGCCAGTGTTGCCAGCAACTCTGGCAGCAAAATGAGGTTATTGAAAATGGTTATCGTGAAAGGGTAACTGCCGTTACAGTCACCACTCAGCGTGGCACGGTAATTAACTTAGACAAAAATGGCCAAGCCTTAAGGCCAGCTATACTTTGGCTTGACCAACGCTTATGTCAAGATAATCAAGCCATGCCTTGGTATTGGCGCTTGGCATTTTTCCTGATAGGTCAAAGCAAAGTTGTCGATTATTTTCGTCGTAAATCACAAGCGAATTGGCTTGAACAACATGAACCCGATGTCTGGAAAAATACAGACAAGTTCTTACTACTCTCGGGGTTTTTAACCCATCGGTTAACCGGGCAGTTTAAAGACTCAGTGGGCAGTATTGTTGGCTATTTTCCCTTTGATTATAGAAAACAAAATTGGGCCAAAACATGGGACTGGAAGTGGCATGCTTTACCCGTAAAACGTTCAATGCTACCAAGTTTGGTAAAGCCGGGTGAAGTACTGGGGGCAATCACTCGTGATGCCGCCGCCCATACGGGGTTAAAAGTGGGGACAGCATTAATTGCCTCAGCGTCTGATAAGGCGTGTGAAGTGCTGGGCTCAGGTTGTATTAGCCCAGAAATGGCAAGTTTAAGTTATGGCACAACAGCAACCATTAATACCAATAACGTTAAGTATGTAGAACCCCAAGCCTTTATTCCGGCTTATCCTTCAGCCATTCCTGATCATTTTAATAGTGAGGTGATGATCTATCGCGGTTTTTGGATGGTCAATTGGTTTAAGCAAGAATTTGGTCAAAATGAAATTGATAAAGCACAAACCTTAGGTGTTAGTGCGGAGAGTTTATTTGATCAGCTAGTTGCGCAAGTGCCACCAGGCTCAATGGGATTAATGTTACAACCTTATTGGTCACCAGGGCTAAAAAACCTTGAAGCAAAAGGCGCGATTATCGGCTTTGGTGACGTACATACTCGTGCTCATATTTACCGCTCAATTTTAGAAGGGCTAGCGTATGCCTTACGAGAAGGTAAAGAGAATTTAGAAAAACGGCAAAAATGCAAAATTAAGCGCTTAATTGTGTCCGGCGGTGGCTCGCAGTCTGATGCCGCTTTACAGTTGACCGCTGACATTTTTAATTTACCTGCACATCGTCCGCATACTTTTGAAACCTCAGGTTTAGGGGCTGCTATTAATGCAGCGGTCGGATAGGGCTATTTTGCCAATTATCAACAAGCTACAACGGCAATGACACGTATCGAGCAAACTTTTTTACCCAATCAAGCCAATGTTCAGCTGTATAACAAATTGTATCAACAAGTTTATCGAAAAATGTATCGACAACTGAAACCCATTTACCAAAGTATTAAAAAAATAACCGGTTATCCAGAATAATAAAACATCCAGGTTGGTTTTACGTTTAATTTGACGCTTTATTCATCGCTTTATTTATCGAGAATTCATTCACTTTAATGAATAAAATGTTGCGCCATTTTTTTAGCCATTAACGCGGATTGTTTCATACCTCGGGTATGCGCCATCACTATTGCTCCTTCAACTAATAAGCCTATTTGATTTGCTATTTCAGTATTCTTTTCAGGTAATTGTGTTGCAATTAAATCAACGACAGTTTGTTTATGAAAAGCGGTATACTTATTAATTGGATCATTAACATCAGTATACTCAGCACTGGCGTTAATAAAATTACAACCAAAAAATGCTGTGCTATTAAACCATTCATCTAAGCTGTCAAACACGGCTAATGCTCCCGAAGTTCCCTTCGTATTTGCCTGAACTATTTTCGTGTTCAATGCAGTGAGTACTTGCTCATGACGCTGTTGCAATGCCGCTAAAATCAAATCATCTTTGCTGCGAAAATGTTTATACAAAGTCGCTTTTGATACTTTAGATTGCGCCAGAATTAAATCGATACCGGTGGCGTGATATCCATGTTGATTAAACAATGCTAATGCGGTGTCGATCAAATGTTGTTTTCTTGGTTGCATATAATTTGCCATTAGTGCTTTTGTTAAATTATAACAATTTTAAACTTGACGTAAACAGTTCTGTTCACCTATAGTGGGTAGACAGACTTGTTCACCTGTATTTGGCAGATGTTCATTTTAATTTTCATACATGCTTTAAAAAGCAAATAAGGTTACTTACCATGTGCAATACAGAAAATAATCTCGGCTCTGAAACAACAGCTATCACGACTTTAGGCATTCATCACCTCGGGCTTAGCGTGCCGAATATCAAAGAAACTGCGGCTTTTTTTATTGAACAATTAGATTTTAATGTTGTGGGCGAAAAGCCAGATTATCCAGCAATTTTTGTTTCAGACGGTACGGTTATGTTAACGCTCTGGCAGGTTAACGATGTAAGCAAGATGATAACCTTTGATCGTAAAAACAATATCGGTTTACATCATTTCGCGCTTAAGGTAGCTAATTTAGAACAATTACAGCAGCTGTTTGAAAAATTGTCTCAGCTTGACAGTGTCGAGATTGAATTTGCTCCCGAGCCATTAGGTGAACTACCAATTCATCATATGATGTGCCTGATCCCAGGCGGCATTCGACTTGAATTAATTACTGCCTAAGGAAAGACAATGGCTAATGATCTGTTAAATATTTGGCATCAAGGAGAGTTAGCCGTCCAACAAAAGGCTGGTACAGATAAGCGTATGGCTGAAATAGGTGGTAAGTTCATTCGTGAATTTATGCCTCTACAACATCGAGAATTTTTTCAATCTTTGTCGATGATTTTTATTGGCTATAGTGATTATTATTCTGGTATTAATGCTGGGATATTTTTCGGCGCCTTAAACTTTATTCAGTCACCAAGTGCAAGCGAATTGGTGATCAATACGCAATATTCGCTCGGTAATATGAGCAAGGAAGATCTTAATATTGGTGACAGCGTTGGCTTACTTGGTATTGAATTTAATACCAAAAGGCGTAATCGTATTAACGGTATTATTACGGATATTAGCCAAAAGAGCATCAGAATTAAGGTATTACAAAGCTATGGAAATTGCCCCAAATATATCCAAACCAAAACATTTATAGGCAATGTTGACTACGGTGAGTTTACCTCAACGATAGCAACACAACTTAATGATACGCACCGAGCCATAATATCAAATGCTGATACCTTTTTTATTGCGAGTAGCTTTAATGACGGCCAAAACTTGAATAACCGTGGTATCGATATTTCTCATCGCGGTGGCGATAGTGGTTTTGTGACCATTAATGCACAAGGACAATTATTGGTTGATGATTATCGTGGTAATGGCTTTTTTAATACCTTAGGAAATTTGTTTAATAACCCTAGCGCTTGTTTATTATTTTGCGATTGGCATCGAGGCCATGCCATACAAATAAATGTTACGAGCGAAACTATATGGAATGCTGATAACGAAGACGAAGGGACAACAGGCGCTGAACGCACTTTGTGCTTTACACCGATAAAAGTCACTTTATTGATGAATGCATTAGCTCAACGACAAAAAGAAGATGAGATAATTTAAAGCCATTCAGCATGATTACATGGCTTTGTTATCAGCGTACTCTTTATAAAAATACTAATGTTTTCGCTATGGCGTATTACTATGCAGTGCAATACGGTTGCCTTCCGAGTCATGAATAATAGCGCGAAAACCATGGCCACCCATGGATATTTTATCTTCTACTAGCCGACCCCGTGCATTTCTGATTGCTTGATAGCATCATCGAGTCGGCCATTGACATTAAAATAAATTAGCGGACCTGAAGTAAATATTTGCTCTGGAGGCGAGGGCACTAAACAACCAGAAACATTGGTATCTGCATGCGGTAATATGCCAAAGGTAAAGTGCTCAAACTCTTCTTTTTTAACTTCACCGTTAAGTAAAGCGCTATAAAACTCAATGGCGCGGGTTAAATCTATGACGGGAATATCCACCCAAACAATTTGATTTTCCATATGGCTTTCCTCTGTTGTTAATTTACATAACCTAAACACTTGATAAGCTTAATGTGTGCTCCAAAATAAATTTTTTATATATTGGCAGTATAGTTGATGATTTTAGATAACTATATTTCTCAGCTTTATCAATTGCCCAGTAGTAAGCTAGCCATAGAGTCGGTAGAATAATTACTTTGATTTTTATGACTTTGGCGTGCACGTACATTATGCGAATTATTCACACATCCGACTGGCATTTAGGCCAACATTTTTACGGCAAAAGTCGAGCACGTGAACATCAACAATTCTTGAATTGGTTAATCGAGCAATCTCAAGTACAACAGATTGATGCCATTATTGTTGCAGGTGATATTTTTGATACCGGCACACCGCCAAGTTATGCCCGCGAAATGTACTTTGATTTTATTGCTAAGCTGCACCAAACATGCTGTCAATTAGTGGTGCTAGCAGGGAATCATGACTCGGTTGCTATGCTGGGTGAATCACAAAAATTACTGCAGCAATTATCAACAAGGGTTATTTCTGCGGTAAGCGATAATATCGCAGAGCAAGTATTTGTTCTTGAAAGCCTAAAAACTGATCAACAAGCGGTGATCTGCGCTATTCCTTTTATTAGGGCACGCGATATTGTCAAAAGCTATGCTGGGCAATCGGCCAGTGAGAAACAACGTTCGTTACAACAAGCCATAACGAGCCATTATCAAAGCTTATTTGCCCATGCACAGACCTTGTCAGTTGAAAATCAAGCTACAGATACTCGCTTACCCATTATTGCCACCGGACACTTAACCACGATTGGTGCATCGGTTAGCGAGTCAGTACGTGATATTTATATTGGTACTTTAGAAGCCTTCCCTGCCAGCGAATTTCCCGCAGCCGACTATATCGCTTTAGGCCATATTCATCGCCCACAAAAAGTCACTAAAAGTGAGCATATTCGCTATAGTGGCTCACCTATCGCATTAAGTTTTGATGAAGCGAATACACAAAAAAGTATTGTTATTGCCGAATTTAAAGATGGCAAACTCAGCGATGTAGAGTTAACTCATGTGCCATGCTTTCAACCTTTGGCGATGGTAAAAACTCAGCTAGATACATTATCGGAAGATATTGCTGGCGTTGCTAAAACACAAAGTACTGAACCAGTGAACGCCAAAGATGCAAGTAACACGGCAGATATTGCAGAAAAAATCTGGCTCGATATCGAAATTGAAAGCGTGGAATACTTACAAGATTTAACCGCACGTATTGAGCAAATAGTCGCTGAGTTACCCGTGGAAGTGCTACTCGTTAGGCGCAGTAAAAAATCCCGTCAGCAAATGCCCAGTCATGAGAAAAAAATAACCTTAAGCGAGCTTAGTGTGCAAGACGTTTTCGATGCACGCATGGAGATAGAGCCTTGGGAAACTAATGAGCAGCAAGCACGTAAAGTGCGATTAAATAGTTTGTACCTCGAAATAGCAGAGCAAACCCAACTTGCCAGCGCTGCAAAGCCTTCTCTAGATAAAAATAGCACCATAGATAATAGCTCTGATACTAAAGCGGAGCAGAAATAATGAAAATATTATCACTACGCTTTGAAAACATTAATTCCCTAAAAGGTCATTGGAAAATAGATTTTACCCAATCGCCTTTCGACACCAGTGCTTTGTTTGCCATTGTTGGCCCGACCGGTGCGGGTAAAACGACAATACTCGACGCCATGTGTTTGGCGCTCTACCATCAAACACCACGCTTAACGATATCAGACAAGCAAAACCAATTAATGACCCGCCATACTACGAGCTGTTTGGCTGAAGTTGAATTTGAGGTGAAAGGTCAAGCGTATCGTGCTTTTTGGAGTCAACGTCGAGCTAAAAACAGTGTTGAAGGTAACTTACAAAAACCGACCGCAGAATTAGCGAAAATAACGCCAAACGGTGACGTTAACCTTGACGATACTGATGAAAAATCCGCAGGAGAAGCGGACGTTATTGCTACTAAAGTTTCAGATATTCGAAATGAAATTGCTCGCATCACTGGCTTAGACTTTTCTCGTTTTAGAAAGTCGATGATGTTATCGCAAGGGGAGTTTGCCGCTTTTTTAAATGCTCCGGCGAATGAACGCGCCGATTTATTAGAAGAGCTGACCGGTAGTGAAATTTATGGTGACATTTCTAAAGCGGTGTTTGAACAGCACAAAGACGCGAGTAATGAATTAAAGCTACTACAAGCGAAAAACTCAGGCCTGCAGTTATTAACGCCTGAGCAGCAACAAGTTATTGATAACGAACTAGAAAAAGTTAGCGCACAACAACAACCATTTGAAGCGCAGATAACGCATTGGCAGCATATTCGACATTGGTTAGTGAATGTTCAGCAAGCCAATAAGCAAAAATTACACGCCGAGCAACAAGAACAAAGCGCGCAGCAAAAGCATAGCGAGCATGAGACTCAATTACGCGCTTTAGCATTGTCAGAGCCTGCGGAAAACTTACGCGCTGAATATCAGCAACTCAATCATGTGAATCAACAACTTACTGAGCTTAATGAGCAGGCTAAAGTTCTTGAGCAAGATGCGAAACAAAGTGCAGATCAAGTTGGTGTCGCAGAGCAAGCACTAGCCGAGTTTTCATTAGCCCATGATGGGTTTGTCAAAGAGCAACAAGCGACAGAACAATTAATTGTTGAACAAGTACTGCCATTAGATAGCAAAATCTCTCAGCTCACGGAGCAACAAAGTCAACAGGTTAGTCGCTTAACAAGCGCGAGTGAAGTAGCGCAACAAGCAAAAAAAGAAGCCGAGCAACTGTTGAGCCAACAGCAAATTCAGCAAGAGAAAATAGAGCAAGCCAAAGCATTTATCGGGCAGCAAGAGCACTTGGCACCATTGCCTGAGCATTTACCATTATGGCGCAATATGCATGCGCAAATGGTTAATGAGAAACAATTGAGTTTTGAGTTACTGGCGCAAGATGTAACGCTACAAAAGCAAGCTGAAGCATTAACTCATACGATGGCTGAAGATGAACAAAAATTTGCCACGCTTGATACTGAATTTAAGCAGCAGCAAGTACTGCTCGCTTCGAAAGAAAGTGCGATAAGTGAGTTATTAGCACAACACCAATGTGAAAGTGAACAGGCGCTTAGTCAGCAGTTGCATAATATGCAGTCGATGGTTACTGAACAAGCGCAAGTTATGCAAAATGCCAGACGTTACCAAACGTTAGCAACAGAATTAAAAGATATTGATAAAACGCTGAATGACGATAATCAGCAATTAGCTAGTATAGTCGAGCAATTACAGCCATTAAGATCACAATATAAACAGCAAAAAGTGCAATTGACTGATGTGCAATTAATTGTTGAACAACAAAAAACGATTATGTCGTTAAGTGAACATCGAGCAAACTTAAAAACGGACCAAGCTTGTCCGTTATGCGGCTCACAGCAACATCCTGCTATTGGTGATTATCAGGCGCTTAGTGCTAACAACGGTGATGAAAATGAGCAACAAAGCCGATTAAAGCAATTAACCTTGGCTTTAGATCAGCTTGAACAGCAAGGGAAAACCTTGTCGTCTGCGCAAGACCGATTAAAAGAAAAGCTTAATTTTGTTGGCGAAAACCAAGCCGTAAAACAACAAGAACAACAATATTTAGCGCAGCAATGGCTTACACAACGCACGTTATTAGCGCTTGATGTTGAGCTATCTGAATTTGCGCAAATAGAAGCAAATATTCAGGCTCGTCAACAACATTTTGAGCAACTCAATAATGCCAATAGCCAACTACAGCAATTAAAGCAGGCTCAGCAACAGCAAGTAACATTACTGACCGGGCAAGAAAAACAGCTGTTAACTTTGTCTAATCAGAGCCAAAATCAAACGTTACAACTTAAGCAATTTAGACAACAAGCTGAGCAAAACAAGCAAAGCCTGATGCTTAAATTAACGCAAATATCGCAAGAGTGGCAAAAGTTAAGCACGTTTATGCAAGCGAGTCACCTGACTCTGCCTGATTGTTTTACTGTTTTTAATCAAGTAGATATAGATGCGACACAAACTGATGCTGCACAAGATAAATTTAATGCTTTAGTACAACTGCAGCAAGCATGGATAAATGAACTTGAGCAGCAAAGTAGCGCTTATCAAACGGCATTAAGCGCCGTTAGCATTGATAACGAACAACTACAACAATTGCAGCAACAACGGGCAATAGTCGATAACAACGTTGAGCAGTTAAATACTTCTGAGCAAAGCTTAAAAACAGAGTTGAATGCGTTAGAACAGCAACTTACTGAAGAAAAAATTAAACGTCATAGCTTATTTGGTGAACAAAATACTCAGCAAGTGCGTCAACAATTAAAGCAACAGCAACAAGCGCAAGAACAAGCATTGCTTGGGCATCAAAATGTACTTAACGAGCAGAAAAACTTACAACAAAATGTCGCGGGTAAATTACATGGCAATGTTGAGGCGATCAATCGCTTAACGCCGCAGCAACAGTCAGCTAATCAAGTTTGGCAAACGCAGCTCGCTGACAGTGAGTTCGCAACCGAAGCTGATTTTAAAGCCGCGCTATTGACCTTAGAGCAACGTAAAGCTTTAAAAGAAATACAACAAACAATTGAACAGCAAGTACAGCAAGCCAAGGCGCAATTGCAGCAAGCACAACAACAATTATTACAACTTGAGCAAGATAAAGCGCTGCTGCAAGAACAAAGTCATCAATTGGTTGATGCGTTGCAAAGTAATGAGAGCAGTGCAGCAGAGAGTCATGATGAAATACTGAAAGATTTATTGTTCACACAGCGAGTTGAGATAAATGATCAGCTAGATATTGCCACTTTTGATAATAAAGCTGTGATTTGTGCACAAATATTAAAACAATTACAAGTTCGTCAAGGGCAGTTAAGTCAGCAAGTAAGCCAAGATAAACAGCAACGTGAAGAGCAAAAAAGCGTACTCGCAAACATTGTTAATCAACAAGCTGAACTAGACGATCTTTCGCATCTTAATGGCTTAATTGGCGCTAAAGATGGAGCTAAGTTTAGACGCTTCGCGCAAGGCTTAACGTTGTCGCATTTAGTCTATCTAGCCAACCAACAACTTAATCGTTTACACGGCCGCTATCAATTACAGCGTCAACAGTCAGATAATTTAGCGTTAGAAGTACTTGATACTTGGCAAGCGGATAGTGTGCGAGACACTAAAACCTTATCAGGTGGTGAAAGCTTTTTAGTCAGTTTAGCGCTCGCTTTAGCGTTATCTGATTTAGTCAGTGCTAAAACCAGTATTGATTCACTATTTTTGGATGAAGGTTTTGGCACTTTAGATAACGACACCCTAGAAATTGCCTTATCAGCCCTTGATTCATTAAATGCTAGTGGCAAAATGATTGGCGTGATCAGTCATGTTGATGCCTTGAAAAAGCGTATTGATGTGCAAATTGAAGTGAAAAAACACAGTGGTTTAGGGGTCAGTGAATTAGCTGATTGTTATCGCTATCTCGACAATTAAGTTTATGGGTTGTATCGCCGCGCTTTGTCGGCATAAATTTCGATTCTAAGTTTACAGTTGATAAGGACTCGATATTTTCTGTTGTTATTTGATATTTTTTTGCTGTATTTTCCATAAAACCGTTGTTTTTAAGCTGCTTCAGTGAAAGTTCAAGTTTCGGGATTAACTCGGCGTGTTTTTTATTCAGGTAAGTAAAAAGATGAAATGAATCTACCGCCGGTTTATGTATCATTAATTTACTGCGTAATTCTGGTGATTGGTCTAACAGGCTATTTGCCACAGAGGAAAACATAATGGCAGAATTTACTCGTTTGTTCGCGACCATTTTTAATACATTAGTATTGGAAGAAACTGCAATACGATTTTCTGGATTAAGATGCTTTCTAACCGTTTTTGAGCCGCGTAAAAAGGCAACACTTCCTTGGTTGACTGTTGTCCATGTAATCGGCTGATCGATGTTTTTATTCGCTAAGGTAATCATGACAATTTCTGTTAATACCAGAGGCTCATTAACCAGTAAATAATTTGAGCTATCAATATCTGAGATCTCTTTAAAGTTTATCACACGAGAAAGATCGCCATCAATACGACCACTATTGACTTGCGAGATAACTCTATTACCTGGTATTTGAATGGTTTGCACTTTAATTGAGTAAGGCTTTAGCGCTTCTTGAATCAATTCATGTAAATATAAGCTTAAAGGAGGCGGAGTATGTGTAGCAAAGACTAACTTTTCTCCTGCTAATGTAGGCAAGGAAGTCAATATCATCATAAAGACAACAACAGAGTTGAAAAAAATCTTTATGTTTAGGTACTTCATATATCCCTATCCTCAAATAGTGATGTTCTTTCAATCATACTGCTTAATTTTTTACTGTGAGTTTTGAGTGATAAATTTAGTTGCTAGATAACTGCTAATGTAATTGAAATATAAAAATTACCGTACACGCTAGATATACATAATTTACAGTTTTCGCAGCTAATGTTTATAGGCTAACTTTTTAACTGGGAGCAGCGTTAAAAATATCGCTTCGAACTAGTGGTTAATAATTTATAAAAATAATACTCATCAAACAAAGTTCAGTAACAAAACTATTTTGGCACTAGATATAGTTTTTGGCAAATATTGTGTTCAGTACATTTTATAAGTACATTAAGTGGCAGAGACAAACCGTTTATTTTTAAGCTTAAATACTTCAAAAGGAGCACAAAATGCTAACGACAGCACTACAGTATGCAGAAAAAGCTGAAAAACTCTGTGTTTTACCTGATGTTTATTTACGATTGCAAGAGATGATGGATGACGAGCAATCTACTTTAGCCGATATCGCTGGAATTATAGCGTTAGATCCTGCTTTAACATCTAAGTTGCTAAAAGTCGCTAATAGCGCGTTATTCAATTTTCCGCGTGAAATAGGCACTATTTCAAAAGCACTAGCTGTTTTGGGGATAAATGAAGTACGCAATTTAATTAATACTTATGGTGTTACTTCCGCTTTTGCAACGATTGATACCAGTATTATTGATATGGACAGGTTTTGGGAAGTGAGTGTCGATTGTGCTTTATTGTGTAAATACTTAGCCCAGAAAAAAAACATTAAAAATGCGAAAGGTTTATTTGTTTCTGGACTGTTACATAACATTGGCGAACTAGTCGTTATGCAAACGGATCCAAAGAAAGCGCAATATTGTCAAGATTATGATAAAAATGAAACGCCATGGCAGCGACAACAAGATGTTTTTGGTTTTACTTATGCTGATTGTAGTGCTGAATTATTAAACTTATGGCAATTACCTCAAAGCATAATCTCTCCCATTGAACAGTATCATCAAGCGTATAGTGAAGATAAAGATGAAGCTATTTCATTGCTCTATATCTGTACTCGATTGGCTTTATTAAATTCACACCCTGGTATGTATTCAAAAAAATCATTTGTTGGTCAACATATTATGGACGATTTAGGCATTACTTTTGATGACTTAGATGAAGCGGTAAATTTTTGTAATATTGAGGGTATGTCAATTTTGTCAGCGTTATCATTAAAAGCGTAGTTGCTAAGATAGTGCGATAATTAGTTAACAATTAATAAAATAAAAAGTTTACTTTATTAATTGTTAACGATATAGTGCAGGCGTTAATTATTCCCATCTAGTCTATTTAACCGATTATTTATAAAATCGTGTTTGCCTTTCCTTTTCACAGTTAGTCATCACCTAATTTATTAAGCTTAAATTATTGTCTGATTTTTCGAGTGTATCTCGTTAAAAAGTTGTTATTTTTCAAATAAAAAAGTTCCACTACACAATAATATAGCTTTTGTTCATGCGCTTTAGCGCACATTAAAAGAGTTTATTATGTCTTATACATACCAAGGTACGATCTATTCGATCGCATCACCGATTCAATCTATTTCTGTTAACAAAAATAATGTTGCAGTTACGGATAAAAACGGTACAAAACTAATTTCATTTACTAATGTAAATGAGTCAAAATCATTCTTAGCTTGGGTTTACCAAAGCTAAGAAACACCTACTTTAGCGGTTAAATAATACCCGTTTAAGCTTTGTTTTAACTGAACGCCAATGTGTAACAGGCTTGGTTGGCGCCAACGCTATCAAATGCTGCCATTGTTGTTCAGTTAATTGAACCTTTCCTCCATGTGCCAAAAGTACAGATTCTATATTTAATGCTCTAATCTTTAGTAAAGATTGAAGGTATCGTTTAGGATAAAAAACTGGGTAGGGTGGAATAAAAGCTCCGCGCACTTTTACCATTAAGTCGGCAACATAAATTTGATTACTTGCTTTATGGTGTAATGATATATCTCTGTCAGTATGGCCTTGAGTGAAATGTACCTGCCAATCTTCAAATCCAGGTAAAACTGATTGATCACTAAGATAAAAGTCAGGCGTTAGCTTGCTTGAGTAATAGAGGTGTTTTTTAGCTTTTTTCTGGCGACCCGCTACCCATAACGTTAATAGAATGTCGGTTAAGTGCATTAGTTTACCGTCAACACCTGAATACCACTGCCCAGGCACATTGGCTGCTGCTACCTTACTGCCATATTTTTTACGTAACAAATTCGCAGCACCAGCATGATCAGGGTGCATGTGTGTGACTACAATTAAGGCAATATCTGACATAGGTCGATTAAGGGTATTGTTTACAAAATCTTCTATAATGGCAATGTCAGCACGGCAGCAACCATCAAGTAATAAAAGTTTATCAGCGTACTCAGCTAGATAAAAATTTTGAATATATCCATTTAAGCAATGCAGTTTAATCATAAAAGGTACTTTAACGAGTGAGTAATGATTAAAATACCTTGTTATTGTTAAAACCTCAACAGGTAAGACCAGAGTTAGCTGATATGCGATGTCGTTATTCACGCTGTCAATAAGCCAATTGTTAAGTTTTATATTGCAATAGTTCATCTAGCCATTAAATAGTCCATATCATTCATAGTTTTTAGCCTTAGCAAATCATACAATAATGCTTCTAAACTATTGTTATTGGGATTTTTCTTGGAACTTTGGATTTACTTCACTTTACTTGCTGCTTTCATGCAGGCAATACGAACAGCAGGACAAAAGCAACTTACCCAACACCTCAATGCTATGGCAACAACAGGGGTGAGGTACATTTACGCTCTGCCTTTTGCATGGCTATATTTGTGGTGGGTTGCAGATTATCGTGCACTAGAGATACCTTCTTTAAACACACAATTCTTACAATACGCACTAATTGCCTGTGTTATGCAAATTATTGGAACGGTATGTTTAGTGGCAGCATTTAAGTATCGAAATTTTGCGGTAGCAACGAGCTTGGCTAAAACTGAAGCTATTCAGGTCGCTGTTGTTGGTGCTTTACTATTTTCAGCTAGTTTAAGTTATATGGGCTGGTTTTCAGTCATTATTGGTGTGGTTGGTATTTTGTTAGTCTCGAAAGTAAAGTTTACTTTTAAAGATGTACTGCAAAACCCCGGAGCAGGTTTTGGTTTAGCGTCAGGTTTGGGTTTAGCTATTACAACACTGCTTGTGCGAGAGTCTAGCTTGGCATTAAATAGCGACTTATTATTGAGCGCTGCTGTTACCTTAACTTTTATGATCACTGTGCAGTCTTTCATTTCCATCATCTACGTTTATTGCCAAGATAAGCAACAGATTACGAATATGTTTAACCAATGGCGTTTATGTTTATTTGTTGGTTTAACTAGTGTTATTGGCTCGATAGGTTGGTTTACTGCTATGAGTTTTCAACAGGCGGCTTATGTTAAGGCGTTAGGTCAAGTCGAGTTTTTTATTACCTTGTTTATAACATACCGTATTTTCAAAGAAAAAATATCGGCCACTGAATACTTAGGTATGTTGTTAATCGTGATAAGTGTTTTGGTGCTATTGCTGTGGGCATAGCTTTAAGCATAACTTTGCGCATAACTTTAAATATAACTTTGGCCATAGGTTTGAGCATAGATTTGCGTCTAATCTAATACATAACTGGAGGGATATAAGGCTTGGATTTTTCGTTCAGGCTTAATTAAATTCATCAAGAGGATAATTCTTAATTCAATTGGTATCACTATTTTGTTAAACTCTCGCGCAAAGACTCATGCACCATTTTCGCCATATAAATTTGGCACATTAACACTAATTACTAGCTTGGAAATAAAATGAAAATTACCGATAAAACCGTTGTTCAGTTTCATTACGTACTTAAAGATGAAGCCGGTGTTGAAATAGAAAACTCTTATGAAGGTAACCCTTTAGCCTACCTTCACGGTTACAAAAATATGTTAGTGGGTGTAGAAAATGCATTAGTAGGCAAAGAAACTGGCGATAAGTTTTCAGTAACTTTACAACCTGAAGAAGCATACGGCGAACGCCAAGAAGATGCCATTCAACGTGTGCCGGTAAAGCATATGCAAGGCTTACCTACGCCAAGTGCTAAATGGAAAGCAGGTATGACAGCTGTGGTAAATACAGATGGCGGTCAACGCCAAGTAACTGTTGTTAAAGCGGGTAAATTTATGGTGACTGTTGATATTAACCCACCACTAGCAGGTAAAGTGTTAACTTTTGATTTAGAAGTTGCAGATGTACGTGAAGCAACGTCTGAAGAAGTTGAACATGGTCATGCACATGGTGCAGGCGGACATCAGCACTAATTAGATAATGAGTGAAAACATAAAATAAACCGGCTTTAAGTCGGTTATTTTATGCGTAAAGTTAAAATTATACTTGTGCTCTAAAGTCGGCACTATTGGCATTTTAATTTGAAGTGTATAGATAAACGATGATATTGATGTGGAGTATGCTTGCTTAAAGCTTCCGTTTCGATCTAAAACTTCAATGACCGCTTTGGTGCAGGTGCCAGACACTAAAATGTTAGTGGCTACTTAATTCTTTAATATCGCTACAGCTAGTTAACCACCTTTCGAACACTTTTTTCACTTCAACTTTTGCGTACATTAGCGGCTTTCACAGGCGTAAAGTTTTGTAAATTACCTGAAAGTACACAAATTGATTTGTATAGTGACCTCGATATTCAACATTATTCTTTCAATGAAGGTTAGGTTTACTATGATAAAAGTTATCATCGCGTTAGTGTTATCAGGTTTTACTTTTCTACAAGTGGCTAACGCTGCTGATCAACTTACTGCAACCATTATTGGCTCTGGCTCGCCTATTTATAATGAAAAACGTGCCAGTGCTAGCACCTTAATTTCAGCAGGTAATACACATATTTTAGTTGATATGGGTAATGGTACACAGGCTAATTTGAATAAATTAGGGGTTGACCCTCGGAACTTAACAGCATTAGTTTTTACTCATCATCACCTTGATCATAACGAAGAGTTTGTACCTATGTTTATTCGTTCGCTGTTAGGGCGGGGTACCTTTTCTATTATTGGACCTCCTAATACCGTTAAGTTTACTGAAGCAAATTTAACATTGTATGACGAAGATATTTCATATCGCTTAAGCAAAACTCAACGCACGGTTGCTGAAAGGCAAAAAGCCTTTGAAGTAAAAGATTTAACCGGTGGAGAGTCATTTAAGATTGGCGATATTATTGTCACCACCTTGAAGGTACCACATACCATTTATACCCTTGCTTATCGCTTTGACTATCATGATCAATCTGTTGTTATTACAGGTGATCTTACTTATTCCGATGAGTTACCAATGCTTGCTAAAAATGCCGACTTTATGATTATTGATTCGGGTGGCATGATTATGAAAGATGGGCGTCGCAAGAGTAACAATAAAAACAAAAAAGGCAGTAAAGCGACTAAAAATGGTAGCAATAACAAAAGCAGGGTGTCGAAAGGTCATGCGCACCTTAACTTAGCAGATTCTAGCCGTATGGCTGACAAAGCTAACGTAAAAAATTTAGTTTATACACACTTTAATTCGACTACCGTTGATACTGTTGCCAGTTTGGAAGAAATTAAAAAGAATTACCGCGGTAATGTTATTTTTTCTGAAGACTTAATGGTGCTCACAAAAGCTATTGCTTCGAACTCGAACTTAACTTCAATAACGCACAATGTCACTAGCAGTTATGCCATTGTTGATACAGGACAGAGGCTAGCTTATAGCAACAATGATGTTATTTCATTACCCACTGCTAGCGAAAAGTTTTTCGGACAAGATGCTAGTTTTATTATTAATGCGCCGTCTTATACCGACAATCGTGATGGCACTATTACCGATAACATTACTGGCTTGACTTGGCAAAAAGAGATGGGTGATAAGTTAACTTTTGAAGCGGCAAAAAAACAAGTTCAGGAGATAAGGTTAGCAGGTTATAGCGACTGGCGTTTACCAACAATTAAAGAGCTTTATTCGTTAATTCAATTTTCAGGTAGTGTGAAAGGAGACAAAGCCCTTTATCCGTTTATTGATACCACCTACTTTAACCAACCTATTGGTGATACTCACTCTGGAGAGCGAGAAATTGACGCGCAAACTTGGTCGAGTACTGAATATGTCGGTAAAACCATGAGCAATGACGATACGGTTTTTGGTGTGAATTTTGTTGATGGTCGTATTAAGGGGTATCCAAAATATAACCCGCGTACGAATGACGCTAATAAAATGTATTTTAGGTTAGTAAGAGGCAACACCGACTACGGTAAAAATAATTTTGTAGATAATGGCGATGGAACTGTCTCAGATCGCGCAACCGAATTAATGTGGCAACAAGTAGATAGTAATAATGGGTTAAATTGGCAAGCGGCGTTGCAACACGCACAGCAGTCGACATTAGGTGGTTACAATGACTGGCGCTTACCTAACGCGAAAGAGCTACAAAGCATTGTTGACTATACACGATCACCTGAAACATCAAATTCCGCAGCGATTGATCCTATTTTTAAAGTCTCATTAATTGAGAATGAAGGCGGTGAACAGGATTATCCATACTATTGGAGTTCGACTACTCACCTTGATGGACCAGTCCCAGAAGCAGGTGCTGTTTATATTGCTTTTGGCAAAGCCTTAGGTGAAATGCGAGGTAAAACCATGGACGTGCACGGTGCTGGCGCTCAGCGAAGTGATCCTAAAACCGGAGAGCCAATGTCTAGAGGCCCGCAGGGTGACATGATCAGAGTAGAAAACTATGTACGTTTGGTTAGAGGGGGTAATGTTAATATCGCGACCGGTGAACTCACAGAACTAAGAAGTGAGTATGGCGAGATCAGTTTAGTGCAAAAAAATTCACCTGAAATAAATGCCTTTGAGGCGAAAAGTACGAGCAATAAGTTTATTAACCGCTTCGATAAAAATAGCGATGGTAAAGTTGAATTGTCAGAATTTAAGGCTGGCAAACAGCGCTTTAGCCATTTTGATAAAAATAACGACGGTTACATCAGCCCTGATGAAGCGCCGAGTGGCCCTCCTAAAAAATCGCGTTAAATATAATGTGAGAGGGCTTATAATTTATTCCACTATCAATGGCCATTTACAGAAGAATAAATCTTTGAATTTTCAAAATATGTGGCCATATTGCCATCATTGACAATACGGTTACAAATTTTAGTATTCAAATAGCCCCACCGTTGTTGAACGGAATAAACTGCCCATTTATCGAATTCATTTTTTATTCTTTTGTCATGCTGCTATAACTATAGGCAAATAATAAAATAACAATAAGGCTCAGTACATGTTCACATTGAAATCATCAATAAAAAGCATAGCGTTAGTCGTTAGTGTCGCGTTGTCTCATTCAGCTTTGGCGGCAACAACCGTTATTCATGCTGGCGAATTATTAGTAACTGCCGGTAAGGCTCCACTTAAAAAACAAACGTTAGTGATTACTGACGGTAAAATCACTGAACTTAAGTCCGGTTTTGTTGACGTTAATAGCTTTGGAGGAGATGCCAAACTTATTGATCTTTCCTCAAGTTTTGTTATGTCGGGACTTATGGATATGCATGTACATTTGCAAGGTGAGTTGGGCCCGAACAATGATAGTGAAATGATTAATTTATCTGATGCCGACACCTTAATGAAAAGTGCCTATTTTGCGAATAAAACCTTAATGGCGGGTTTTACTACTGTGCGTGACTTAGGCAGTAGTGCTGAACAAATATTTGCCTTACGCGATGGCGTGAAGCGTGGTTGGATAACTGGCCCAACGATTATTGCTGCAGGCAGCAGTGTTGCAGTCACTGGCGGACACGGTGATGTAGACGGTATGGCACCAGATTTAATGGAGCTTCACACCGCAAAAACGATTTGTGATGGGCCTTACGACTGTCGAAGAGCTACACGTCACGCGATCAAGTTTGGTGCCGATGTTATTAAAATCACATCTACTGGTGGTGTTTTATCTGATACCGATACTGGCACAGGCCAACAAATGGCTGATGATGAATTAAAAGAAGTGGTTGAAACGGCACATTCACTAGGGCGAAAAGTGGCGAGTCATGCACATGCTGCTGCCGGCATTAACGCTGCATTACGCGCAGGCGTTGATAGCATTGAACATGGTAGTTACGCCGACAAAGAAAGTATTAAATTGTTTAAAAAAGGTGGTGCCTACTTAGTGCCAACATTAATGGCCGGTGATACGGTGGTTAACATGGCAAAAACTACTGACTTTATGTCTCCGGCTATTCGCGCTAAAGCAATACGTGTTGGCGGTGATATGATTGAAAATTTCAAACGTTCATACAAAGCGGGTGTGAAAATAGCTTATGGCACTGACAGTGGTGTATCAAAACATGGCTACAATGCCCGTGAAGCACAATTAATGTTTGAGGCCGGCATGTCAGCACAAGATATCTTAGTTTCTGCGACAATCAATGGCGCTGACTTAATTGGTCAGTCAAAAACGTTAGGCACATTAGAAGTAGGGAAAGTGGCGGATATTATTGCCATGCATGCTAGCCCACTCAATAATATTGATGAATTGCTAGATGTAGATTTTGTGATGAAAACTGGTAAAGTTGTTAAACAAAAATAGGCAAGCTAGATTATATTTTGATAAAAACAAACTGTTTTTAAAGCAGTTTGTTTTTACTTTTTATCAGCGTTAAGTTTAATTTATTGTCGATTAAGCGTAACTATATTACTTTTCTTCTTCGTAATAACCCCGTTGTTAATGCCACGCCAATTAATGTTACGCTACCACCTATCAGCATCATTAAGCTAATGGTCTCACCTAAAAATAATGCGCCCCAAAAAATACCAAAAGCCGGGATCAAATAAGTCACGGATATTGCTTTTGCTGGACCTAGTTGTGCAATAAGTCGAAAAAATAAAATATAAGCAAGGCCTGTACAGATAACGCCAATTAAAATAACAGCCCCAATTGCGTTAGCGCTAGGAAGTGTTTCAGGTATAAAAAATAGACTTAACGGCACCAACATAGTGGTAGCGGCGATTTGGCTGCCAGCAGCTAAAGCTAACGGTTTTATAGCGCTTAAATATTTTTTGGTATAATTGGCTGAAATACCATAACAAAGTGCAGCTAGCATAGCGGCTAATGTTGGCAGTAACGCATTGTTTTCAAGTGCTTGTGTTGTGGGTGTCGTAGAGAAGTGGATGTTGTCAGATACTAATAAGTAAACACCAATAAAGCCAATAATTAAGCCAACCGCTGCGCTTGGGGTTAACTTATCTTTCAACCAAAAATAAGCCACTATTGCCCCGAACATTGGGGCGGTTGCATTCAACACTGAGGCGGTTCCAGCTGTTAGTGTTAATGTGGCAAAACTGAATAAGGCAAATGGGAGTGCGGTATTTAATGCGCCAACCACAAAGATTTTTAACCAATAGCCTTTTAGTGCTTTGGTTTGTTTGAATAATACTAAACAGACAATCAAGAAAATAGCCGCTATACCCGTGCGAAGCGTAGCAAATACGATGGGGCCGAATTCTGGAGCACCAACGCGCATAAACATAAACGATGCCCCCAAATCGCGGCGAGTAACAGTAGTTCGCTATAGGCTTGATAATTTGGGCTAATAGGTGATTTCAACGAAAATCCTTAGTTATTATTGTTATCTTTAGTATAAATAGTTACTTGATGGATAGTCGCGATAATCGGACAGTTCATCGAAATTTAGGTATTAAACCGTGTGGTTTGTGGTTGCTTCGATTGTCATGACTTGTAATGTTGATAGATCACTCATCTGCCATTTAATATTAAAGTGATACAGGCTCATACCGTAAATTTTATCGTCAGTTTTATTCTGTTTATAGGCAGGGCGGGGATCTTGCTTTAGCACTTGTTCTATCAGGCTTTGCAGAGATGGATAAAGGGTTATATTGTCAGCTAAAGTTTGCAATGCTGCTTTAGAAAATATGATTGTTATATTATTGCTCGGTTGATTTTGAGCATAACCTCCATGTGCATTTTCAATAATATCGGCATAGGGAACATAAGGCTTAATATCGATAATCGGTGTGCCATCAAGTAAATCTAATTCACTGATATGCAAAATAACCTGTGAAGTTTTTTGACCTACGTTGTTTTGCCCTGCAGAGCATTGCTCAATTCGGTCTAGTTTTACCACCGACATACCGATAGGATTAGGCCTAAACGTTGAACGCGTAGCAAATACCCCAAGCTTTTTATTACCACCTAAACGTGGCGGTCGAACGAGAGGTTTCCAGCCTTGCGATTGCGTACCATGAAAAACAAACAACAACCAAATATGGCTAAACTGCTCTAAGCCTCGAACTAACTCGTCGTTATTGGCTAAGCCTGTGAGGCGCAGTTGTCCTTGTGCCGCCGTAACAATACCCGGTTGCCTAGGAATGGCAAATTTCTCTTTGTAAGGCGAGTCAATAGTACCAATAACATTGAAGTTAACACTTTCTGTCATTATTTTATTTGTTCAACCTGATAAGCTCGACCATAACAAACGGTCGATGCTAGACAATATTTTGCGGCTTTATCATCTTCTATCATGACACATTGGCTAAAAATAATGGCATTGGCGCCTAGCTTGTAGGCTTTGCCTCTAGCTTCGGTGCGAGCATCAATTTCATTTGGCGCAGCATGGTGCGCTTTTTCTTGGCAAGACTCGCCTTCAACCAAACCTAGAAGCTTATATTTACCGACAAGGTCTTTTTCACTGTCGACAATTTTAACTTTAGTTGGTGAAAAATAATTTTTGAAATTTTCGGCATCTAAGTTTGTCGAAATATCATTTATTTTTGCGCAGCCAGTGACGAATAAGGCTGCAAGAAAGCATATTGCTACATTGCGCTTAGTTGATAAAAATATCACAGTAGAGTTTTTCATTTTTGCCTTTAAATTTATAATTAGTTTGTCTTTAGTACAACTTTAGTTAACGCAGTTTATTGCTTTTTATTAGCTAGGTTACTATTACCCTTTATCCAATAATCGAATAGTTTATCCAGTGTTTTACTCTGTTGTTTCATTGTGATCCAATTACGCATAAATAGTTCAAAACTGTGATCATTTTTATTAATAGGGAAGGCCATAAACAATGGCGCTAATTCAGGTTTTGGCACTACAACGGTGTAACTTGGATTCAGCAATGTCCATGCTGATGAAGCTGCTGCGCCAAACAGCATGGCGTCAATATGTGAAAATTCAGGTTTAAAGAATAATCTAGGGGTCGATATTTCCCAAGCCTTGCCATGAGTAAAGGTTCGAGCAATGGCTTTTTCATAGTAAAAGCTTTCAGGAATACCTAAAATCAGATCATCTCGTTGTAATATGTTGTCCCAGTTGGTGAACTCTTCACGCCTCTTATCTTTTACAATAATTGCCAAGCTTTGTGAGCTATAAGGCATGGTTAGTGTGTATTTGAACATATTATCAGGAATAACTGGGACACCTGTTGTGATGTCTAAATAGCCCGATGTGAGAAGCGTTTGTGCTTGGTTACGAAATACTTTAACAAATTCAATGTCAACATTAAGATCTAAAGCTAATTGATTCATGATCTCAATATCAAAACCGACCAATTTACCTTTATTATTGTGAAAAGAATAAGGTAAATCGTCGCGATAATAACCTACGCGTATAAAACCTCGCTGCTTTATACGGCTTAGCACACCAACATTTGGCTGAAGGTTGGCACTATTATTTTGTGCATTATCAACATGCGTACTTTTTACACTTTCCATTAAAAAGTCACGTTCTATAAATTTAACGTAGCCCTCATACTGGTAGCTGATAGAGCTAAAGGCATACTTTAAACTAATAAAGGAAAGTACAGAAATAGCAGGAATAATAATTAAGTATTTTATCAGCGATTTTTTCTTAAGGGTGAAAGCTTTAGCCATGCTGGTTGCAACAAGAATAGGTAAACAACTGGCAAAAGTAACTGAAAGTAAGGCAGATAAACGACCGACTACTAAGTTTTCTGACACTAGAAAAAAGTCAAACATGCTATGCGAAACGTTAAATATCTCTAACAGATTTTGCATAGCTAAGGTACTAGTACCAAATAATTGCGGAATGCCCATCACAACCAGTTGTACGTAATCTTCAAAGCTTATATAAGCACCAGAGAACCAAGCAGCAAACAAAACAAAAAGCAGAGATAATAGCTTACCACCAACGGGCAAACTGTAACTTATAGGTACGATAACATCTGACACTTTATCAACATTGTCAGTATCTGGGTATTGTGTAGTAATTAGCTGTTTTGTTTTTTCCACAATGATTGGAATGACTACAAAAAAGCTGCCTGTAGCGAAGGCTGTGATCATAGCTTCTCTTGAAGCCTTTATAATTGCACGGTAACCAAATGGTGTAATGGTTGCTAAAAGCGCAGGAAAAACAAGAAAAGTCAGTAAAGCTGTTAATACCAATGCACTAGCGACATAAATCATTAAGCCATCAAGTTGAGAAGCGTCAAGCGTTGCTGCTGCTCGCCAACCGATACAAAACACACCTATGGGGGCAAAGCGCATGACTAGATGACTTATGTTACTAACCGATTGCTTTAAGTTACCCAACACAGCTAATGTCTGACGTTTATTTTTAATGGGTATTAACCCAACACCAATAAAAACACTAAAAAATACTACGGAAGGGATCACCGCATTTGCAAAAGCATTAAAGGGGTTCGACGGTATAAATAATTCAACGATGTTAAATTCTTGGCTAACTTTAACGGTATTAGCGCTATAAAACTCTGCCGTTTGCCAACTGGGAAATGATAACGGTGCCATTAAGATAAAACACAACATTAAGGCGATCAGCAATATAACTAATATTATAGTGCTTTTAAGTGCAGATTTAGCTTTACTGGCAGACAATCCGCCAATACCTACCATCAAAGAAAGTGAAATATAAGGCAGGGCGGTCATTTGCAATAACATAACAAAGGCATCAGCAAGATGATTAACCGTAGAATATAAGGTTACGCTGAAACTGCCGATGATTAACCCCATGGTCATCGCGACAATTATTCGGGTAGATGTTGGGATATTGCTGAACTTAAATTTTGTCATAGTGAATAAAGTAATTATTTTGATGCCTTATTATTTCACATACAATAATAAAGCGAGTTAATAAAAGTAAAGCAAGTTAATGAGTTACGACATGTAATATTAAAAAGGCAAACCCTAATAATGATGAAGGTTTGCCTTAACTTGAGTCTTTAGTACGTTACTTTACATAAATACTTATTTAACACGCATACCTGCTTGTGCGCCATCATCTGGATTAAGTATCCACAAGTCTTTACCGCCAGGACCTGCGGCTAAAACCATACCTTCTGACATACCAAAACGCATTTTTCTAGGGGCTAAATTCGCCACCATCACCGTGTGCTTACCAATTAAATCTTCAGGTTGATACGCAGATTTTATTCCGGCAAATACTTGGCGCGTTTCACCATTTTCGTTGTCATCTAACGCTAAGGTTAATCGTAGTAACTTATCTGCTTTTTCTACATGTTCAGCGTTAACAATTTTCACAATACGCAAATCTATTTTAGCAAAGTCATCAAATTGTATTTCTTCTGAAATAGGATCGGCAGCTAATGGATCGGCCAGTGCTTCTGAGTTATCAATAACTTTTTCAGGCTTAGCTTTCTTCTTTGCTTTAGCTGGTTTTTCGTCATCTGCTTTTACCAATAAATTCTCTTTTGAAGCGTCAGTCATCGCATTGACTTTATCCATATCAACACGTTGTAATAATGCTTTAAATTTATTGATTTTATGATCGGTTAGTAAGGTTTTGTGACCTTCCCATACTAATTCGTCATTTAAAAATTCAGCGGTGCTGTCAGCTAAAACGGGTAGTACAGGTTTTAAGTAAATCATCAAGGTACGGAACATATTGATACCCAATGAACAGATATCTTGTACTTCTTGTTGTTTGGTTTCGTCTTTAACTAACTGCCATGGTTCTTTAATCGCGATGTATTCATTTACTTTATCAGCAAGTGCCATTATTTCGCGCATACCGCGACCGAAATCACGTGCTTCGTAATGAGCAGCAATGCTATCGCCTGCAGCCATCACTTCATCCGCTAGGGCTTGGTTGTCAATATTTGTTGAAAGCATGCCGTCAAAGCGTTTAGTGATAAAACTTGCACAACGAGAAGCGATATTAACCACTTTACCGACTAAGTCAGAATTAACACGCTGTACGAAATCTTCAAGATTTAAATCTAAATCATCAATTTTGTGGGTTAATTTAGTGGCGTAGTAGTAACGTAAATATTCTGGGTTTAAATGCGCTAAATAGGTACTTGCTTTCACAAACGTGCCTTTAGATTTAGACATTTTTTCACCGTTCACGGTAACAAAGCCATGAGCGAAAACAGCCGTAGGTTTGCGGAAACCAGCGCCTTCTAACATGGCTGGCCAAAATAGGCTGTGAAAGTTAATTATGTCCTTACCGATAAAGTGATATAACTCAGCGTCTGAATTTTTATTCCAGAAGCTGTCAAAATCGATACTTGAGTCTCTATCACATAGGTTTTTAAAACTGCCCATGTAGCCAATAGGCGCGTCTAGCCAAACATAGAAAAATTTACCTGGCGCATTCGGTATTTCAAAACCAAAATAAGGTGCGTCACGGCTAATATCCCACTGTTTTAAACCTTGTTCGAACCATTCAGTAAGTTTATTCGCAACTTCTTCTTGCAATGTGCCACTGCGTATCCAGTCTGCTAACATAGATTCAAAAGCAGGTAAGTCAAAGAAGTAATGCTCAGAATCTTTTAATACGGGTGTAGCACCAGAAATAGCTGAACGTGGATTAAGTACTTCTGTTGGTGAATAAGTTGCACCACAGTTGTCACAGCTATCACCATTTTCGTCTTCACTTTTACACTTCGGACAAGTACCTTTTACAAATCGGTCAGCTAAGAACATGCCTTTTTCAGGGTCATATAACTGAGAAATAGTGCGGGTTTTAATATGACCTTTCGCATACAAACTGTTGTAAATTCTTTCAGAGTACTCTTTGTTCTCATCGCTATGCGTTGTGTGGTAATTATCAAAGCTAATGTGGAAGTCACTAAATTCTTTAATACGCTCTTCACGCACACCTTTGATCATTTCTTCTGGTGTTATGCCAAGCTCTTGTGCTTTAAGCATGATAGGTGTGCCATGTGCATCATCGGCACAAACAAAATAAGTTTCATGACCACGCATACGTTGGAAACGAACCCAAATATCAGTTTGAATATGCTCTAATAAATGGCCTAAATGAATAGAACCGTTGGCATAAGGAAGGGCACAAGTAACTAAAATTTTACGCTTATCTGCAGATTGCACAGAAGACTTTGATAAAGACATATAAAGTTTACATATTATTGGTGGTAATTATGTAGGGAATGGTACAGAATTTGTTGTTACTTTTCATTAAGAATTATCGTCTTTATGTCAATAAAGCCGAGATAAAAGCGCGTTTAAATCATGTTATCAAATTTCTTTTCTAAAAATGAAGTCAGTGCCGATAGTCAAAAAGCTATTAATGCTTTTTTAGATGCTTATCGCTCCGATATATTCCCTCAAGGGATACAAGTTATTGCACAATCGTTAACGATGCGCATGGCAAAAAAAATAATACAGATCAAAATGGTACTTCCGTTTCCCTGTGACGGGCATTTGCATGATATTGCTGAGCAGTTATCAGAAGTAATGCAGCAACCAGTAAATTTTGAAGTTGAATATAATATAAAAGCTGTAAGGCAGCATAATATTAAGGGCATAAAAAATATTATTGCAGTAGCTTCAGGTAAAGGTGGCGTTGGTAAATCTACTACAGCAGTTAATCTAGCCTATGGCTTAATTGCCGAAGGTTGTAATGTTGGCATATTAGATGCTGATATTTATGGCCCATCAGTACCTACTATGCTGGGTTTAAAAGGTGCAAAACCAAGCTCCAATGATGGCAAATTGATCACGCCACTTGAAGCAAATGGTTTAAGTGCCATGTCGATTGGCTTTTTAGTTGATGATGCTGATGCAACCGTTTGGCGTGGACCTATGGCAAGTCGTGCATTTTCACAATTACTCAATGAAACAGACTGGCCAGAATTAGATTACTTAATTATTGATATGCCACCAGGTACGGGCGACATTCAGTTAACTTTAGCTCAGCAAGTTCCCGTTGCAGGCGCAGTAGTGATCACCACACCACAAGATATTGCCTTAATCGATGCCATTAAAGGCATGGCTATGTTTGAACAAGTTAAACTGCCAGTACTGGGTATTATTGAAAATATGAGTTATCACCAGTGTGAAAATTGTGGACATCATTCGCATTTGTTTGGTGAAGGCGGTGGTACACGAATAGCTAAAGACGCAAATACCCAATTACTTGGACAATTACCCTTGGATATTCGTATTCGAGAAGATGCAGATAGCGGAAGTTTAGCAATTAATGAAAATAGCACTGGAGAAGTTGCGCTGCTGTATCGTACTATAGCGCGTAATGTAGCAGCACAATTATATTACCAGCTAGATATGCGCAGCCCTACAACGGCTGAATTGGTGCTTAAATAACTAAAATAGTTTAGTGCCATTATAAAGTTAAGGCGAAAAACACCCTAAAGTTTTTGGTCAATACAGTGACAATTATTTCAGCCATGAGTTTAAGTGCAATAACAACTGAGCCTAAGAAGAATAATCATGAGATTAAGTGACATAGATATAGAAGAATGCCTTCGCAAAGGGCAGATAGCAATTTCACCCGAGCCTGACAGTAGTATGATATCAGGGTAAGTGTTGATATTCGCTTAGGTAATGAGTTTCGTGTATTTCAAGATCATACCGCACCTTATATCGACTTAAGCGGCCCTAAAGTCGAAATGCAAAAAGCCATGAACTCTGTCATGAGTGATGAAATTTATATCCCTGACGGTGAAGCTTTTTTTCTTCATCCTGGTGAATTAGCACTAGCGGTAACGTATGAGTCAGTTACCTTACCCGATAATATCGTGGGTTGGTTAGATGGTCGTTCTTCGTTAGCGCGTTTAGGTTTAATGGTGCACGTTACCGCACATAGAATTGACCCCGGTTGGTCAGGACAAATAGTTTTAGAGTTTTATAATAGCGGCAAATTACCATTGGCATTACGTCCAAAAATGAAAATTGCTGCGCTAAACTTTGAAACTATGTCGTCAAGTGCCGCACGTCCTTACAATAAGCGTGAAGACGCTAAGTATAAAGGCCAAATGGGCGCAGTTGCGAGTCGCATAAGCCAAGATGAAAATCACGATTAGCAAATAAAAGTGATATTAACAAAAAGCCAACGATATAATCGTTGGCTTTTTGGTTTTTAGTTCATGCTAAAGTAAAACTTAGTCAGCATGAACGGCCGCTGATTGGGCTATTTTAATGTGGTTACTCGCTTTTGAAATGCAAATATTTAAAGCGGCAATTAATTTATCACGACTGTGATAATGCTTAACGGTATCACTGTGTAATTCATGATGACAAATATCGATACGCGAAGAAGTAACGCTTGAGTCATGGCAAATTGCGCTATCAATTGGCAAGCATCCTACGTTTTCTTCAATCCAAGCTAATTTTTCATCCAACGTTAATGCAGCCGCGGGGCTATCTTCAGCCACTATATTATCAATAAACACACGATGAGCGTTAGTTTGGTTCAACGCATTGCTAATATCACGCACAAGCAAAGGAGGAACAACACTTGTTAAGAAGCTACCAGGACCTAAAATAATTAAATCGGCTTTTAAAATGGCCTCTACGCAACTTGGCAATGTTTTGACCAAAGGCGCTAACATTAAGCTTTTTGGCATCATCGACATTTTATCAACAGATATCTCACCAACACGGCACAGGCCTTCAGGGTAAAAAGCCATTAAATCGGTTGGCGTTTCAGACATAGGTAATACTGGCGTTTTAACTCGTAATAAGCGACGAACAAGTTTTATTGAATCAAGCGGGCGAGAATGTATTTCTCCGAGTCCGTATAAAATCAAATTACCAAGGTTATGACCACCAAGCTCATCTTCGCCATCGAAGCGAAAGTCGAATAGTTGACTACCGACTGATTTATCATCTACTAGCTGTGTAAGACAATTTCGTAAGTCACCCCAAGCAATTGAACTACTTCGTTTTCTTAAACGCCCCGTAGAACCACCATTATCTGTTGTGGTAACAATACCAGTAAGTTGGTTGCCTAAAAAGGAGAGGGTAGAAAGTACACGTCCTAGACCGTGACCACCACCAATGGCAACAACATTGAGCTCTTTTAGCTGCATATAACTATTAGTTTTTTCAATTGAATCTCAACCATACCGTTTTATTATTAATAAATAAAGTAACTGTCTACAGTTTATGGTGACGTAAGCGGATTAAACAACAATAACTACATAATCTTAGACTAAGGTATAGGCAATAATGAAACGGTAATTTTAATCCGCATTATTCCTGATTGTTTTAACTGTGATTGACCATACGTTTTTAACTGAACATTTACGGTAATAAGATAAAATTTAAACAACTTGTACTATAAGTAATCAGTTAACTAAAATCTTTCAAAAAAATGGCCTAATATCTAAAATAAGGGTTGACAGTATCTTGGTCGCTGCTTAGAATGCGCCTCGCTTTCAACGAGTAACTCGATTATTTGTTGGGAGAGGATTAAGGTAAGTATTAGGCCACTTATTTTATTTCTATGTGGGGCTATAGCTCAGCTGGGAGAGCGCTTCGCTGGCAGTGAAGAGGTCTGCGGTTCGATCCCGCATAGCTCCACCAATATTATTCACTCGTGTTGATATCATGAGTGAAAGATAGTTAAAAAGATAATAGCAACTGGATAAACCAAGCTAATTTAGCACGGTAAATCGGGTAGCTAAAACAACACTTTATAGTGATGTTTATCGTTTTAGTGTCCCTATCGTCTAGAGGCCTAGGACACCGCCCTTTCACGGCGGTAACAGGGGTTCGAATCCCCTTAGGGATGCCACTTCTTCGGAAGCTTCTTCGGAAGTAAAATGAAAATGAGTTCGTGTTTTATGACACAAACAAGAAATATATAATGTAAATCATAAGTTCACTAGGCTAGAGCTTTTTACGATTTTATTATGCTAAGTATTTTGAGTTTATAATGTGTCCCTATCGTCTAGAGGCCTAGGACACCGCCCTTTCACGGCGGTAACAGGGGTTCGAATCCCCTTAGGGATGCCACTCGTTTTTTAGTTAGATAAGTTTATTGGTAAGTGTTTTTTGACACATACTATAGAATATACAATGTTATTATAAGTTCACTAGGCTAGAGCTTTTTACGATAACAATGTGTTCAGTTTTCTATTGGTATTAATGTGTCCCTATCGTCTAGAGGCCTAGGACACCGCCCTTTCACGGCGGTAACAGGGGTTCGAATCCCTTAGGGATGCCACCATTAACTTAGATTGATAAATGTTATTTATAATATTTAGCAATTAGATACAAAACATGAAGTAGTTAATTAACTATATTCATATTGTTTTAGTGTCCCTATCGTCTAGAGGCCTAGGACACCGCCCTTTCACGGCGGTAACAGGGGTTCGAATCCCCTTAGGGATGCCACTTATTATTTTACTTTTAGTAATTTAAGCAGTGCTTAAAAGTGAAATAAAAAAACCGACTTATGTCGGTTTTTTTATGCCTGAAATTTATTGAACATTGAACTTACAGGTGCTGGTACTACGATTTAAGTGCTAAGTACATGAAGAGTTTTATGAGGAAGGTTAATCGTTGATCTTGTCATTGTTTATCGTTAATAAATCATCGTTATTTAATCAACTTGGTTTAAGTTAAGTTAATTGAACGCTTACTCGACTCGTTATCAAAACAAGCTGTTAATTACGACATATGCCTGCTTACTCGCGCTTTCTTCCTTGTCCAAAATAAGAATATTATTCACAAGGGAAGTTGAAGAAAATGGCAGGGAATAACCAATGTAATTGAGATTAACCGCAAGCAGCTATACTGCCCAATTATATGTATTCCCCGCAATTACCGCAGATATTGAATGTTTATACCTTCTTCAATAAGCTCATGCTTTCTTCAGCAAAACCCACACCAGCTTCGTTATAGAAGTTAAACACTTTATCTACACCGAAGCTTTCTAACGTTACATGTTCATCATCATAACGAGCAATAGCGGCTATTTTACCTTGGTAATTAGTACGCCTTATTTGTCTCGTTATATTTTTCATGTCGAGTACTGACGGCAAGGCTAATAGCGTGAGTTCGATTTTACTAAGATCTATACTTTCCCAAAAGTCAGCATCTTCAGCATCACCAAAGTAGGTTTGAATACCTTGTTCATTTAACCATTCTACTTTGGCTTTATCAGTGTCTAAACCCCAAACTTGTTCTCCCACCTGAGCATTCAATGCATTATAAGCACCGATACCAACACGACCCATACCAATTACAACAATAGGGGCATCACAAGGCTGAACAAAACTGTCTTCTGTTAAACGATTTTGACTTTCAAAACGTTTAAATTTTTCTTTATGATTTGCAAAGTAGTCATGGGCAAAGTTATAAAGCACATTCGTGATGATAAATGATAGGGCAACCGCTAATGATAATATGACCAACCACTCAGAAGACAGCCATCCTTCTTTCGTGCTTAATGCAGCAATAATTAACCCAAACTCACTAAAGTTACTTAAGGCTAAGGCGGATAAAAATGCGGTTCTTCCACGAAGTTTAAGCTTAACTAAAATAAAGAAAAACAACATAAACTTAAGTGGCAGTAACAAAGTAAGTACTGAGGCTATAACTAGCATTTCTAAAGTGGGCAGGGCGGTAAAGCCAATGGATAAGAAAAATCCAATCAAAAATAAGTCTTTAAAGCTCAATAAAGATTTTGTTATTTCACTCGCTTTGCTATGAGAGGCTAAGTACATACCAGCTAAGAGTGCACCTAAATCACCTTTAATATGCACTAGTTCGAATAACTCGTATGCGCCAAAGGCAATAAAAAACCCCATTAATGGGATTAACTCACCATGACCTGCTTTATTAATAGCTTTACTAATCATAGGCTTTAAAGGAATAAAAAGTAATAATAAGCCAGCCCAAGGGGTAGGTACTTTACCAGTAGCTATGACTAAAAATATAACGGCGATAACGTCTTGCATAACCAATATGCCAATGGCGAGTTTACCATGGCGTGTTCGCATTTCGCCGTGCTCTTCCATCAGCTTTACAACACAAACTGTACTACTAAAACTTAGCGCAAATACGATTAATGCTGATGTGGTGATGCTTAAATCACTGACAAATGGAATAGTAATTAATGCGATGCCTTTGAAGATAACAAGGCCAAAAAGTAACCATATAACACTGTGGCTTAAGCTACCCAACCAAACTTCAGCTTTGAGTAAATCTTTTACATTCAGTTTTAACCCAATGGTAAAAAGCATCAAGGTGATACCAATGTCAGCCAAAACATGGATCATGCTATCTGCTTCGTAACCGAGAAATAGTAAAATGAACCCTGCGGCCAAATAACCAATTGACGGCGGTAAAGCCACCAATTTTGTTAATAACCCACAAATAAAGGCAAAACCAATCCAAATAAATTCCATGGTTAATTACGGCTCCGTAGTCATTAAGTTGTTAAGTTGTAACTCAACATAGTCTGCGATAATTGGTTGAGCCTCTGCGTTTGGATGAATTCCGTCAGCTTGCATAAGCGATTTGTCGGTGGCAACAGCTTCCATGAAAAAAGGTAATAAAGTTATATTGCTTTCTTTTGCTACATCTTCAAAAACTTGCTCGAACATTTTATTGTATCTTGGGCCGTAATTAGGCGTGATTTTAATCTTGATCATTGAGACTTTTATATTTTTATCTTGTGCAATTTTAACCATTTGTAACAAATTATTTTTTATTAGCTTTGGCGAATAGCCTCTTAAACCATCGTTTCCACCCAGCTCAATCAGTAAATGGTCAACTTTTGTATTCGATAAAATGCCTGCTAGCCGAGATAATCCGCCACTCGTCGTTTCACCACTAACACTGGCATTTATTATTGTGTAAGGTTGGTTTTGCTCACTAAGTTTGTTATTGAGTAAATGTACCCAGCCTTGTGTGGGTTTCATCCCATAACTAGCGCTGATACTATCACCTAAGAGTAAAATATTGCTGACTGGTGTGATACTAATGCTGTTATCAACCGTATTGGTCTGTTTGTCTTGTGCAGTCACGTTCGTTGTAGTGATAAAAAATAAGCTAATAAATAATATATAAAGTGGATAATTTTTCATGCATGTAAATTCCGAGAGTATTCTAAGCGTTAAAGACCTAACTAAATCAGTACAAGTTGAAGATAAAACCTTAGTTTTACTTCAACCGCTCAATTTAACCGTAGCGGCGGGCGAGTCAATTGCCATTGTTGGTTCATCTGGTTCAGGTAAAACGACGTTATTATCAATTTTAGCTGGATTAGATTTACCAAGTACCGGACAAGTGTATCTTAAAAACCAGCCATTACACCAGTTTAATGAAGAGCAGCGTAGTCAAGTTAGAGCACAACATGTTGGCTTTATTTTTCAACAGTTTTTATTAATTAATAGTTTAACGGCATTGGAAAATGTCATGTTACCTGCTGAATTGGCTAACATGCCTGACGCCCAAGCACGGGGTGAAGCTTTACTGGCACAAGTAGGTTTGGCAGACAGGCTTGATCATTACCCATCTCAGCTTTCTGGTGGCGAACAACAGCGCGTTGCCATTGCTCGCGCTTTTATTGCTAAGCCTGATATTTTATTTGCGGATGAACCTACGGGCAATCTTGACAGTAAAACAGGGAAACATATTACTGATCTAATCTTTGATCTCAACGCTAAAGAAGGTACGACATTAG
Organism: Colwellia sp. Arc7-D; assembly: GCF_003061515.1. Taxonomy (NCBI): domain Bacteria; kingdom Pseudomonadati; phylum Pseudomonadota; class Gammaproteobacteria; order Alteromonadales; family Colwelliaceae; genus Colwellia; species Colwellia sp. Arc7-D. The sequence goes on from NZ_CP028924.1 coordinate 1,374,013, forward strand.
TACTGGTAACTCATGATGCTAAGTTAGCAGCAAGATGTCAGCGACAAGTTGAAATGGACAGTGGTGTTTTAACTGAACCAACATTTGAAGCTTCAGACAAAAGCCAAACGATCAGCAACAATATAAATGAAATCGAGATTGAAACGAAAATTTCAGTTTCGCAAGAAGGTTAGTCATGAGTAGTGCTAAATCTACAGCCTCAACCATGTGGCTCTCTCAATCGTTACGCTTGTTGCATCATGAGCTACGCCGTGGTGAGTTAACGATTATATTTCTCGCTATTGTGCTTGCCGTTGCTACTGTATTTTCACTCACCGGTTTTTCTGGCCAAATTAAACACGCCATTGTCTCAAATAGTACCAATACCATAGGCGCCGATCGTGTTCTGCGTATGTCGTCAGAAGTTGATCTGAGTATTATAGAGAAAAGCCAATCACTTGCGTTAAAATCTGCTCGAAAAATTGAAACTGAGTCAATGGCATTTGCTGGCGACAATATGTTACTGAGCGAGCTTGATGCGGTATCTGATAGTTATCCATTACGCGGCGAATTGCGTATTAAAACTTCGCTAACACAAGTTGAAAGTAAGATTGTAAATGCTCCCGAACCCGGTAGCGTTTGGGTTGAGCCAAGTGTATTAAGTCGTTTGGATGTAAATATTGGCGACGTCATTGAAATAGGTGTTGCGCCACTGATCATTGCCGGTATCGTTACTGACATACCCGATCGTTCATATCGTGCATTTATTGCAGGTCCAACGGTAATCTTAAATATTGCCGACATGCCAAAAACTGAGCTAATTCAGCCAGGAAGTAGGATAACATATAAATATTTGTTTGCCGGTGAAACCGATGCTATTGAAACATTTGAAGCTTGGATAAAGCCACAAATTAATGAATCTCAACGTTGGTATGACGCTAAGGCGGCACAAAATCGTTTATCAAGAATACTAGACACCGCAGAGAAGTTTCTTTCACTGGCCAGCATGTTAGGTATTGTATTAGCCGCGGTCGCTGTTGCGGTCGCTAGTCGTCGTTATGGACAGCGCCATCAGTCAACCGTTTCAATTTTTAAAGCCTTGGGTGCGTCAATTTCTCATGTCAGAAAGCTCTATTGTTTGCACTGGACTTTACTCAGTTGTTTAAGTATCGCAACAGGTTTATTGGTTGGCTATGGTTTGATGTTGCTTGGCGTTAATGCCATTGCGAGCTATTTATCGTTAGCAGATTCACCGGTAACCTTTGAACCCTTTTTAACCGCGATATTTACCGGATTATTGTGTGCTATTGCGTTTGCTATTCATCCGATTATGAGCCTAGTAAAAAGCTCTCCATTAAATGTTATTCGTGGTTTTAGCCAAGACAAAGTTGCACGTTTTGGCTGGCATCAGTTACCACCTTTATTAGCCTTATTTATATTACTGTTTATTTTCAGCCAAGATATAGTGATGAGTGCTGCCTTGTTATTAGGTGGTGTTGTTGTCTCGTTCATTCTATTGTTATTTGGCCGTGGATTAATGAGTGCAGGGCGCAGTGTTGGCACTAAAGCTGGAAAGTCTTGGCATTTAGCATTAGCAAACTTAAAGCGTCGAGCCAGCGAAAACAGTGTACAGCTAGTCAGCTTTACTATCGCAATAAAGCTGTTGTTATTGATAACGGTAATGAAAAGCTCAATATTATCAGAATGGGAACAGCAATTTCCTGAAGATACGCCGAATCATTATTTAATCAATATTACGCAAAATCAAATAGATCCTTTAAAAGCCTTTGTTGAAGATAACAATATCGCTAACCAAGGGTTCTACCACGTTTACCGCGGACGTTTGTCAGCGATTAACGGTATAAAAACTGTTGATGAAGATAAAGAAGAAAGACAAGCGCTAAATAATGAAAAAGCGGTTAGCGATAAGAAACAAAAATCTGATAAACCGAAGCAGCAAGAAAGTAGACAAGGCATGGGGCGTGAGCTTGGTTTAACTTGGCGCGATGAAATACCCGAGGAAAATGACATTATTTCGGGTCAATGGTGGCAAGTAGGTGATGAAAAGCCCCAAGTCTCCGTTGAAAGTAATATAGCCGAACGCTTAGAAATTAACTTAGGTGATGAATTAACCTTTACCCTAGGCTCTGATGAATTTACGGTGCCAGTAACCAGTATTCGTAAGGTTAATTGGCAAAGCCGTCAGTTAAATTTCATCATGGTGTTTAATGAAAGTGTGCTCGAGAACTTTCCAACAACATCAATTTCTGCTTGGTCAATTTTAGATAAAGACCGTGATCTTGTGTACCGCTTTTTGGCAAACTTTCCAACGATTACTGTGATGGATTTTGCCGCTATTATGGCGCAACTCAATAGTATTATTGAGCAAGTCACTGTCGCTATCCAACTGATATTAATTCTAGTCGTTTTGGCCGGTAGCTTAGTGTTAATTGCACAAGTGCAAGCCAGTATGGAAGAACGTGAACGCGAACTGGCAATATTAAGAACCCTTGGCGCTAAAGGCAGTTTATTGCGTAATAGTGTTTTGTATGAATTTGTCGCATTAGGCGCAATTGCAGGTTTAATGGCAAGTATTGGTATGGAAATAGCGGTTTATATTTTGCAAAGCCAAGTATTTAACATGACGGGTAGTTTTCATTTTCAATACTGGTTAGTGGGTATTGGCGCTGGCGCTTTTTTTGTTGGTACTATTGGTATGCTTAGTTGTTGGCGCTTGCTTAAATTATCGAGCGTTACGTTAATTCGACGCACGATGTGATTTTTCACTTTATAAAACTATATTGCCTTTAATACTAGCGGGTTCGGTATAAAATCGCGTATAGTTTTAAGTACTTATAGTTATGGGTTAAAAAAATGGGTTTACAAGGAAAGTCTGAAGGCGCAGTGAAATTTTTACTGGTTACTGCTGCGTTGTTTGTGGTGCTTGCAGGGGTAAAAACGGCGGCGACTTTATTAGTGCCATTTTTATTATCGGCATTTATCGCTATTATTTGTAACCCTCTCGTGGTCATGGCTGCGCGTTATAAAATACCCAAACCGGTAGCGGTTATTTTTGTCATAGGCATTTTTGTCTCTATTGCGCTTTCACTCGCCGGTCTTGTCGGTAATTCATTAAACGAGTTATCACAACTTATTCCGGTATATCGTGAGCAACTGCAAGAGCAGTTTATTTGGCTTACGCAACAGCTAAACAATTACAACATTATAATATCGTCAGAGTTATTAATTGAATACTTCGACCCAGCTGCCGCCATGGGATTAGCTGCAAAAATGCTCAGTGGTTTGGGCGGTGTTATGGCGAATTTGTTTTTGATTATTATCACGGTAATTTTTATGTTGTTTGAGGCATCATCAATACCACATAAATTACATTTAGCACTTGATGATCCACAAGCCCGTTTAAAACAAATCGATCAGTTTTTGGCGTCAGTAAATAACTACTTAGCGATTAAAACTTTAGTGAGTATTGCCACCGGTGTAACCGTTTCAATTATGTTATGGGCATTTGGTTTAGACTTTTTCTTACTGTGGGGCGTGTTAGCATTTTTACTTAACTACATTCCAAATATTGGTTCAATTATCGCAGCCGTACCAGCGATGTCGTTGGCTGTATTACAACTAGGGCCAGCGGCTGCAGGTTTTATCGGTTTAGGTTACTTAACCATAAATACCGTTATGGGCAACGTGGTTGAGCCGCGATATTTAGGCCGAGGACTTGGCTTATCTACTTTGGTTGTGTTTATTTCTTTAATTTTTTGGGGTTGGTTACTGGGCACCGTTGGTATGTTGTTATCAGTTCCTTTAACCATGATCATAAAAATAGCGTTAGAAAACTCTTCAGAAGGGAGTTGGTTTGCGGTATTACTATCCAGTGAAAGTGCAGATTAGCCCGGACTAATGAAGAAAATGCATGATAGCCGGCGATAGTTAAACATTAAAAAAGGGAATTAAATTCCCTTTTTTTGACGATAAAATATAGCAATAAAAACTGACTCTACATTATGTAATTACTGTTTTTAAATAAACCTCGTTAGTCGCCTATTATTACTGAGCAGTAAAAGTGAATTACAATAATCTAGTATTGTGCTTAACCAATAAGTCCAGATAATGGTGTAACAAGCAATTTAAGTTGTATGCAAAAACAGTAGCCTATTCAGTGTTGAGTTTAAGCCGCTTATTTGGAGAATGTAATGAAGTTTGAAAACGTTATAAACCTTATGTCGAATCAGGTCACTGACCCAACTTACATACAGCAATGTAAAGCAACGCTTGAGCGCGATGGTGCCATTGTTATTAATAATTTTATTACTGACCAAGCATTAGAGCAAATTAGGCTTGAAGGTGCTGCTAAGAAACATCTGGCTTTTTTTACTAATCAACAGCATAACATTTATATTAGTGATACTGACCCAAGTTACTCTGAAGATCATATTAGAAATAAGCGAGTAATATCGAGTAAAGGTTGCATTACTGATGATCAAATATCTGAAGAGTCTGTACTTAGAACGCTATATGACAGTGACACTTTTCGCTCATTTTTAAAAGAAGTCTTAAACGAACAAGCGCTTTATGCTTATGATGATGATTGCTCTTCAATTAATCTTCATTATGCTAGCGAAGGCCAAGAGCTAGGTTGGCATTTTGATAACTCTTCTTTTGCGACTACCTTAATGATACAAAAACCTGAGGCGGGTGGGGAATTCCAGTATGTGAGGGATGTTAGAGATGCAGACAAAGGTGAAATGAACTTTTCTGAGGCCGAGAAAGTGCTTGCCGGCGAGATTAAACCCGATATGCTAGCAATTGAACCAGGCGCCTTAGTATTATTTAGAGGCCGCAATGCTATTCACCGAGTCACACCAACCATAGGTGATATTACCCGAATGATGGTCGTGCTTGCTTATAACAATAAACCTGGTGTTGCATTGTCTGCATCAGCACGTAAAACCTTTTACGGAAAATAATAATTAAAATGTCACTTGGCCGTTAGCTAAAGGTATTACTATGGAAAAAATTAAGCGTCAAAGCCCTAATTATATGGGTTCAGAGATTAAAGTTGTTATCTCGATATTATCAATAGCTACGGCATATATGATTTATGAATCAATGCATTCAGGCTCTGCTATGGTTAATGCTGTACTGGTCTCTATTTTGTTGATGTTAAGCTTAAGTTTACTCAGGTTAAATGTTGTGGTGTCGCTGTTGCTGTCTGCAATTTTTGCTGGCGTTATAGGTGGTCTTAATATCACCGAAACCATAGAAGCTTTTAACACAGGTATTGGCTCCGGGGGAGAACCGCATTAAGTTATGCTTTACTTGGGGCTTTTGCTGCCACTATATCTAAGTCAGGTTTACCGGCGATGTTTGCCAGTAAAATTTCTAAAAAGCTTAATGGCGTTTCCACTGAAAACCAAACCCGAAAAATTAAATATTTGGTGTTAAGCTTTCTAATGTTAGCCGCTTTTTCATCACAAAATATTATCCCAATTCATATTGCTTTTATTCCTATTCTTGTACCTCCATTGTTGTTTATGATGACTAAAATGGGCATTGACCGCAGATTGATCGCTTGTATTTTAACTTTTGGTTTAGTTAGCCCTTATATGTTTTTCCCCGTTGGTTTTGGTGCTATTTTTTTGAATGATATTTTACTGGCCAATATTCAACAAAGCGGCATGCAAACTGACGGAATTAATGCCGCTGTAGCTATGTTGATACCCGCATCTGGGATGTTAGTGGGTTTACTGATTGCGGTTTTTTATAGTTATCGTAACAAACGTGAATATGACCTTGAAAAGTTGGAAAAAGTTGAGGGCATTGAAGAAGGCCATGAAACACCTTATTGCGGCAGAACAGTTGCCATAGCTGTATTCGCTATTGTCTTAGCCTTTACTATTCAAATACTGACACATTCGATGATTTATGGTGGTGTGGCAGGTTTTCTAATGTTCTTACTGTCAGGTTCATTAAAGTGGCAAGATTCAGACGATGTTTTTACTCAAGGCATGCGTATGATGGCAATGATTGGCTTTATTATGATAGCTGCGGGTGGTTTTGCAGAAGTATTGCGCTCAACAGGCGATATTAACTCATTGGTTGCCGCATCGGCCGATATCATGGGTGACAGTAAAGCGATAGCTGCTATTTTAATGTTATTGGTCGGGCTTTTTATCACCATTGGTATTGGTTCTTCATTCTCTACCATCCCAATTATTGCTGCTATTTATGTTCCGCTTGCGTTGCAATTAAACTTTTCACCTTTGGCTATTGTTGCCTTGGTTGGTACCGCGGCAGCCCTTGGTGATGCAGGTTCACCAGCCTCTGACTCAACATTAGGACCAACAGCAGGTTTAAATATAGACGGACAACATGACCATATTTGGGATAGCGTAGTGCCTACGTTCATTCACTATAACTTACCGTTAATAGCTTTTGGTTGGATCGCGGCGATGGTTTTATAAGAAATAATGACTTGAACAGAGCTTTAAATTTCTTTTAAGCTTCTTTTAACGTTATTTTCCTCCCTGCTAGAATAATAAAATAATTCACAGGGAGAAAATAAGCAGGGCTTTAAATGTGAGACGCTATAAAGCAACTTGAAGAGTTTTGGCTTAACTTAACTTAACTTGGCTTTTGACCAATCTTAAAATAACCAGTAGAGAGAAACTGCACCGCTTCATTTCGTTTTTTGCCAATTAAAATAGCACCATCATCCATAAACAAAAAGTTTTTCCAACAGCGTTGAAATACTGCCCATGTGGTTTCAATAACATTGTCTCGCGAGCTGCAATAATACACCACAGTATTATTATCCCACTTTAGATGTGTTAAAATCATCTCGGGTAATAAACTCTCTTCACTTTCCCAAACCGTTTCCCATTTACCATTATCCAACCACGATGAAGCATTTTCAGGCCAATCACCTTTTTTGAAAAAGTCAGGATGATCAACTTGTTTACTAATAGCTCCATCCCAAAGTACTTTGGCACGATTACTGACCATAGGCTTTATTTTGCTTTTGTCGCTATCGCTAATTGGTAGGCTAGCGTGCTTAAAAATCCAAGCATTTTTTAATTCTTCAATTGAGGTGTAATTCATAAAGGTTATATTGATGGCTTTAGTTTTAGTATAACAAGGGCAGCTAGTATCTCATTAATTCGGTTGAAATTGCAGGTTATAAAGTAAAAAAGGCAGATAAAATATCTGCCTTTATAAATTTTATAGCACTATATCTGTACAAATTAGCAGCTGTTTATTAACGTTTTAGGTGTATCTGTAAATACATCTATATTTATAACAGGTGTTTAGTTAAAAATGTATCAATCGCCGTTAAGGCTTTTATTCTTGATTCATTTTTCAATAAATAATGGCCTTCACCTTTCAACTCTATTAATTTTACATCTTTATCTGCATCTTCTAAGGCGTCATAAAAGTCATCAGATTGTTCAAAATCAACCACTTTGTCTCGTTGACCATGAATCAGAAGAATTGGGATTTGGACGTTATCAACATAATTTATTGGTGAAATATTTTTAATAAAATCAGCATCTTTACCATTTTTATTGATCACTTCTTGCCAGTAACTGTATGTCTCACTGTGTTTGCCATGTTCACGTTTTTCAAAGTCTAACATTGTTTCTACATCACTGATGCCGTTGATTGAAATAGCACATTGATATAAGTCAGGCGTAAAGGTTGCACCGGCTAAGGCGGCATATCCACCGTAGCTCCAGCCAAAAATACATACGCGTTTGGGATCAATGATATTTTCTTTACTAAGCGTTGTTACTGCATCTGTTATATCGTTTTGAATTTTTTTACCCCACTCGCCTCGACCTTTGGCTAAATGATCAATTCCAAACCCTTTTGAGCCTCTAAACTGAGGTTGAATAACTAAAACACCTCGGCTAGCTAAGTATTGCGCAAGCCAATCAAATTGTATTCTGTCATAAGATTCAGGACCTCCATGTGGCATAACAACCGCGGGTAGTTTTTGCTTAGCTTTGCCTTTGGGGTAGGTTAACAATGTTGGAATGTTTAAACCGTCACGGGCTTTATAACTATACTCAGACACAGGATTCACGATGTCAGCGGAAACTTGCGGGCGACTTGCTGCTAAAAAACTGAAGCTATTATTAGCAAACATTATGTACTCACCTGCTTGCTCACCACCTTCTAATTTAAAAATCATTTTTGACCAATTTGGTGTGTGGTCAACCAAGCTAAAGCTACTTTCAGGCATAGCTGATTGAATAACTTTAAAGTTTTGAGTTAATTGTTCATCAAAAAAAGCATAGCTTGGTTTAAAGCCTGAATATCTAACACCATAAACAACACGCTGAATATCTGTTAGCACTTGTTCTACATCTGCGTCGTCTCGGTTAAAAATAGGCTCAGATATTGTTCCATCTTTTAAAGACATGGTGAAATATTGTCGACGCCCGTTTTCGCCAGTTGTGGTCATTACCAGCGATTTTTTATCAGGCGTTAAGCCCGAAAATGAACGATAGCGATAAGCTGTGGTTTCAGAAAAAATGTCGACCCAATTGCCATCTATATAGCTTTGCACTCTATGGGTGTTATTTTTGTCATTAAACCTTTCTCGGGCAATTGGCTTACCGCTTTCATCAACAAAAAAATCTACCGCGTCGTGTGTACCAATAAATATTTGTTTAGGTTTCTTCTTCTTTTCAAGGTTGACCTTCATTAAAGTATAAACATTATACCCAGTATCACTACTATAATAAGCAGGCATATAAGCGGTTTCTTTATCTGGCGATAAACCTACAATGCTGCCAAGACTAGTTTGACCTTTATAAATACCATAGCCTGGGATCAACAGTTGTCTAACTTCTTTTGTTTTAAGGTTGTAAATAAAGGCGCTACTTATATTATGCATGCCTTTATACCCTTGAAGTTTCTTGTATTCTGACGCTCTTAATATCACTCTGAAGTTATCGATAAAATAAGCTGACTTTGCATCAATACCACTTAATGCTGTGCCACCTAAGGTTTTTCCGGTCGCAATTTCTTTAACGAGTAACACTTCACGGTCATTTTGAAATGTTCGATAAGCTATTCTCGAACCGTCAGGAGAAAGCGTCATTAAGCTTATTTCAGGATTGTTGGCGTAGATATCAAGTGTAGGTAAATTATTTTTTGCATTAGAAAATGTACATATACTAAAGCTGAAAACGATAATAATAATCTTTCTAAGCATCAACAAAAATCCTTTAAATAGAGTTATAAATATATTACATAAGTACAATTAATAAGCAATATTTAAGTGAATTAATACGTTAGAGCATTTGTTTACCATTTTTAAGTTTAAAAGTACTAAGATCTGCAAGGACAATATTTAGGTCCAGCTTTTCTTAAATAATTTTATGAGAGATAAGTTATGTTACAAGTATTGAAATGAAAATAATTATTAACACCTGCATTTGTACATATCGCTTTGCCCATGAGTTCTTTTGATTTATTAACAATAGAACCTATACCTTCTCCATATAGATTCAACGGTATTTAAGAGGTTTACCTATATTCGTGAATATAGGTATTAAGAACTGTATTTAGAGCCTAGGTAGCTAAAGATGATTTAATCTAACAATGTTATTTGTTAAGGCACTTTTTGAAACTACTAGGCTTTTGCTGATGGTCTTGAAGAAACTGCAGCGTACCAACGTTTTAAGTTGCTTTGCTCATCTAATATTTTAATATGATTAACGCGATTAAAGTCTATTGTGATGAGGGCTGTAATATCCGCAATAGAGAAACTGTCTCCTGCTATGTATTCTGAAGAGGCTAAGTGCTTATCTAAAAATGTAAAAAACGTTTTCACATTTTCACCACACTCTGTCCCCCAGTCCTTAATGACGTTCATTCGGTCTTTAAAGTAACCCGTTGTATGCTGGAAGCACATGCCTGTAGGCATCAGCAAAGATAATTCCAAGCGTCTTTGCCATTGTTCTATTATCGCTTTCTCAAGCGGATTTGCTCCCATTAATGGATGCTCTGGCTTCATTTCTTCAAAATATCGGCAAATAGCTACACTTTCACTAATAATGGTACCGTCATCTAATTCTAAAATTGGAATTTTAGCCAGCGGATTTTTTTGTTTGAATTCTTCCGTTAAGTTATCTCCGCGTAGAATATCCATTTGAACAAATTCGATGTCTTCAATGCTTTTCTCATGGAGAAATATTCTTACACGTCTTGCGTTTGGCGCGGTTGCTGTTTCATATATTTTCATTTTTATTATCCTTAATTGCTCAGCGATCGTTCTGGATAGTATAAATAACTAAATTAAAAGCATTTAAATTATAGATAAAATGTTTTTGATAAAAAAGAAGTTTAGTTTTTGCTCAAAAGCTACTTTATCATCAAGGGTGTTAAAACACTCAGTGAATATTTTTTACAAGATTAGTGAGTTTACCTTCGATAACTTTCAACTCAAGGCTATGTTAATCATCCTTGATGACAAACACTCAATAAGTCTTCTATAAAATAGGCTAAAGCGCGACGTTCAATTTTTTCGACTAATTTTTGCTGCTCGACAGTTAGCATGTGGTACATAGTGGCAGCTCCAAAGTCGCCAAAAATGATATTCGCTTGTTCATCAAACAAAGTGTTATGGGCATATAAATCACCATGACAAACTTTATTCGCGTGTAAATGCTCAAACACGTTTTCCATTTGTATCACTATTTTTTCAATTTGCTCGGTGCTTAAGGTGAAGCCTTTAGGAAATGTGTCACGAGTACAAGTTTGGAAGTTAGGCGGTAAACCTAAATTTTGAAAGTTATTTGGGATTAAGTTCATGATTAACGCTAAATAGTTATCTTCATTAACTTGCGCCAAAGAACGAACTAGGTTTTTATGATTGCCAACTTTTAAGCAAGCTTGTAATTCATCCTCAGGGTAACCATCGCTAGTTACTTTTCCTTTAAACACTTTTATAGCAACTTCATCTGGAAAGTTTAATGGCTTATCTGTCCAAGTAGCTTTTGAAATAACGCCTGACGCGCCTTGCCCAAGCACATTATGCAAAGAAAAACTTGATGAGGGTAGTGATGGTACGGTTGCTACCTTAAGTTGAGAACGACTAAATGGATTACCTGAGAAGGCAAACCATGCAAGCTTGGGTAAACCTAACAATTGTTCAGGGCATTCAGTGAGGTTATTCGCTGAAATGCGGACTAACTCAAGATTAACTGACTGAGATAAAGTTAACGGTAATGTTGTCAATTTATTACCTGCCAAGGCCAGTTTCTGTAGCCTTGGGCGTTCACCTAAGCTGTCAGGCAAAGTTTCAATGCAGTTATCGGTTAATATTAACCATCGTAATTTCGCAGGTAAAGCATCAGCAGCTACATGCTTAATTTGGTTCGACTTAAAGCCGACCATCTCTAAATTTTCACAACGACCTAAAACTTCAGGCAAAGCAGTAAAAATATTATTTGAGGCAAAAATTATTTTAAGTTTTTTGAGTTGGGTTAACTCGCTAGGAAGAGTGGTTAGTTGGTTATCAGATAAATCTAAAATCTCTAAGCTGTCGGCTAATGACAAAATTTCCATTGGGAATGAAGTTAATTGTTCAGCTAGCTTCAAGCGCGAAATGCCCATGAGTTCGCCAGATATTAACTGAGTCAGCGTATGCATTGATTCATCCTAATATTATTTTAGTAGGTGAAAATAACACTGCCATATAAAGTTTTAGATATAAAAAAACCCGAAAAGTGTAATTAAATACTTTCGGGCTTTTTTGGGTTTAATAAACCCTAATATGGTGCTCGCTACTGGACTCGAACCAGTGACACCTTGCATGTCATGCAAGTACTCTAACCAACTGAGCTAAGCGAGCAATATTTTCAAGTAAAATGTTGAGTAACTCAACGAGGCGCTATGTTAGCGATCTGCTTTGGCAAGTGCAAGCAGTTTTATTTAAAACTCGATGTAACTGCTGATTAATTCAGCAGTTGTTATTATCCTTGCTTATTTAAGCGACAACTATTGCCATTAACATGCTTAGCTGGTCAATGCCGCTTGTTGATCAAAGCGATTTTGTACTACCTTTAAGCGCCAAGCTAGTAATACTGCCGCAACAGTTAACCCAGAAATAAAGCCTATCCAAAAGCCATAAGGGCCCGATGCAGGAGCTATCCAATCGGTTAAGCCTAAAATTAAACCGAAAGATAAACCAACAACCCAATAAGAGAAAAAGGTGATGTACAAAATCGATTTAGTGTCTTTGTAGCCGCGAAGTGCACCTGCCGAAATAACTTGAATCGCATCAGAAAACTGAAATAAAGCCGCTAAAAACATTAAGCCAGCCGCGAGTTCAAGTACTTCTGTGTCAGAGGTATAAATAGCGGCTATTTGTGTTTTAAATATCAGGGTAGCGGCCGCTGTAGCTACGGCAATAATGAGTCCTAATATAACCGAGTAACGACAGAGTTCTTTTGCTTTTTCAAGGTTCTTATTACCTACCTCAAAACCTACTTTTATAGTCACTGCCATGGCTAAACTCAAGGGGACCATAAAAACTAAGCCCGAAAAGTTAATTGCTATTTGATGGCTTGCAACAACATTTGCGCCAAAGGGTATGAGGATTATAGCAACAGCAGCAAAAAGGCTGACTTCAAATAGTAACGAAAATGCGATGGGGTACCCAAGCCTAATATGACTTTAATTTCTGACCATTGTGGCCAATAAAACTGAGTAAACAGTGGCGCTTGCTTTAGGTGCTTTGAATAGTATGCGTAGGCGAGCATACCAACAAACATGACCCAATAAACAATGGCTGTTGCTAAACCACAACCTGCTCCGCCCAAGGCTGGCATACCAAACTCACCATAAATAAAAATATAGTTGGCTGGTATGTTAATCAATAAGCCTAAAATGCTGATGATCATAGTAGGGCGACTAAAAGAAAGTCCTTCTGAATAATTACGTAATACAAGATAAAGGCAATAACCCGGACCGCCCCAAACAATATAGCCTAAGTAGTCGAACATCAGTTGTTTAAGCTCAGGCTCCATAGCAATCGAGTCTATCAACAGCGGTGTTGCGATGTAATAGAGAATAATGATGATTATCGAGAAGAAAACAGCTATCCAAGCGGTTTGATAACTGGCTTTTGCTATATTATCGAACTGATTTGCACCAGATAATTGCGAAATAATACTGGCCAGTGCCATTATTAAACCTGATATGGCTAAAATTAATGGTAACCAAACACTACTGGCAACAGCAACTGCGGCCATGTCAGTTGCGCTCACTCTACCTGCCATTACTGTGTCAGCAAAGCCCATTAAATTTTGGATCAATTGAGCAATTAAAATTGGATAAGCCAATTTCATTAAATTTTTGCTATTAGAGAAAAAGCGATTAATGTTCATCAAGGCAATTATATCATTTGGTTATTCTTGCTAAGATAGCAAAAAATAGAGTATTTATCTGGATGATATATGTTTACTGGTATTGTGCAATCGCAAGCTGAAGTAATTGCGATAATTAGTAAAAATAATGCGATAAGATTAAAGGTTTCGTTAGAAAACTCGTTAATTGAAAACCTAGAAGTTGGAGCGAGTGTAGCTATTAATGGTGTTTGTTTAACTGCTGTAGAATTTGGCCACTTGGCTGCAAGCAGTAGCTTTATCATTTTTGATGTTATTGATGAAACGTTGCGAGTCTCTAACCTTGCTGATATTGAACTGGGGTCAAAGGTTAATGTAGAACGTTCGTTAAAAATTGGTGACGAAATTGGCGGACACATGCTCAGTGGTCATGTTCATGCGCAAGCCATTATTACTAACCGTGTTGATAGCCCAGATAACTGTACAATTAGTTTTACCATAGCGCCTGAGTATCAAAAATACATTTTTGCTAAAGGCTTTATTAGTATTAATGGTATTAGTTTAACATTGGGCGCTGAGGTAGGAGATTCATTTTCGGTGCATTTAATACCTGAAACTTTAGCGCGAACAAATTTACAATATGCTTGTGTTGGCGATAAAGTGAATATTGAAATTGACCAGCAAACCATGACGATTGTACAAACTATTGAGCGAATGAAGCTTAACTCACATTCATAATGAGTTATTTAGTTAGGCTTTTATCTATTTAAGCTTAACGCTACTTTAGGCTACTTGTTTAAAAGTACTGTTCGTTATCGCTAGCAACCGCTAATTGAATTTTTTTATAGTATTCGTCAATATGTAAATTCAAGTGCATTTCAATACAACAAGCCGGACACTCTTCATAATAGTCTTGGTCACCTTCACTGGCGTCTAACGAAACCCGAATGTGATGTCCACAATGTGGACACTCAATACGTTGCACTTTAATATCATGGGGCATAAGGCCTCCTCGATGTTAACTTTATGAACCTTCTTATTAAGTATGGTCACTTTTAGTGAAAGCGCGAGTTTTGTCATGCCAAAAAGTTAACTATAGAAAAGCCAATAACGATAATATTAACAAAGTTAATGAAGGGAGATTTTAGGTTTAGTTACGCTCAGAGTAATTAATCAATATCGATGATTAAGTTTTCTATTTTATTGCTGACGCCATTCCATTGTTCTGCATCAGCAGGTGCTGGAATAATCTCTGTGATAACAGGCCATGTTTTAGCTAGCTCAGCGTTAAGTTCGATAAAGTCTTTTTGATCTTCAGGCACTTCATCTTCTTGATAAATAGCATCGGCGGGGCATTCAACTGGGCATAAATCGCAATCAATACATGAGTCAGGATTAATCACTAAAAAATTAGGACCTTGATGAAACGCGTCGGCAGGGCAAACAGCGACACAATCTGTGTACTTACATTGAATACAGTTATCAGTTACTACAAACGCCATTTTACTCTGCTTAAATTATTATGTTAGATGTTAAAATCTACTGCATCTCTGCGATTTATATGCGGATCATACCTTGCTAGCGAACAAATTCAATTATTGTTTTAGCTTTGTATTTGGTATCGCTAAGAGTATCAGGTAAAATAGCGCCAATTTTTACCCTAGTCTCGCTTTGGAAATCCAATATGTTGCGTTTAACTAACGTCAAATTACCACTTAATCATCAACCTGAAGAGTTAGAGCAAGCTATTCTTTCTATTTTAGATATTTCAGCTGAACAGCTTACCGATTTTTCTGTTTTTAAACGTGGTTACGACGCTCGTAAAAAAAGCAATATCATTTTGATGTATACGTTAGACGTGACCACAACAATTAATGAACAATTGTTGCTAAAGCACGAAAAAAATCAAAACATTAAAAGTAGCCCAGATACCAGTTACAAATTTGTTGGTCAAGCACCTAAAGGTTTAACTGAACGCCCAGTCGTTATCGGTATGGGACCGTGTGGCTTATTCGCAGGTTTGCTGCTAGCACAAATGGGCTTTAACCCTATTATTTTAGAACGGGGTAAAGAAGTACGACAGCGCACTAAAGATACCTTTGGCTTTTGGCGGAAAAAAATTCTTAATACGGAATCGAATGTTCAGTTTGGTGAAGGCGGTGCGGGTACGTTTTCAGACGGTAAACTCTACAGCCAAGTTAAAGATCCAAAACATTATAGTCGTAAAGTGTTGCATGAGTTTGTAGATGCTGGCGCGCCCAGTGAGATTTTATTTGTCAGCAAGCCGCATATCGGTACGTTTAAACTTGTGACTATGGTTGAACAAATGCGTGCTGAAATACATCGCCTTGGTGGTGAAGTACGTTTTGACCAGCGTGTTGATGATATTCATTTTACCAAAGCAGATAATAACAGCGACAATATGCAAGTTACAGGCTTAACATTAGCAACGGGTGAAGTCATACATACAAAACATATTGCGTTAGCTATTGGGCATAGTGCGCGTGATACCTTTGAAATGCTGCATAAAAAAGGTGTTTTTATTAAAGCTAAGCCTTTTTCAGTAGGCTTTAGAATTGAGCATGAACAATCGGTTATTGATGACGCTCGCTTTGGCGAAAATGCGGGTAACCCTATTTTAGGCGCTGCAGATTATAAACTTGTACACCATTGTAAAAATGGCCGTTCAGTTTACAGTTTTTGTATGTGTCCAGGTGGTACCGTAGTAGCGGCAGCATCAGAAGAAGGGCGTTTAGTGACTAATGGAATGAGCCAATATTCACGTCATGAACGAAACGCGAATAGTGCGATAGTCGTTGGCATATCTCCTGAAGATTATGATGAAAATGGCAGTAAAGATAACGTGCTAGCTGGAATTGAATTTCAGCGCCGCCTTGAAGAAATCGCGTTTAAACTCGGTGGTGAAAACTACGATGCGCCTGTTCAGTTAGTTGGAGACTTTTTGGCCGGGCGTAAAAGTGGTGAACATGGTGTTGTTGAGCCTTCATATAAGCCGGGGGTAAAATACTGTGACTTAAGTGAAACGTTGCCTGCTTATGCGATTGAGGCTATTCGTGAAGCATTGCCTGCCTTTGAACGTAAAATTAAAGGCTTCTCTATGAAAGATGCAACGTTAACCGCAGTTGAAACTCGAACTTCGTCGCCTATTAACATCACGCGCGATAAAGAAAGTTTTGAAAGTGTTAACACTAAAGGTTTATATCCTGCAGGTGAAGGTGCTGGTTATGCCGGAGGTATATTATCGGCAGGTATTGATGGCATTAAAGTGGCTGAAGCGATGGCGCTTTCGATGCTTAAACATCACGCTTAAAGGATTTAAAGGCTGTTGAATAATAACTTCAGTTAACTTCAGTTATTTCAAGTTACTCAACGTAGTAACTTGAAATAACAAGTGAGCGTTATCACAGCTATGGGGATTTAATCAAATTTTTGCGTTGCTAACGTTTAACATTTCTTGAATATTTTCTTTAGTTCGCTGTTGGTGTTTACTATGAGGAAGCTGCTCTTTCATATTCTGAAGGGTATTCCAAATACCCTTTAGTGTCATCGGTTTTAACAACCACTTTGGAATATTGCCTTTTGGGTCAACCATGAATTGATATGTAACATCGATTTGCTTAGGTTGAATTGGCTTTATCTGCCAAAAAGCACTTATCACTTGCATACGTAAAACGTCTTCGGTAATCGCTACTGTATCACCTGCATCTTCAACCAAAATATCAATCGATAAATCTTTATTTTGCCAATAGCGAGAATGTACAATGACTTCGCGGTCTGCAAACGGCCATATCGCATTAAAACGAGTTTTGAATATATGTTCGCTTGGCGATATTGTACTAATAAGTTTGGCTGACTCTGCATTATTTAACCAATTGTGAGTCATAGGTAAATCTTCAATAAAATAAAGAAAACCAGCAAGAGTAGACTCAAACTTAGCTTGTGCTCTTATTTCGATTAAATTTGTACTGTTATCGACACGATAGCTTACATTGAAAAAATTGTCTTCTTGCCATAGTTTCCATGGTGTTGATTGAATTGAACTAGGGTTTATATTGGTTTCTAGTTCCGTGTTTTGTACTGCTAAAGTTGCCATTGAATAAAAGCTCAGTAGAGCACTGAAAATCAATTGCACTTTTAATGTTATAAATTTATTTACATGCTTACTCAATATACTTGTCCTGTGCATTGCAAATTAAGGGAAATTACCCTATATTCCTGTGCTCGCTTTAACGCAATTTCTATCTTCGTGTTAATAGCCACCGATATAATATCGAATTTTGCATTATATAGCGCCTTAAATTGCTTAAGCATTGAGAATGACGTTATAAAAATTAATTAATAAATTTCAAGCGGCACTTAGTGTGTGTCGCCACTGAACAAAGGAAAATACATGCCTGTAATTACGCTTCCCGACGGTAGTCAACGCACTTTTGAACAAGCAGTTTCTGTTATGGACGTTGCCTTAGATATCGGCCCTGGTTTGGCAAAAGCCACAATCGCAGGTCGAATTAATGGCGAATTGGTCGATGCTTGTGAATTAATCAAAGAAGATGCGGCTCTGCAACTTATTACCAGTAAAGATAGCGAAGGTCTTGAGATCATTCGTCATTCTTGTGCGCATCTATTAGGTCATGCTATTAAGCAATTATGGCCTAACACCAAAATGGCGATTGGCCCCAACGATCGATAACGGTTTTTATTATGATGTTGACCTAGAAGAGTCAATTACCGAAGACGATTTAGTTAAGCTAGAAAAACGCATGACAGAACTTGCGCGAACTGGCTATGAAGTTGTTAAGAAAACGGGTACATGGCAAGATGCTTACGACGCGTTTACTGAACGTGGCGAAAGTTATAAATTACAAATTCTTGATGAAAATATTGATAAGTCTGATACACCAGCGCTTTATCATCATCAAGAATATATCGATATGTGTCGTGGTCCTCATGTACCTAGCATGCGTCATTGTCATCATTTTAAACTAATGAAAGTTGCTGGCGCTTATTGGCGTGGCAATTCAGACAACAAAATGCTGCAGCGTGTTTACGGCACAGCATGGGCTGATAAAAAACAATTAAAAGCTTATATAGTACGATTAGCGGAAGCTGAAAAGCGTGATCACCGTAAAATTGGTAAAACGTTAGATCTTTTCCATTGGCAAGAAGAAGCACCTGGAATGGTGTTTTGGCATAACGATGGTTGGACTATTTATACTGAGTTAGAAAAATTCATTCGTGAAAAACTACACGAATATGATTACGACGAAGTTAAAGCACCAATGATGATGGACAGAAGCCTTTGGGAAAAGTCAGGTCACTGGGACAAATATGCTGATGGCATGTTTACTACTGAGTCTGAAAAGCGTGAATACGCCATAAAACCAATGAACTGTCCAGGTCATGTACAGATATTCAACCAAGGGTTGAAGTCTTACCGTGATTTGCCGCTACGTATAGCTGAATTTGGCTGTTGTCACCGTAATGAACCTTCTGGGTCTTTACACGGTTTAATGCGCGTACGTGGCTTTACCCAAGATGACGCACATATTTTCTGTATGGAATCGCAAGTGCAAGCCGAAGTCACTAAGTGTATCGAAATGGTATACGACGTCTATGGCTCATTTGGTTTTGAAGATATTGTTGTTAAATTGTCTACACGCCCTGAAAATCGCATTGGTAGTGATGAAATTTGGGATAAAGCGGAAGCCGGCTTAGCTCAAGCGTTAACTGACAGTGATATTAAATTTGAATACTTACCTGGCGAAGGCGCTTTTTACGGTCCTAAAATAGAATTCACTTTAATGGATTGTTTGGGACGTGCTTGGCAATGTGGTACTGTACAACTCGATTTTGCTTTACCAGAGCGTTTAGGCGCAACTTATGTTGGTGAAGACAACGAAAGATACATTCCGGTGATGATCCATCGTGCCATTTTAGGTTCACTTGAACGTTTTATCGGAATTTTGATTGAAGAGTACACTGGCAAATTTCCAACTTGGTTATCGCCAATTCAAGCAACTGTGATGAATATTACCGACAAACAGGGTCAATATTGTGAAAAAGTTGTAAAAAAACTAAAAGAAAGTGGATTTAGAGCAAAACTAGACTTGAGAAATGAGAAGATAGGCTTTAAAATCCGCGAGCATACTTTAAAGCGTGTTCCGTATTTGTTAGTCGTCGGTGATAAAGAAATGGAAACTGGCGAAATTGCAGTACGAACTCGAAGTGGTGAAGATTTAGGTACAATGTCGGTAGATGACTTTATTACCAAATTATCTGACGAAGTTAAAAACCGTCAATAAGCACTTTGAAATAAAAAAACACGTAATATTATTATTTAACCCAAGTAAACTAAAAATAGTGCTTACTTGGTCACAACGTTCTTTGGAGGAACATGGCTATTAAAGGTGGACAACGTGGCGGGCAAAAAGAGCCAGCGCATCGTTTAAATGAGTTAATCACAGGTATTCTGGGCAATGAAGTTCGTTTAATTAAATATGACGGCGAACCAGGTGGTATAGTTACATTAGATGAAGCTATGGACCAAGCAGAGGAAGCAGGTGTCGATCTTGTAGAAATCAGCCCAACAGCAAAACCTCCTGTTCTTCGCGTTATGGATTACGGTAAGTTTATCTATGAAAAAGCGAAAGAACAGAAAGAACAGCGTAAAAACCAGAAACAAATACAGGTAAAGGAAATTAAATTCCGACCTGGAACAGATGAAGGCGATTATCAGGTAAAACTACGCAACCTGAAGCGCTTTTTAGAAGGCGGCGACAAGGTCAAGGTAACATTACGTTTCCGTGGCCGTGAAATGGCCCACCAAGAACTCGGTCTTGAAATTCTAACTCGTGTTAAAAAAGATTTAGAAGAATTGACCGTAGTCGAGTTTTTCCCTCGTAGAGCGGAAGGGCGTCAAATGGTGATGGTCTTAGCCCCTAAAAAATAGATAATACCCGGTTTGACAAGTAGTTAACTATTTTCCGAAATAGTTAACTCACCGCTATTATCTTTAAGCTGGTAGACAAGGCCTACAAGTAGAATTCACATCTTAGCTTAACGGTTAAGCGCTGAGAAATTCTCGCCCTCGTTTACTTTATATTTGGCATAACAATGCGGAGTTATTAACATGCCTAAAATGAAAACCAATAAAGGTGCTGCAAAGCGCTTTAAACAGACAGCCACAGGCTATAAATTTAAACAAGCCGGTCTTCGTCATATTTTGACTAAACGCCGTACTAAAGTTAAGCGTCATCTTCGTGCTAAATGCATGATCGCCGCAGCTGACATTAAGTCAGTTAAAAAACTTTTACGTCACGGTTAATAGGAGAGATAGAAAATGGCAAGAGTAAAACGTGGTGTACAAGCACGTGCACGTCACAAGAAGGTTCTAAAGCAAGCTAAAGGTTACTACGGTGCCCGTAGTCGCGTTTATCGCGTTGCTTTCCAAGCTGTAACTAAAGCTGGCCAATACGCATACCGTGACCGTCGTCAACGTAAGCGTCAATTCCGTCAACTTTGGATTGCTCGTATAAACGCAGCAGCTCGTCAAAATGGTTTATCTTACAGCCGTTTCATTAATGGTCTTAAAAAGGCTTCTATTGAAATCGATCGTAAGATCCTAGCTGACATCGCAGTATACGATAAAGCAGCTTTCACATTCTTAGTTGAAAAAGCGCAAGCTTCTTTAGCATAAGTTTGAGATATTAGCTCTGAGATAAGGACGCCTATGGCGTCCTTTTCTTTTTTTAAAAGATGAAAAATTGACTAAAAAGTCAGGATAATCCAAGTCATATAAAATGAACCGTTAACTAAGCTGGTTTATCAAATCTATAATCAAGCCTGTTTATTTAAACGTTTAATTTAATTATAGGAAGTGAAGGTCTTATTATGAGTCTTGCTGATCAAATTCTATCGGTAAATAACGATTTACCAATCCGTACTGATGTTGCTGTTCATAGTGGCAAGGTGCGTTCTGTTTATTGGTTAACTGAAGACGATAGTCGTCGTTTAATTCAAGAGAAAAATTACGATGTTGCCGAAGATACACCGTTAGCCATTATGGTGATCAGTGACCGAATTTCAGCGTTTGATTGTATTTGGCATGGTGAAGGCGGTATGAAAGGCGTTCCTGGTAAAGGTGCTGCTTTAAACGCTATTTCTAATCATTGGTTTAACTTGTTTAAAGAACAAGGTTTAGCTGATAGTCATATTCTTGATATTCCGCATCCGTTTGTATGGATTGTTCAAAAAGCTAAACCTGTGATGATTGAAGCTATTTGTCGACAGTATATTACCGGTTCAATGTGGCGTTCGTATGCTAAAGGCGAACGAGAGTTTTGTGGTATTGAACTTAGCGATAACCTTGAAAAAGACAGTAAATTACCAACATTGCTACAAACACCTTCAACAAAGGGAATTTTGCAAAATATTCCTGGCGTGCCTGCCGTAGACGATGTCAATATTACCCGCAAAAACATTGAAGATAACTTCGCTGCTTTTAATTTTAAATCTGCTGATGACATCACCTTATATGAGAAGTTATTAACGGAAGGCTTTGATGTTATTTCAGCGGCATTAGCTAAGATTGATCAAATTTTTGTTGATACAAAGTTTGAGTTTGGTTATGTCAAAGACCGTAACGGTAATGACAAACTTATTTATATGGATGAAGTGGGTACGCCTGATTCATCGCGTATTTGGGATGGCGAACAATATCGCGCAGGTAATATTGTAGAAAACTCCAAAGAAGGTTTCCGTCAATTATTACTTAACCACTTTCCTGATCCTGATATTCTGTTGAATAAAGACCGAATGACAGAACGTGAAGCGCTTGCTCGTGACAATGAGTTACCTGCTAATGTGTTAATGACTTTGTCAGCAACATACCTTGTGATTGCAGAAAAAATTATCGGTAAAGAGATCGTGCTATCGCAAAACCCTAAACAAGAAATTATTGATATTTTACGTGATGAATATCAGTTGATTGATTAGGTTATAGTGAATATTGAAAACAGCCTCGCAATCGCGGGGCTTTTTTATGCGCCTGTATTGCTCTAATGACTTACATCCTTATGAACATAGAACCTTGGTATTAGTTCATATATGTAACACCTCGCGCATTGCTCTAATGTCTTAGAACCGTGTCATAACTAGTAGTCGATGTGATAGATCTGCGGTGCTCAGTTTTTCCGTGGAACTTTCTGTTGAATTATCAGTGAACCTTAATCAGTGAATCTTAGTCAGTGATTCTGCAGCAGCTTAGTGAATTTAGATTTAATAAGCGTTTTTATTCTTCGATTTCCCCCTGCGTTATATTCATATTTAAACTCAATAACGACACATAACAATAACTCAACTGATCTTGCCCACTTGTGAAGCAATGCTATCACTGTGCACCAAGAATGCTCTTTTTTGTTTGATTTGTGCACCATATTGGTGCTTGTGAGTTGTCTTTGTTGTGCAGTTTTATATTTAATTGTCTGTATTAGTTATGTTTTTCATTTTGGGTACAAATGGTGCTTAGTGTAATCAAATAAGAAAACTTAAATTGACTATGAATGCACTAAAGGTGATCGAATGAAATTAATAACAGCAATTATTAAACCCTTCAAAATGGACGATGTCCGTGAAGCATTAAACGAAATTGGCCTTGATGGTATGACAGTGACAGAGGTAAAAGGCTTTGGTCGTCAAAAAGGCCATACCGAACTTTATCGTGGTGCTGAGTACTCAGTAGACTTTTTGCCAAAAATTAAGTTTGAAATTGCGGTTAAAGATGATTTTGCTGAACGTGTTATTGACACTATCGTTAGCTCTGCTCAAACCGGTAAAATTGGTGACGGTAAAATATTTGTTACCAATATTGAAAATATTACTCGTATTCGAACGGGTGAACTAGACGATGAAGCCATTTAATTGAGCTTTTTCGGGTAACTCAAAGTAATAATAAATTCGGCTGCAAAGTAGGGCTGAAACAAGATTTAAATAGTGGATGTATAAAATGAATAAAATAGTAATCACACTTCTAATGTTAATTTTTTCTCTACCAAGTTTTGCGGCAGAGACAACGCTTAATGGTGCTAATACCGCATGGATTTTAACATCAACAGCACTTGTGCTATTGATGACTTTACCTGGATTAGCCTTGTTTTATGGCGGCTTAGTGCGCAGAAAAAATATTCTGTCAATTTTAATGCAGTGTTTTGCCATTGCTGGCGTTTCTTCTATTTTGTGGTTTATCGTTGGTTATAGCTTAGCTTTTGGCGAAGGTAATGCTTGGATTGGCGATTTTAGCAAAGTGTTAATGGTTGGCATGACAAAAGAAACCCTTGCAGGAGATATTCCTGAAAGCTTGTTTATGTTATTTCAAATGACGTTTGCTGTGATAACACCGGCGCTTATTATTGGTGCTTATGCTGAACGAATGAAGTTTTCAGCGGTATTATTGTTCTCAGGTTTATGGCTGTTAGTTGTATATGCTCCGGTTACTCATTGGGTTTGGGGCGGCGGTTGGCTTGCACAAATGGGCGTTTATGACTTTGCTGGTGGTATTGTTGTTCATATTACCGCGGGTGTTGCAGCACTGGTTGCTGCAGTGGTACTAGGGCCACGCCATGGTTTTCCAAAAACACCTATGTTACCTCATAACTTAACCATGACAGTTACAGGTGCTGGTATGCTTTGGGTTGGTTGGTTTGGCTTTAATGGTGGTAGTGCATTAGCGGCTAATGGAGATGCGGCTATGGCGATGTTAGTTACTCATCTTTCAGCCTCAGCAGGAGCATTAACGTGGGCTGCAATCGAGTGGAAAAAATTTGGTAAGGCAAGTGTGCTTGGTGCGGTAACGGGTATGGTGGCAGGTTTAGGTACTATTACACCAGCATCAGGTTTTGTTGGTCCAGGTGGCGCATTAATTATTGGCGTTTCAGCGGGTATTATTTGTTTTTACTCAACAGTTTATATTAAACAAAAACTGAAAATTGATGACTCATTAGATGTTTTCCCCGTGCATGGTATTGGCGGAATATTAGGGACTTTATTAGCAGGGGTCTTCGCCTCAACTGAGCTTGGAGCCTTTAGTGGTTTTGGTTATGCTGAAGGTATTACTACCATGTTAGGGCAAGTAACAGTGCAGCTAATTGGTATTGGCTCTACTATTCTTTATACGGCTGTTGTGTCTTACATTCTATTTAAAATAGTGTCAGTGATGACTAAAGGCTTGAGGGTTTCTAAAGAGCAAGAAACTACCGGCTTAGATTTAACTGAACACGATGAAGTTGGCTATAATATGTAATTTTATTCGCTAATGTTTAACCGTAAATGGCTTCAAAATTATGAAGCCATTTTTTTGTCCATAAACACATTGTTTTATTTTTTATGTTACGTTCGCTGATAAATTGCAGACAGCTAAGTTAATAATTTGTTCTGTTTTTGAAAGTAATCAGCCATTAGGTGTTTTTTTTCTTGAAAAACGTAGATTTACTCTACTCTAACAACAATTTTTTGTGTAAAATCATTCACCATTTTATTAATCGAAAAAGTCTAGCTAAAGGCCAAATTAGGCCGATGTTAATGCCCTATATTTAAATATTAAAAAGTATGGGCGCTTTAAACACGCTTTAGAGGAACTCATGAATTTAGACGATATTATATTGCAGGCAGAACAAGCAATTGCTGCGGCGACTGATCCTGTAGAACTTGACCAAGTTCGCGTTAACTTTTTAGGCAAAAAAGGTTTGTTCACTGAGCAAATGAAAGGCCTAAGTAAGTTACCAAAAGAAGAAAAGCCCAAAGCGGGTCAAGTGATTAACATCGCTAAACAGCAGGTACAAAAACTGTTAACTGAACGTGGTGAGTTATTACGCGCCGAAGTTATCAAGCAACAACTTGCTGCTGAATCTATTGACGTAACATTGCCAGGTCGTGGTGATGAGCTAGGCGGATTACACCCAGTAACACGTACTATTGAACGTATTGAAAGCTTTTTTGGTGATTTAGGCTTTTCAGTTAAGCAAGGTCCAGAAGTTGAAGATGACTTTCATAACTTTGATGCCTTAAATATTCCTGAGCATCACCCAGCACGTCAAGACCATGACACGTTTTACTTTAATCCTAAGTTAGTACTACGTACACAAACGTCTGGCGTACAAATTCGTACCATGGAAAAAGAGCAACCACCGCTACGTATTATCTCTCCGGGTAAGGTTTATCGTAATGACTACGATCAAACTCATACGCCGATGTTCCATCAAGTCGAAGGCTTAATGGTTGATAAAGACGTTAGTTTTACGCATTTAAAAGGTGTGTTGCATGATTTCTTACATCACTTTTTTGAAGAAGAAGTAGAAATTCGCTTCCGTCCATCATACTTCCCATTTACAGAGCCTTCTGCAGAAGTCGACATTATGGGTAAAAACGGTAAATGGTTAGAAGTATTAGGTTGTGGCATGGTGCATCCGAATGTATTGCGCAGCGTAGGCATTGATCCTGAAGTTTATACCGGTTTTGCCTTTGGTATGGGGGTTGAACGTTTAACCATGTTACGTTACGGCGTAAATGATTTACGTTCATTCTTCGAAAATGATCTTCGCTTCTTAAAACAGTTCAAGTAGGAAAGCCATATAATGAAATTTAGTGAATCTTGGTTACGTGAGTGGGTTAATCCTGCTATATCTTCAGATGAATTAGCACATCAAATTACCATGGCTGGTCTTGAAGTAGACGCCGTAGAGCCTGTTGCAGGAAAGTTTAGCGGTGTATTAATTGGTGAAGTAGTTGAATGTGGTCCGCACCCTGATGCAGACAAATTACAAGTAACAAAAATCAATTTAGGACCAGATTTTAATGACGGCGAGTTAGTCGACATTGTTTGTGGTGCTAAAAATTGTCGCTTAGGCTTAAAAGTTGCCGTTGCTACTGTTGGTGCGGTATTACCGGGCGACTTTAAAATTAAAAAAGCCAAACTACGCGGCGTACCGTCTCACGGCATGTTATGTAGTGAGTCTGAAATCGGTTTGTCAGATAGTTCAGACGGCATTATGGAATTAGCCAGCGATGCTCCTATTGGTAAGTGCGTAAGAGAATACCTTGATCTTAATGATGTAACCATCGACGTTGATTTAACGGCTAACCGTGGTGATTGTCTTGGTTTAAAAGGTCTTGCACGTGAAGTAGGTGTACTTAATAGCTTAAGTGTTACAGAGCCAACTATCACAGCAGTTACGCCAACGATTGACGATACGGTAGCTATTACCTTATCAGCTGAAAAATCGTGTCCTCGTTATTTAGGGCGTGTGATTAAAAATATTAACATCAATGCACAAACTCCGTTGTGGATGGTGGAAAAGCTACGTCGTTGTGGCACACGTTCAATTGACCCTGTAGTCGATGTAACTAACTATGTACTGTTAGAGCAAGGTCATCCTATGCATGCTTTTGATTTAGCTGCTATTGAAGGTGCTATCAATGTACGTTATGCAAATGAAGGTGAAACGTTAGTATTGCTTGATGAAAATGAAGTCAAACTTTCGACGCAGACCTTAGTTATTGCCGACGATGCAAAAGCATTAGCCATGGCTGGTATTTTTGGCGGTTTAGAGTCGGGTGTTACTGCTGAATCTAAAGATATCTTTTTAGAAAGTGCTTTTTTCGCGCCATTAGCTATTTTAGGTAAAGCACGTCAGTACGGTTTACATACTGATGCATCACACCGTTATGAGCGTGGTATTGATCCACAGCTACAACGCGATGCCATGGAACGAGCGACAACATTATTGCTTGAAATCGTTGGTGGTGAGGCAGGTCCTATTGTTGAAGCTGTGTCGATAGAAAATATTCCAGCTGAAAAAACAGTAGCCTTGCGTCGTTCAAAGCTTGATGGTCGTATTGGTCACCATATCAATGACGAAAAAGTTAGCGAAATATTAACTCGCTTAGGCTTTGCTGTTACTGAAAATGGTACAAGCGAAGAAAAAGTATGGACAGTTGTTGTTCCTGCTTATCGTTTTGATATCAGTATTGAAGTTGACTTAATTGAAGAAGTTGCACGAATTTTTGGCTACAACAATATTCCAAATGTTTCACCAAAAGCAACATTGGCAATGCGTGAGCAAAAAGAAGCGCAGTTACCGTTAAGCAAATTACGTAATGTTTTAGTTAATCGCGGTTACCAAGAAGCGATCACTTATAGTTTTGTTGACCCGAAAGTACAAATACAGCTACACCCAGGTCAAGCAACCATGACGTTACCGCACCCAATTTCATCTGAAATGTCAGAGATGCGTGTAAGTTTATGGACCGGATTATTACAATCAGTAATTTATAATCAAAACCGTCAACAAGGTCGTGTACGTTTATTTGAAACTGGTTTGCGTTTTATTCCTGATGAAAGTGTGGAAAATGGTGTTCGCCAAGACAATATGATCGCAGGTGTTCTTAGTGGTCAACGTAGTGAAGAACATTGGGATATCGAAAAAGCAGCAACCGATTTTTATGATATTAAATCTGATGTTGAAGCCTTGTTAGGTTTAACAAATAACGTCAGTGAATTTGTTTTTTCTAAAGCAGAAGTTGATGCGTTACATCCTGGTCAAACTGCCGCTATTCATAAAAATGGTGTACTGGTTGGTCATGTTGGAGCCTTACATCCTGAATTAGAACGGAAATTAGGCCTTAATGGTCGCACATTAGTTTTTGAACTTTTATTGAGCGAAGTTTGTACACAAAATATCCCTCAAGCACGCGACATATCTCGCTTTCCGGCAAACAGACGTGACATCGCTGTAGTGGTAGATGAACAAGTTAGTGCAAATAAAGTACTACAACTTATTGAAAAGGTTGGCGGAAATTATTTAGTTGATCTAAACTTGTTCGATGTATACCAAGGTAATGGTATTGAAGCTGGTTTTAAAAGCTTAGCAATAGCAATGATATTGCAAGATAATAATAAAACCTTAGAAGAAAAGGATATCACTGACGTAGTTAACCGAGTGGTTGATACATTGAAAACTGAACTGAATGCATCTCTGAGGGATTAAATAATGGCGCTAACAAAAGCAGAAGTAGCAGAACATTTATTTGAAAAAGTTGGGCTAAGTAAGCGCGACGCAAAAGATATGGTTGAAGTGTTTTTCGAAGAAGTTCGTGAAACTTTAGAAGCAGGCGAGCAAGTTAAATTATCTGGATTTGGTAATTTTGACTTACGCGTGAAAAGCGAGCGTCCTGGACGTAACCCTAAAACAGGTGAAGATATTCCAATTTCAGCCCGTAAGGTAGTAACTTTTCGACCAGGTCAAAAACTTAAAAGTCGCGTTGAAGATGGTAATAGCGAATAAGTTAGCAAGCCAGTTTTGCATTGATAGAGTTTAATAAAGGTTGCTTCGGCAACCTTTTTTATTG
This sequence comes from Colwellia sp. Arc7-D, assembly GCF_003061515.1. Taxonomy (NCBI): domain Bacteria; kingdom Pseudomonadati; phylum Pseudomonadota; class Gammaproteobacteria; order Alteromonadales; family Colwelliaceae; genus Colwellia; species Colwellia sp. Arc7-D. The sequence goes on from NZ_CP028924.1 coordinate 1,402,791, forward strand.
CGGGTCGAAAAGGTTAATTACTTATTATGATTGAATAGGGTCAATTTTTTTGGCTTTAAAAGGGCGTTTAACGGCAAATACCGTTAACTCTTTTAGCAACAATGCACCTAGAGCAAGCGCTCCTCCGGTTGCTAGCGCGTTTAATTCAAGTGGGATCCCCATTGAAAAGTTTTCAGCTGTGCCAGAAGCAATTTGTTGATCTAAATGCCAAACAAGTTGATATACACTGTTGAGGTAATCGGTCTGTGAAATTTGCGTTAAATGACTTGCCAAGTAATCGACACGTAAAGATAACAGTTCGATTAACTCTCCGGTACTGATAATTGAGGCTTCAGTATTTTCTTTATAGCGGTCAATCATAGTGATTAAGCTGCCATCAAAATGTTGCTGTGCTATTACCTCAAATTGGGCTAATTGTGACTGAGCTTCTGCTAAATGACCGCCAAGGCGTTGTTGGTATTGCTGCATAAATTCAGGCAATTGTACGCCCAAAATAAAAGTAACCGTAAAAAAGCAACGATCAATAATATTGTTAATTAAAGTCAACATAATGACGAGTTACCGTATTAATAGAATAGCTTCACGTTAGCACAACTACTAAAAAAGTTCATTGCTATTAAAATGTAAATTCAACAGTCAGGTTTTAAACCATTGCGACTCTATCGATGTTAATATAGTGCGATGTAAAACAGTTTATTCAACTTAAGTACACTTGGAAATTAGCCAACATAATGCGTAGATCCTCTCATCAAAGCGAGCAAGAAGTCACCACCTTTAATTGGCATGTAGTTAAATTGTTACTGCCTTATTTATTTGAATTTAAAGCGCGTATATTTTTTGCCTTAGCCTGCTTAGTATTAACAAAAGTTGCCAGTGTTTACCTACCTTTTATTCTTAAAGATATTGTCGATATATTAGATAAACAGCAAGATAATCGTATTTATATCGTTCCTTTTGCATTGGTTGGAGCATACGGACTCGTAAGGTTAACGATTGTACTTTTTGCTGAAATCCGCGATACCTTATTTGGTCGCGTTACTGAACGTGCGATTCGACGAATTGGTTTGAAAGTGTTTCAACACCTGCATAAATTAGATTTAGACTTTCATTTAAATCGCCAAACGGGTGGTTTATCACGTGATATTGATCGCGGTACAACGGGCATTAATTTTTTAATGCGTTTTATGATCTTTAATATTATTCCAACCCTAATCGAAATAACGATGGTGGTGGGAATTTTATTCTTCAACTACGGCATTTGGTTTGCGCTCATCACGTTATCTTCCATTGTGCTCTATGTCGCTTACTCTGTTTACGCAACGGATTGGCGAACACGCTTTATACGAGAAGCAAATAAAGCTGATTCATCAAGTAATACACGCGCAATCGACAGCTTATTAAATTATGAGACCGTTAAATACTTTACCAACGAAGACTTTGAAGCAAAAGCGTATGACAGCCAACTCGCTGACTGGGAACAGGCGAAAATGAAGAACCGCTTATCTTTATTTGCCTTAAATGGTGGTCAAGCGCTGATCATTTCTTGCGCTATGACCGCAATGTTAGCTTTAGCGGCTTATCAAGTGACTTATGAGAAAATGACTTTAGGTGATTTCGTTTTGATCAATGCCTTTATGATGCAGCTATTTATTCCACTAAACTTTTTAGGTTTTGTCTATCGAGAAATTAAAGGGTCATTGGCTAATATTGAACAAATGTTTGAATTGATGCTAAGAAAACCTAAAGTAGAAGACAGCGAAAATGCCGATATTTTAAACTTGTCTGCAGCAGAAATTAAATTTGAAAATGTCTCGTTTGCTTATAACGCTAAGCGACCTATTATCAAAAATGTATCATTCACGATAAAGTCTGGGCAAAAAGTGGCGGTTGTGGGAGAAAGCGGCTCAGGAAAGTCGACATTAGTGAAATTATTATTTCGATTTTACGATTGTGACAGCGGCAAAATAACCATTGATGCACAAAATATTCGTGAGGTTACACAACATTCATTACGAAAAAATATCGGTATAGTGCCGCAAGACACGGTGTTGTTTAATGATACGCTTTTTGAAAATGTGCAATACGGAGCACCAAAAGCCAGCAAAGATAAAGTAAACAAAGCCTTTAAAATGGCACATTTATCTGATTTTGTCTCAAGGTTGCCTGATGGCATGGAAACCATAGTCGGAGAACGCGGTTTAAAGCTTTCAGGTGGTGAAAAACAACGGGTTGCTATTGCACGTACTATTTTAAAAAATCCGAAGATTTTAATATTTGACGAAGCAACATCATCATTGGATAGTCAGTCAGAACAAGCAATATTAACGGCAATTAAAGAAGTCGCCGAGCATAGAACCAGTTTAGTCATTGCTCATCGTTTATCGACCATTGTTGATGCCAATCATATTATTGTGATGCAGCAAGGTGAAATTATAGAGCAGGGCACACATCAATCTTTAATCGCTAATAAAGGCCATTATTTTAATATGTGGCAATTACAACAAAGTAATAACCATTGATCATGCTCGATAGCAAAACTTGCAGTTAATTCCTGTACTTAAAATTAAAATAGCAAAAGATAGAGTAAATTGCGATGACCCAGATAGATGAAATTGAACAAACCAAGCAATGGTTAGAGCAGGTGATCATCGGGCTAAATTTCTGCCCATTCGCCAAAAAAGAGTTTGTTAATCAAACTATTCATTATCATGCTAGCGATAAAGCTCAGTTAAAGCCTGCTTTAGTTGAGCTTTTAGCGCAGTGTCACTTCTTAAGTGATAACCCTGAAATTGAAACAAGCTTGTTGATTTATAATCAAGGCTTTAGAGATTTCAATCGTTTTCTAGATTTGGTTGATGATAGCAATGAATTGATTGTCGAACATGGTTTTGAAGGCATATTTCAAATAGCGACTTTTCATCCTGAATATTGCTTTGCTGACGCTGAATACGATGATGCAGGCAATTTTACTAATCGCTCTCCATATCCTACATTGCATTTAATCCGTGAAAAAAGCATGGAAAAAGTGTTAAGTGTATATAAAAATCCAGAAGCTATTCCTGATAATAATATCGCCTTAGCGCAAAAAAAAGGCGCTGATTATTTTCAAAGCTTATTAAAAAAAATTAAACAAGATTAAAAATACTTCTGAGTTTTTAATAACTTTACTTTGCTTATTCACACAGCGCTTTGAATTACGATATACTGGCAGCAATTCAGATAAATAAGCGTTTTTATGCGCTTTCTCATTAGGTATATTTTTTGTGGAAAAACTTCCTGTTGTAAAAGTTGGTGGTAGTGTTGAAGAAGCCGTTAAAGGCGAATATTCACTTGATGTAGCGGCTATATTGAAAGAAGGGTGGCAATTAACCTTAAAGTCGCGCATGTCGATTAATTTAGGGCTATTAACTTGTTTAATCATAGGGATGGTCGTTTCAATTTTGGTCAGCAGCCAGCTTGGTGGCATTGAAGTAGCCATTCAAGACCAACAATCAGCCACGTTACTTAATATTATCGTTACACTAGTGGTATACCCCTTTATTGTCGGTGTTGAAATGATGGGCGTTTTCCATTCAGTTGGTCTAAAAACTCAACCTAAATTGATTTTTGGCTTTTTAAAGCGTGGTAGCTGGGTTGCGGTTAGTGCTTTGCTTACCTCGACTTTAGTTACTATAGGTTTAACATTATTCTATTTACCGGGTATATTTTTAGCTGTAGCCCTGTCATTAGTTCTCCCTTTAGTGGTAGAAAAGAAAATGTCACCGATAAAAGCGATTTCGGTCAGCATTCAAGCTACTCGCTTTCAATGGTTTAAAATATTTTCACTTTACTTGATTTTAGCGTTAGCAGTTTTGGTTGCTGCTTTACCTGTTGCCGCTACTAGTGCTTCAGAATTAGGCTTTATTGCAATCGCATTTTTCCTTTTCTGTTTGGCTTATTTAGCGCCGCTTTTTTACAATGTAAAAGGAATTTTATATCGGGAAATATTTGGTTTGCAAATGCAAGCTAATACCGAACAAGGTAATACAATAAATGACACATTTTCTGCTTAATGAATAAAGTTTGGTAAGATTTATACAATGCTTAGCACTTATCAATATTGCGTAAGGAATCATGATTTTGAGAAAAATTAATAAGCAAAATATTTTCGGCTTTATATTTTTAGCCCTATTAGTTATTGGTTTAGTCGCGCCATTCACTTTTTTAAAGGTAGAAGAAGCTAGTGAAACCGTTGAACAGACAGTATCTAAAAAAACGTTTAAAAAAGTGGCTAAAAAGATAGAACAGCCGCTTCACGACGTTAACTTACCAAACTTTGCCAAAATTCGAGATGTAAAAGAGAAAAAACGAAAATTTTTTGCTTTTATTAAACCAGCGGTAGCGGCTGAAAATAAAAAGATACTTGCTAAGCGTGTTGAAGTAGAACGCTTAATTGAGCAGCTGACCTTAGAGCAACCTTTTAGTCTCGAAGATGAAGCGTTAGTTGCAAAGTTAATTACGCAATATAAAGTCAGTAAAAAATTCTCACTGTTAAAACAGCTCTATGAATTACAGCTTAAAGTAGACGTTATTCCGCAAGCACTTGTTTTAGTGCAAGCGGCAAATGAGTCAGCTTGGGGGACATCTCGGTTCGCTCGAATAGGTTTGAATTTTTTCGGTGTTTGGTGTTATAGCGAGGGCTGTGGCATGGTGCCAAGTAGTCGTAATTCAGGTGCGGATCATGAAGTAGCTGCTTACAGTTCTGTAAAACAAGGCGTTGAGCGCTATTTACATAACATTAATACGCATCGCGCTTATAACGTATTTAGGCTTATTCGAGGCCAATTACGGGATCAAAACCAACCTTTGGCACCAGAAATATTAGCGACAGGCTTAACCGCTTACTCTGAACGTGGTGCAGATTATGTCTTAGAACTCACTGAGATGATCAGACATAATCGACCATACTTTGATCTTGCAAATAAATAATCTTTAGTGGCTCTGCCGTTCTAAGTCAACACTAGGCTGAACGGCAAAACTGCAAAATAATCTACTCTAAACCTAAACCTAAACCTAAACCTAAACCTAAACCTGAAAAATTCGCCAACATTGAACCGCTAGCCAATAATAAGCCCAGTAAAACGTTACACTTTATAAGCTAACGTTAAATAGAGTTTACTCATTGAAAAATTTCAATAATATTATTTTATCTCTGTTACTTTCAATAAATCGGCTTGATGAATGTTAACAGCGTTACTTTCAGGCGCAGCTTGTACAAATGTCTCTTGATCAAAAGCGGTATCACCACCATCAATAATTCCAGAGTTTGCGTTAATACCTTTAAAGTCAAAAAGTTCGCTGTCACATAAATGTGAAGGCACTACATTTTTAATCGCCGTAAACATAGACTCAATACGCCCTGGGTGATTTTTATCCCAATCTTGTAGCATTGCCTTAATGTTCTGACGCTGTAAGTTAGGTTGTGAACCACATAAGTTACAAGGAATAATAGGGAATTGCTTTAGGGCAGCATACTGAATAAGTTCTTGCTCTTTACAAAATGCTAATGGGCGAATAACCACGTGCTCGCCATTGTCAGAAACAAGTTTTGCGGGCATTGATTTGAGCTTGCCACCGTAAAACATATTGAGCATCAATGTTTCGACCATGTCGTCGCGATGATGACCAAGTGCAACTTTAGTTGCTCCTAATGCTTTAGCCGCTTTATACAACAATGCTCGGCGTAAACGAGAGCATAAGCTACATGTAGTTTTGCCTTCAGGAATTTTTTCTTTAACAATGGCGTAAGTGTCTTCTTCAACAATTTGGTAAGCGACACCTATCGACTCAAGGTAATTTGGTAAAATATGCTCTGGAAAACCGGGTTGTTTTTGATCAAGGTTAACGGCAATTAAGTCAAAGTGAATAGGAGCAGATTCTTTTAAGCGCATTAATATTTCGAGCATGGCATAACTATCTTTGCCACCAGAAACACACACCATAATTTTATCGCCGTCTTCAATCATATTGTATTGGGCAATCGCTTGGCCAACATGACGTCGTAAGCGTTTTTCAAGCTTTTCTAATTGTGTGTTTTGGCTTGGAGATAAGGCCGATTTTAAAACTGCGCTCATAATAAATTCCTAGTAAATATTGCCGCGTAGTATAGCCGAAGTAACTACATGAACAAAGTTGAACTTAGTGAATTTATTTATCTATTTTAAGTTGATAGTTTTAATGCCGTCGCGGCTTGTTCTGCCCAAACACCATAAGCAAGTGCTGACGGGTGAAAGCCATCTTGAGCTAAATATTCAGACGTAAAAGGTATGTCAATTGTTAGGACGCAACATTGGCTATAATTTGCTGTGGTTTGCATCATTAAGGTATTTAGTCTTTTTGCGCGTACTCCTAGCCACCATCTTAATGGTTGCATAATGCCGGTAAATAAATGCATCGGAGGAAGTGCTGTCAACAACACTTTTGGAGTACCAAATTTGGTGCTACATAAGCTTACAATAGCCTCTATATTACTAACCCAGAGACTTTCTTTTGTGAGGCCTGTTACATCATTTACACCAATAGATACCAAAATAAAGTCAAACGTTTGTGTTTCTAACTTTTCAATTTCATTGATTAACTGTGTTGAAGTTAGGCCCGTACTCGCTACTAATTGCCAGTTTACTTGATTGTTAATAGCAAGGTTGTTTGATAACTGGCCTGACAATGCATTTTTTTGTTCGTGTGTACCAACACCTGCTGTAGCCGAATCACCAATTATCAATAAACTAATTGGACTGCCATTACCTGTAGAGCCTGAGCGTTCACCTAATGCTTCTGGGAGTTTTATCATGCTAAAACGCACCCATATCGCTTGTAAAAGTAATAAGGGCAGGAGTATCACCGTGCTAATGTAATAAGGTATAAGTCTAAGCGGTTGTTTTATCTTCAATGATAAAGTCCTGATGATGATCTATAAATGATATGTATAGCGTAATAAATATTTGAAGACAAACTTATAACAATTGTGAAGAGAAGATCGTTGGAAATTAGCTTGAGTAATTACCTGTAATTTATTGTAGTTAAGCTAGGGAGAAGTTTTAGCGTTTTATTAAAGCGTCACCTTAATAATATTTCTATCAATCAGTGACGCTCTTTTAGCTGTATTTTACGTAATAAAGATTTTATTTAACGTCCAAGGGTGAAACGTAACCCTCAGGCTTTAACGCAAGTACATCACAGTTTAGTCTATCAATTACATGTTCTGCTGTATTGCCAATTAGCGCTGCAGATAAACCTGTACGTCCAATGGTGCCTAAAATAACCAGTTCTGCGTCTAAGGCTTCGGCGACACTTTGTATAATATCTTCAGGTAAGCCTTCTTTAATATGAGTGTATTCTTTAGTAATATTAAACGCAGTTGCATGTTCTAACATCGCTTCTTCATGATGTTTTAACATGGCGAGGTTGTAATCATTGGCATCAAACTCTGGAATTTCTATCGCAATATTTACCGGCGTACCAGGGAAAGAATTAACCAAATGTAGGTTTGCTTTCATAACTTTAGCTAGCTGTTTTGCTTCTGCCGTAATTTTATCATTAAGCGCTTTATGCTCTTCTTCTTCGCTGCCAATATTCAATGCAGCAACAATATTGCCATTTTCTGGCCATAAATGCTCTTTCACTAGCAAAACAGGGCAGGGACATTTGCGTAAAATGTGCCAATCAGTAGGGGTAAATATTACTGATTTAAATTTGTCGTGTTGATGTGTGCCTTTAATGACTATGTCGTAATCATGATCAATAACTTGTGCAATTATTTGCTCGAAAGGACGATTATGCCAGATAACTTTACAATCAATGGTGATATCAGTTACATCGAGTTCAGCAAGTAAAGACTGCAACCATTGAGTACGATCATTTATAACAGATTTACACATTGCTTCACGCTCGTCGCCTGAAAGCATAGTGGTCATCTCATAAGAAAAGTCATATATGGTCAAAAATGCGGTAATACTTGCGCCAGTTTTTCGCGCTAATTCTAATGCTCGTTTTACCGCTTTTTGATCTTCTGTTGTGGGGTCAACAATAGCGAGTATTTTTTGATACTTTTCCATAGCTAATTCCTTATCTTTGCCTGTGGGTATTAGGCCAAACTAAACAGTTAATTTATTTACTTTATATAATAACAATAACTTATTTTGTAATAATAATAGTTGTTTTAAATCAAATTATTATCTTTTATATAAGCTATTTTATATTAATCATAGCGTTAAACTGTTGAATAAGAAAGTATGAAAAAGGGCTGATAAAATTTATCTTAAAGTCCAGCACACTCATTTAATTTTTCAATATTTACAATGGTAATCAGTTTGCCATTAACAGCAATTAAACCATTTTTATCAAAGCGATTAAGGAGTCGGCTTATTGTTTCAACCGTTAAACCAATATAGTTACCAATATCGCTGCGCGTCATAGATAAGCGAAATTCAGAGGCTGATAAACCACGGGCATTATATCGACTGCTTAAGGTACTAAAAAACGTGGCTAGGCGTTGCTCTGCATTTTTACGATTAAGCAACATTAGCATTTCATGGTCTTCACGAATTTCAGTGCTCATCATGCGCAAAATCTGTTTTTTTAACTTAGGCATGCTGTTAGATAAATGATCGAGTGTATTATAAGGAATTTCACAAACCATTGAGGTTTCCAATGCTTTAGCAAAACTTGGGTGCTCTGCATTAGCAATGGCATCAAAGCCAAGTAAATCACCTGCTAAATGAAAACCGGTAATTTGTTCTTCGCCTTGTTTGTTGATGGTATAGGTTTTGAATGTGCCTGAACGAATCGCGTAAAGCGCCTGCATAGGCTGACCATCATTAAAAATCTGCTCTCCTTTTTGAATAGGGAGCTTACGATCAATAATGTTATCTAGAGTCTCTAGCTCTTGATTATTAAGCGAAAATGGCAAGCATAACTCACTAATGCTACAGTTTTGACAGTGAATATGTTGCTGATCGGTACACGATTTATTATTCATAACAGCCTATAAAAACTTCCATGCTGAACACCATATTAGATGCGTTAGCTATATGCTATTAGTATAGAGTAAATGCCGTATGAAATCACCAAAATGGCGGCTAGTTTTCTAAAAACGGGCTGAGTTAATAAAGACTTCACACTGAAAGTGCCGAGTGATACTGACAGCAGCGCAGGTAAAGTACCAAGACCAAAGAAAAACATGATCAAAGCGCCATTTAAAACATCGGCGCTTGCTAATGACCACGTTAACGTAGAATAAACTAAGCCACAGGGTAACCAGCCCCAAAGTGCTCCTAACGCCAATGCACTCTGTATGTTTTTAATGGGCATGAATTTTTTAGTATAAGGTGAGATGTAGCGCCAAATGTTTTTACCTAAATACTCTATGCGGCTTAACCACATTAACCATTGTCCTAGATACAAACCTAGTAGAATTAGAAACACACCTGCAATCGTTTTTAAAATAATAACAGGAAAACCAATGTTTTTAGCCGCCATTGAACTGGTGAATGCTACCAAGGCGCCAATTAAGCTGTAAGACGCGATTCGGCCAAAATTATAGGCAAATATAATCGCCATTTTTTTATGGCGAGCATGGTCAGATATGGTCGTGGTTAACATGGTGCTAATACCGCCACACATTACAATACAATGGCCAGAGCCTAGTAAACCAATTACAAATGCGGAAAAAAAATCAAGCGTCATGAGATGATTTTGCTGCTTGTTTTGGTTGCTCGTCGCTTTCGCTTAATTCACTGTCTTTTAATTTACTATTGTTGTTTTTATTGCGACTGATATTGTCATTTTCATCATCAAATAAAATGCTCATACCCTGTTTTTCTAAATCATCAAATTGCTCAGTTTTTACTGCCCAAAAAAACAGATATATGCCAATAGAGGTGAGTAATACAGCAATGGGAATTAATACGTAGATTATGCTCATTTTTTTAGCAGCCTTAATGAATTTGTTACGACTAATATTGAGCTGGCCGACATGCCAATTACTGCCATGTAAGGCGCTATATGCCCTGTTACGGCTAATGGCAATACAACGGCATTGTATCCAAAAGCCCAAAGGTAATTTTGCTTTATAACGCGCGTTGTTCGAATGGCAACCTCTCGCAATGTTTGTACGCCTTTAAGCTTATTGTTTAATAATATGACATCTGCGCCATTTTTAGCAATATCAGTACCACTGCCCATGGCAATCGATAAATGAGCGGCGCCTAATACTGGGCTGTCGTTTACCCCATCGCCTACCATAGCAACAGTATTCGAAGCTTGTTGATGCTTTATGGCGTTAACTTTATCTTGCGCTGACAAGTTTGCTTGCACATTACTTAGTTGCAATATTGATTGTAATTTATTGCAGCCTTGGAGGTGATCGCCGGATAACATGCTCGTTTCAATACTTTGTTGATGTAGAAAATCAATTAAAGGCTTCGCGTCATCACGTAAGCCATCATGCAAATAAAATTCAGCGATTAATGTTTCATCTTGCATTAGTACGCACTGAGCACTAAAACATGCCTGTTTGTCATCGTTTAATAACCACGAACTTTTGCCGATACGATAGTGCTGGTGATTTACTTCACCTGAGATACCCGCGCCGGGAGCCACAACAACTTGGGTAGTTGTTTGGTTAAAATCACGAAATGGTCTAAAGGCTTTTGCTAACAGATGAGCTGAGTGTGCCTCTAGCGCCGCGGCAATAGCAAGCACCTGTTGTTTACCTTCTGACGTACTATCAGTTGAGTAATCACCATAAGTTTTTACTTCAACAATCGTGAACTCACCTGTAGTTAATGTGCCTGTTTTATCAAAAGATATCGCATCGACTTCAGGCATGGTTTCAAGCACATGAGCTGATTTAATCATGATACCTTCACGATTTAGATTCGTTGTTGCACAGGTAAGCGCCGTTGGTGTTGCTAACGCCAATGCGCAAGGGCAAGTTACAACGAGAACAGATAAAGTAATCCAAAAGGCTTCTTCAGGGGCGTGTTGTAGCCAATATATTGCCGTGGCAATTGAAACCATTAAGATAAGTGCAACAAAGTATTGGGCAATTTTATCTGACAATTTCGCCAACTTTGGCTTATGGCTTTGAGCATTTTCACTCAAGCGAATTAATTGGCTTAAAAAAGACTCTTGGTTGTTATGTTTAACTTTTGCGGTTAGGTTTCCATCGCCATTAATGGTACCTGCAAATATAGCGTCTAATGCTTTTTTCTGTAAGGGCAGTTGTTCACCTGACAACATTGCTTCGTTTATTTGGCTCGTTCCGGTAATTATTTCACTATCTGCGGGGATAGTTTCCCCTGGCTTTATTAAAATAATGTCATCAGCTTTTAAGTAATTCGCGGAAATAAATTGTTCAATACCGTGTTCAACTTTCGTTGCGGTCATTGGCATTAATTTTAATAGATTTGCAGAAACATCAGCGGCGCGACTACGGGCTCTAAATTCAAGAAATTTACCAATAAGCAGTAAAAAGGTAAACATAGAAACAGATTCGAAATACACCTCGCCTTGCTGAGTAAATGTTGCCCAGCAACTCGCCATAAAGGCCAATAAAATAGCAATAGATACTGGCACATCCATTGAGAGTTGACGTGCTTTTAAAGCAAAAAATGCGCTTTTATAAAAAGGGTAGGCGCCATAGCTGACAATAGGTAGAGTTAAGAAAAAGCTTGCCCAACGCAAATACATGACATTGTGTTCTGTCATATCTGAAAAAGCACCAAAATATAAACCAAAAGCTATCATCATTACTTGCATCATTAAAATGCCAGAGATACCTAAGCGTTTGATAAAGTTTTTAGCTTGTTTGTTATTTAATTTTTCAGCGGTACTGGCCTTGAATGGCAAGCCATGATAACCAATTTTATCGATTAAACTGAGAATGTCGCTTAATTTAACTTGGCTTTCTTGCCACTGCACTGTCGCTCGTTGCGTTGTGGCGTTCACATTAATCTTATTAACGCCTTCGAGCTTGCTCACTTGCATTTCAATTAACCATGCACAAGCCGAGCAGCTTATGCCATCAATGGTTAAAATGGTTTCTTTGAAGCCATCATGATAATAAGTAAACTCATTTTGTAAGTTTACATCGTCAAGTATTTCATTGCGTTGAAGTTTTTCAGGTATTAATACTTCACCTTTTTGCGCTGGTGCGCTACGAAAGCGGTAAAAATCGGTTAGGTTGTTATCAACAATCGTTTGTGCGACAGCTTGGCAACCTATGCAACACATAGGTTGATCGATGTTGTCGATGTTTGTTATTAAATGAATACCCTTGGGAACGGGTTCGTCACAATGAAAACAAGCTTTGCTCATTAATTTATGCTCACTAATCTACAGGCTAATTAATTTGCTACTGACAGGTCCGGTTTTATCGCAATAAAGTCAGATTGAGGTAGGGTGAGCACGGTTTGAATTTTCCAGTGGTTCTCAAAAGGACTAATGGTTACTTGCCATTTACCAGAAACATTGTGCTCAGCTTCAAAAAAATGCGTAAAGTCACCATTGCCATCAGCCGTTAATGCTAAATAAAAATCTCGGTCGGCTAATGTTGGGTGATAAAAATTAACATTCAATAGTGGGAATGTTTTTTCGATACCTGTCGGGCGAATAGTCAATTGGTCATCAACAAGTTTCAAACCAAAACTCATACCGAGTTTTTGTGCTTGTCTAACTTTGCCTAACTCTAGGTTTATCGCTTTACCTTTTTTATAATAGTCGCCAACAACCAGAGGGTCTGGATCGCTATTAGCTATAATAAAAGTCGCAATACCGGCAACTACGGCTGTAAAAGGTAATATAAACACTAACCAAGCCCAAGGCTCTTGATACCAAGATGTTTTCATGAAAATTTCTTATTTGCTGAAAGAGTGAACATTATACGACTTTTCTTATGTGGTAACTATTAAAAAACCTGTTATGTAACAAACTTTAACTTAATGAATATCCATCAGTATAAGTTAATTCACCCGCAGGAAACTTGAGCTTGCAAAGTCTATTTACATTGCATTTATTAAAGGAACAACCCAGTTTTTAGTAATTATAATTCTAAATATAACAAGTGATTAGAGAAACTTCCCTGAAAAGATAAACATAAAAAAACCTTGGTGCTTTGCAACATCAAGGTTTTAGTATCACGAGATTTTTAGCGACTACTCTTGCGATAAGCTATAAACATAGGCACTGATAACATGAATTTTTTGTTCACCTAGGATTTTATCCCACGCTGGCATTATACCGGCACGACCGTTAGCTATTGAATATTCAACAGCACGCTGAGAACCGCCATATAGCCAAGTATTATCGGTTAAGTTAGGAGCGCCAAGGGCAATACCCATTGCATCACTACCTTTACCTTCACTACCGTGACAAGCTGCACACATAGCAAATTTAACTTTGCCTGCTTCTGCTGCTTTAGCATCAACTTCACGACCACTTAAGCTTAAAACGAAAGCAGCTACTTCTTTAACGCCTTGCTCGCCGCCTAATGCTGCGCTCCAAGCCATCATGCCATTAGCTTTACGACCGTGCATTAGTGTGGCTTTAATCATTTCTGGTGAGCCACCATATAACCAGTCTTGGTCCGTTAAGTTAGGGAAACCAGTAGCGCCACGAGCATCAGAGCCATGACATTGCGAACAGTTTTGTATAAACAACCGTTGCCCAACTTTACGTGCTGAAGTTGCTTCTTCATCGTTAGCTGTTGCTAAATCGGCTATTTCACGCTTTGCGTAAGCATCAAAAATTGGTCCATATTTTTCATCAGCAGCAGCAACTTCACGATCGTATTGTACTAACAAGCCTTTTTCTTTAGCTAAAGCCGATTTTTCTTTAGATTCAGCTAAATTCAAAATACCTTGGTTAGAACTTTCCCAGCCAGAAAAACCTTTCCAACCACCTAAACCGTATACAGCGATGTAGAAAAATCCCCAAAGGATGGTTAACAAAAAGAAATTACTCCACCATTTAGGTAGTGGGTTGTTTAGTTCTTCAATGCCATCGAAAACATGTCCTGTAGGCTCACCTTCAGGAACATCTGCAAAGTTCTTTAAACACATGCGTAATAGTAAGTAACAACCTATCAATGTGCCAAGGGTTAGAACCGATACCCAAATAGTCCAGAAGCTAGACATTATCAGTCTCCTGCTTGTTATTTTTGTTAGTGTGGCTTATTTCAGTTTCAGTTTTTTCTTCAAAAATTGAATTTGCCGCTTCATCAAAAGATGATTTGCGTTTTTTTGAATATGACCAAACCACAATAACTATAAATAATGCCAATATTAATAGGGCAATAAGCCCTCTAAGCGTGCCGTAATCCATCATATTATTTCAACGCATGACCAAGAGACTGTAAATATGCAATTAATGCATCCATTTCTGTTTTACCTTTAACTGCTTTCTTTGCACCAGAAATATCAGTTTCAGAATAAAGAGGAATAGCATTACCTTGCTCGTCTTTGTGGCTTCTATTACGCGTTAAAAAGTTGAATGTTGATAACTTTTTAGCGGTTAATTCGCCATCAAGTGTATTTTCAGCTAGCCACTTAAATGAAGGCATATTTGACTCTGGCACCACTGAACGTGGGTCAAGTAAATGCGCACGATGCCAATCATCACTATAACGACCGCCAACACGCGCTAAATCAGGGCCAGTACGTTTTGAACCCCATAAAAATGGATGTTCCCATACTTGTTCACCAGCCACTGAGTAATGACCATAACGTTCTGTTTCAGCACGAAATGGACGGATCATTTGGCTATGACAAACATTACAACTTTCACGGATATAAATATCACGTCCTTCCATTTCTAATGGTGTATAAGGACGTAGATTATCTACAGGTGTATTTGTCGCTTTTTGAAAGAAAAGTGGCGTAATTTCAACTAAACCACCAACGCTTATGGCGAGGATAGTAAAGATTGCAAACAAGCCAACATTTTTTTCAAACTTTTCATGTTTATTTTTCATCGTTGGCTCCTTAAGCTACTTTAACTGCTTCAAGACTATTGTCTTTAGCATAAATTGTTTTAAACATGTTGTAAGCCATCAGTAAGAAGCCTGATACAACTAATACACCACCAACAAAACGCATAAAGTAGAATGGGTAAGAAGCCGTTAAACTTTCAACAAAACTGTAAGTTAACGTACCGTCAGTATTAACTGCACGCCACATTAACCCTTGCATTACGCCAGAAATCCACATAGCGACAATATATAAAACAACACCAGATGTATGTAGCCAGAAATGCACGTTGATTAAACGTACGCTGAACATGCGACCTTGGTTAAAGAGTACTGGAATCAAGTGGTATATAGCACCAATAGATACCATAGCAACCCAACCTAGTGCACCAGAATGAACATGACCAATAGTCCAGTCAGTATAATGCGAAAGAGCATTTACCGACTTAATTGCCATCATCGGACCTTCAAATGTCGACATACCGTAGAAAGACAACGAAACAATTAAGAAACGAAGAATAGGATCATAACGCAGCTTATGCCATGCGCCAGAAAGCGTCATTATACCGTTGATCATCCCACCCCAAGAAGGCAAGAATAGTACGATTGACATAACCATACCAACTGATTGTGCCCAATCAGGCAGTGCAGTGTAATGTAAGTGATGAGGGCCTGCCCAAATGTATAATGAAATCAGTGCCCAAAAATGAACAATAGATAAACGGTAAGAGTAAACAGGGCGCTCAGCTTGTTTTGGTACGAAATAGTACATCATACCTAAGAAACCAGCGGTCAATAGAAAGCCTACGGCATTATGTCCATACCACCACTGCATCATGGCATCAATCGCACCAGGATATATGGAGTATGACTTCATCATAGACACTGGAATAACCATACTGTTGCCAATATGCAATACCGCAACGGTTAGAATGAAACCACCAAAGAACCAGTTTGCCACATAAATATGAGAGGTTTTACGCTTGATCAAGGTACCAAAAAACACAATGGCGTAACAGATCCAGACCACGGCGATTAAAATATCAATTGGCCATTCTAATTCAGCGTATTCTTTGCTCGAAGTATAACCCATGGGTAAAGTTATAACGGCAAGTACAATAACGGCTTGCCAACCCCAAAAGGTAAAGGCAGCTAATTTGCCACCAAAAAGCGTCGTTTTACAAGTACGTTGCACAACATAATACGAAGTTGCAAACAATGCACTGGTACCAAAAGCAAAAATTACCGCATTGGTATGCAGCGGACGAAGACGAGAATAGGTTAACCAAGGTGTATCAAAATTTAGTGCTGGCCAAATTAATTGCGCCGCAATAAGAACACCTACAAGAGTACCAACGATCCCCCAAATAACAGTCATTACGGTGAATTGACGCACCACATTGTAGTTATATGACGGATGATCAAGCGTTGTTGTCATTTTATTGTTCCGTTACTAGGTTAGATTTTGCAGTTTTGTATAAAAAAGAGTCTTTTTCACGAAAAATGCTGAGAAGCCATGATAAATGTCACACTCGAAAAACGAGTTGTTTCAGAATCTATGTGATTTTACCTTTCGCCTATGCCATAAATCAACCGTAAAACTTGATTTAAATCAACAAAAAACCTGCATTCTCATTATTAATGTTCGGTATGTTGAAAACCAACTTTCGATTAATTGCTGTATCTATAAAAGGTTAGCGTTAAAATTTGCATAAATTAGCGAAATTGCGGGTTAAAATCATGGCGTAATTTTGTACAACTTTTTTTTAAATAAATATTCAAAATTCATCAGGGTTATTGCTTTAATCACCGAATTAAAAGTGTTTCTAGCTTTTTAGTCGAAATGCCCGTTACTGAAGAATGCAAAAGAGAATTATCGTAAATTTGTAATCACTAAAGCAACGGCTGAAAAAATGAATAAATAAACCTTATGATTGTGTATTATAGCGGACAAATTCCTTTGTTTTATTTCCTCTATGAATATTGTTGAAAAAAATCCCCAATGTTTTTTATTTACGCTAATAACAATATTTTTATCTCTGGTACTTATCGCCTGTAGTCCTGAGAATAAATCAAATTTAGTCGCTGACAATGCCTCACCAAAAATTGCCCAATGTATTGTTGATCAAAGCCAATGTGAATTTCAGTTAATAGATGCTCAAGCTCAAGTTTTATTCGATGTTGATAAAATAGTCGCGGAGCAGCCATTTAACATGGTGATTAAGTATCAAGGCAAAGACAGGTTAAAAAGTATTACTGGCTACCTTGAAGGTGTTGACATGTATATGGGGAAAATACCGTTATTTTTTGAACCTCAGTTATCAACTAATGATATCGCTGATAAAGCAACTGAAAGTTCGACTTCTGCAATCAGCAAATCAGCACAGTTACCTGAGAAAATTAAGCAAAATAGTAAACAAGCTTTTCAAACTGAAGTGTTGGTAGGAAGTTGCTCTGCAGCACAAATGAAGTGGCGTATTTGGTTAACGTTTATTACTGAAGAAAACAAAAAGCAAACTAAAATGTTTACGGTGCAGAGTTACCGTATTTAACACCGTTTAGGCCATCCTTATTTGAAATCATATATACGCACTTACTAAGTAGAGTTATCAATATAACCATCTTGTTCAGGGTAATTAAGTATTACTTGTAAATGGTATGGTATCGAGACTCAAGTTTGATGAATACTGCAAATACCCACTAACTCGTGGCTAACCAAATAGCGACTAATATCATTAAGCTACCTGATATTTTATTCAGTAATTGTACATTGTTACGTTTAGTTAATACTTTGCCGATAGTTTTTCCACCCGTGGCATACAGAGTCATACAAATAAATTCAGACATCAGTATAACTGCCACTAAAATACTCAACTGGGGAACTAATGGGAGAGTTTGGCTAATAAAAGGGGGAAGTAACGAAATCATAAACGCCCAACCTTTAGGGTTGGCAATAGCCGTTAAAAAACCTTGTTGAAATAAACTACGCCTTTTAATTGATTGTTGATGTTGATTTGGGTCAGTGGCAAGTTTACCTTTGGCTCGCCACATATTGATACCTACATAGAGTAAATATAGCGCTCCTAAAATTTTAAAACCTTGAAATAACTGGGGCACAGCTGTCATTATCGTTGCCACACCTAAAACAGATGCAATGGCTACCGTTGCTACACCCAATAACTCACCATACATCATCCAAAAAGTCTTTCTCACCCCAATAGTAATACCTAAGCTCATAGCTAAAGTCATACACATACCTGGTGTAATACTCACGATAAAAAATGTAGGAATAAAAATGCTAAGCAAGGTGAAATCTATCAAGGTATTAAGTGCCTGAAGGTTGATTGAAAAGGATAATAACGCAACTTAGCTGAGGATTAATCATTAAAATATAAAATTTTATAAAAAAATAGGTTTTTTTCAGAATAAGCGCATAATGATTAAAGGGCTTAAATTAAGATCTAATTGGGTCGGAGTATAAATATGCTAACCGAAAAAAATTCTCGCTATATTGATTCTTTACCTCGCTTTTCCTCGAATACTGTTAAATGTATGCTTTTTGCAGTCAACATTTTTTTAGTTAGTGGGTGCTCGTCATTAGGCGTACAGCCTTGGGAACGCGATTTGTTAGCAAAAGGTGAAATGGCATTAACGTCTTCACCGATTGACTCTGCCTTAGACGATCATATCTACTTCAGTAAAGAAGCTTCAAGTGGGGTAAAAGCTTTGGTGGTGGGGGTTGTGGATGCAATTAATTAAAAAAAAGCGACCCATTAATATCAAAGCCGCGTTAACGCTTGCAGCATCGGCTTTGTTGGGCACCATCCCTAAAACTGTTATCGCAGCAGACAATACAACATCAGCCAAAAAAGCATCACAAGATACTGCTTGGGATTTTGAAAGTGCACTTTTAATCTATAGTGAAAGCGACCGTGTTTCAGCAGCCGAAGCTATTTTAAATGGTCAAAAAACCTTTGCAAATGACGAAATTTTAAATCTTAAACTTACCGTTGATGTGTTAACGGGAGCATCAGCCAATGGTGCTGCTGCTCAACCTAATATTCAAACTTTTACTAGACCATCAGGTAAAGGCAGCTATCAAACACAAGTCAATCAAACACCGCTAGACGACACCTTCAAAGACACCCGTGTACAGTTTAATGCCCAATGGACTCAGCCTTTAGCCGATAATTATACGGGTAGCGCCGGAGTTCACCTTTCGAAAGAGTATGATTATTTATCACTGGGTATTAATGGCAACCTGGCTTATGACTTTAATCAGAAAAACTCAACGTTCTCGGTTGGATTAAGCTACTTTCATGATACTTTTGAGCCCGAGGGCGGTATTCCATTAGCATTCGCATCAATGCCAAGGGCTTATGGTAATAACGAAAATGCGAGTAATAGTGGAACAAAGGCTGACTTTGATCTTACTCGCAGAACCGATAGCGACAATAAAACCACCGCAGATATTATGATCGGGTTTACACAAGTCATTAACCGTCGAATGATCACGCAGTTTAATTATTCTTACTCTAAGGTTAGCGGCTACTTAACCGACCCTTTTAAAGTATTAAGTTTGGTTGATAATACAGGCATCGCACAAGACTATGTTTATGAAAACCGCCCAGACTCACGATTAAAACAGAGCCTTTTTGCACAAACAAAATATCACTTTGAAAAAAATATTATTGATGTGTCGTATCGTTATATGTGGGATGACTGGAAAATTGACTCGCATACTATTGATTCAAAACTTCGCATGCCATTATCTCGCTCTAGCTATATTGAGCCTCACTTTCGTTTTTATCAACAAAGTGCCGCCCAGTTTTACCAACCGTTTTTAATTGAGCCAAACGCGATACCTGAATTTGCCAGTGCAGATTATCGTATCGGCGAAATGAGTGCATACACCATAGGATTAAAATATGGTACCAAGCTTAATGGCGGAAATGACTTGTCATTTAGGTTGGAATATTATCGACAAGACCCTACCGATGCTGGCCATAAAGCGCCCGATGCATTAGCCGAGGTTGATTTATATGAAAGTGTTGATGCGGTGATAGCACAAGTAACCTATTCGTTTTAAAGTGCTTGGTAGGTATAGTTAACTTTTAAATGATTAAGCGTTAGGAAATAGTGTGAACAAATCATCGCAAAGGCGTATTCAATTATTGAAAACTGATGATGGTCATAGCGTTACATTTGACGCTATGGCTAGTCCTTGTGAAGTGCTAATTGCCAATAGTGATAACCAACTTGCGCTGAACTTGGGCGAACGTATTGCTAATGAAGTATGGCGAATCGAAGATAAATACTCCCGTTATAATCCAAGCAGTGTTTGCTCAGCTATTAATAATAGTATTGGCATCCCTATAGCTATCGATCAAGAAACCTACTTATTACTCAACTTTGCTGATACTTGCTATGAGCTCAGCGAAGGTTTATTTGATATTACCTCTGGCGTGTTACGTCAAGTTTGGCAGTTCGATGGTAGTAATAATGTCCCAAGTTCAGATCAGGTAGCACATAGCTTAGTCAATATTGGCTGGGATAAAGTGAGCTACGATGAACAACAAATAACACTACCGGCAAATATGGAAGTAGACTTTGGCGGAATTGGCAAAGAATACGCGGTTGATCGAGCGATGATTATTGCTAACGAATTTACCAACCTTCCCGTTTTAGTCAATTTAGGTGGTGATTTAGCGGCAAATAAACCCCGTAATATAAACGTGCCTTGGCAGGTGGGTATTGAACACCCAGGGTTTGTAGAACATAAAACAATGGTCGTCAGCTTAATGCAAGGAGCACTAGCCACCAGTGGAGACGCTAAACGATTCTTACTAAAAGATAATATTCGTTATAGTCACATATTAAATGCGAAAACTGGCTGGCCAATTGTACAAGCACCCCGTTCTATTACGGTTGTGGCTCCACAGTGTATTCAGGCCGGTATATTAGCGACATTAGCATTAATGCAGGGCGAACAAGCCGAACATTTTTTGACTGAACAAAATATTAAGTTTTGGGCTATTCGTTAATTATTCGAATTATATCTAAGTATGTTTAGCGTTAATTCTGCTTTAAATCTTGTATATAAAGAGGAGGGGCGTTTAATGTGGCTGCGCGTTCACATCCATGCAAACGCAGCAAAACATCTGTTGTTTTAAAAGTAGCATATGTGCTGATTTTAAAACGATAGCAGGTTAAATGAAAAAAGTTTATTCTCGATAAAAACCAATATGTTGATGAAAACGAACAATTAACTCTTCTTTATCATTATTATATTTAAGTTTTTGAGCAATGCTATGCAAAACAGATTCTATTTGATTTAAAAATTTACCGTAACCATGACTAGTTTTATCTTGTTCACTGGCAACAAAAACGAAATGAACACTATCAACAAGTTCTTCAGCGGCCCATTTACAGGTATAACCACTATTTGCACTTTTCGGGTTATAGCCAATCATCATTAACTCACCTTTTGCTACGGTAGTTTCATCGTCACTGCGACGTACAATCGGTACTAATCCATTTGCAATAAGTGCACCATTGTTCAAGTTGTGTTTCTTAGCTGCACTCATAAACGCATCGGCAATATAATTGTAGAGTGGGTTGTAGTTTTCACCTTCGCTATGATCAAGCTTCACAAGTTTGCTTAGTCGACGGTTAATTGGCATATCAACAATGGCATATGTTAGTTCATCGGTATTGGCCGGAATAGAAATCTCATCAGGCGCATAACGATTTGAGATGCTGCGTAACTTATGTACTTGATTACCTTGTACGCCTTTATCTTTGGCAAATAAATCATAAGTGAGATGCTGGTGGTCACAAATGCGTACTTCTTCTGTTTCCATACCACTTTGTTCAGTAAATTTGGTGATCGCTTTTACAACTTTTTGATGAAATATTGCCGAGTTATGTCGTATTTCATCACCATTAGATAAAAACACTAAATGAATTTTACTGGCTTGCTTTGTCGCATCAAAATAGGACTTCTGACTGAAGTGGTAACGTGAGTTATACAAAAACAGAATTTGTTGTTCTGTTTGAGCGGTAATTTTTTCTGGGCTAAATCGAATGCGAGTGAATTTGTCATTAGCAACAAATTGGCCACTTTCAATGTCTAATTCTTCGTTGATTTTGAAGAATAATTCAGACAACTTCTTATAAAAAGCTAAAAATGGTTGTTCGCTGTTGTGATCAACTGGGCCTGAAATTCTCTCGATTAAGCTGTCTGTAATAGCAAACTTAGCAAGTAAATATTGGTTTTCACGTGCAGAGGAAGGAATGTGCACTTTGTGTTGAACGCGTCTTGTACGAGAGATTGGCATAACAATTAACCTATTAATTTAAAAGTTCATCATAGTAGTATCATTAAATGTGGTCAAATATGATATATACCAAAGAGCAGATCATTATTTGCACAGATTCGCTTTAAGTGTAGGTAAACATAGTGATATTAAGGACGAAGGCTCAGTTTATAGGGGCTTTCAAGCTGTTTATAATATAAGCATAAATACAGACATAAAAATTTAGCGCAGGCTTTAATATTTCTTTGCACTTTACCTCTACCTAAATGAGAGCAGATTTGTATATAATCTCAGAGTCTTTCTCAAATAAAGTATAAAAAACATGAAAAAATCTTTAGCTTTTACCTTATTAACCTCAGCCGTATTTTTGGGCTGTGGAGCAGGCGATGCTGCTACAAAAACTAATAACGCCGCCGATGTAACCGCAAGTTATAACAGTATTAACAAAGAACAACTTACCGAGCACATTAAAACACTTGCTTCAGATGAATTTGAAGGTCGTGCACCATCAACTAAAGGTGAAAAACTTACGCTTGATTACTTAACCAAGCAACTCACCGCTATCGGTTTTAAACCAGGTAATGGTAATAGCTTTTTACAACCTGTGCCTATGGTATCAATTGAAGCGTCATCAGATATGGCTTTATCTATAGGTGGTAAAGAATATCAATATGGCCATGATATGGTTATGGGCTCAAGCCGCATTAGTGATTTTGAACAGCTTAAAGACTCTGAGCTAGTTTTTGTTGGTTATGGTGTTAATGCGCCAGAATACCAATGGAATGATTACGAAGGGCTTGATGTTGAAGGAAAAACAGTTGTTATTCTTGTCAACGATCCCGGTTTTGCCACTAAAGACCCAGCATTATTTAATGGTAATGCCATGACATATTACGGTCGTTGGACATATAAATATGAAGAGGCGAGCCGTCAAGGTGCTGAAGGCGCAATAATTATTCATGAAACTGCACCAGCATCATATGGTTGGTCAGTAGTTGAGCACTCATGGACAGGTCCACAATTTGGTTTTGTTCGTGAAGATTTAAATAAAGATCGTGTTGCGGTTGAAGGTTGGGTTAATAGTGATGTTGCCAAAGAACTTTTTGCTAACGCAGGTTTAAACTTTAAGCAAGAAAAAGCAAAAGCTGCTAAGGGCAGTTATCATGTTGATATGGGTGATTTAACCGCTTCTGTTGCGGTAAAAAATACCGTTAAAAAGTCTACATCATATAACTTTATTGCTACTTTACCCGGCAGCGTAACACCAGATGAGCACATTATTTATACCGCGCATTGGGACCATTTAGGTAAAGATACCAGTAAAGAGGGCGACCAAGTCTATAATGGCGCGGTAGATAATGCCTCAGGTACGGCAGCACTTATTGAAGTAGCAGAAGCATTTTCAAAACTACCTGTGGCACCAGAACGTTCAATCACTATTATGGCAGTAACCGCTGAAGAGCAAGGATTATTGGGTTCTAAGTTTTATGCGGCAAACCCTGTTATACCTGCAGCTAAAACAGTGGCTAATATCAATATGGACGCATTAAATGTTAATGGTCGCAGTAAAGATGTTTCAGTTTATGGTTTAGGGCAATCTGAACTCGATGATTACTTAATCGTAGCGGCTAAAAAGCAAGATCGTGTTATTTCAGGCGATCCTCGTCCAGCGGCCGGTATTTACTACCGTTCAGATCACTTTGCATTCGCCAATATTGGTATTCCAGCCCTTTATGCTAAGAGTGGTAAAGAACCTGTTGATGAAGCTACAAAAGCACTACGAGCGCATTTAGACCCTATTTTAGCCAAGTGTTACCACAATGCTTGTGATGAATATAGCGAGCAATGGGACCTTTCAGGTGCTGTCGAAGATATCCAAGCTTTCTTTGAAATTGGTTATGAATTATCACATCAAAATGTGTGGCCGCAGTGGAGCAAAACATCAGAATTTAAACGTTAATAAGCACATAGCTTAAAACCAAAGCAGCAATTAGTTAATTGCTGCTTTTTTTGTTCTGAAACATAACACCTAAAAAAAAGTAGGGTCAGATACACATTAAAATTTATCTTTTCAATTCTATTATAAAGAGCAAATTATACTTTAAAAATTCTTGTTCTATACTAAGATCAATTTAAATAATAAGGATATTATTTATGGCTCGCCTGCCCAGAATTCAGCTAATAGACATACCACAACATATTATTCAACGAGGAAATAATCGCAGTTTTTGCTTCACAGATGAGCAAGATTTTGCTGCTTACGCTCATTGGCTAACTGAGTACTCTATTAAATATTGTGTTGATATACACGCGTGGGTTTTTATGACCAATCATGTACATTTACTTTGCACACCGCGGATACCAAACGCAATTAGTTTATTGATGCAAAGTTTAGGTCGCAGGTATGTGCAGTATTTTAATCATAAATATCGAAGAACTGGCACGCTCTGGGAAGGACGATTCAAATCTTGTTTGATAGAAGATGTTTCATATTTATTGCAAGTATATAAATATATTGAATTAAATCCAGTTAGGGCGAGAATGGTTGACGAACCATCGCAATATCTTTGGTCTAGCTATCAAATTAATGCATTAGGAAAACAATCCCCATTATGTACACCTCATCCCGCATACGAGGATCTAGGCGCTGATTCATTTGTACGCCAAAAAACATATCAGTCTTTATTCAAATATCAAATAGCTCCTTTACTAATTGAAGATATCAGAACGTCATTAAATAAAGGCCTAGCATTGGGCAGCGAATGTTTTAAATCTAAAGTAGAGCAATCAACAGGACGAAGAGTCAGAGAAGCGAAACTAGGCAGACCTTTAGGTAGATGTAAAAAAGTAGGGTCAGATACACATTAATTGATTTTAGTCGCTTTACTAATTGTAAGAGGAGGATATTGATCTCAATACTTTTTGATGTTGCTCGTTTAGAAAGTACCAACAGGGCTATTAAATGTGTATCTGACCCTACTTTATTTTGGACCCAGCTTTATTTCAGACGAAAAAAAACCTGCTAAATAAGCAGGTTTCTTTAAGGTGGCTCCTCAACCTGGACTTGAACCAGGGACAAACGGATTAACAGTCCGTTGCTCTACCAACTGAGCTATTGAGGAATTGTTCTTTTTACTATAATCGCTGTTAATAAAATTAAAAGCCATTATTTAATAATGTGGCTCCTCAACCTGGACTTGAACCAGGGACAAACGGATTAACAGTCCGTTGCTCTACCAACTGAGCTATTGAGGAATTGTTCTGTACTACTATAATCGTTTTTACTTTAAAATAAAAACCATCACATTTTAATTTGGCTCCTCAACCTGGACTTGAACCAGGGACAAACGGATTAACAGTCCGTTGCTCTACCAACTGAGCTATTGAGGAATTGTTTTGAAAGCCGCTATTGGCTAACGGGGCGGAATATTAAAGGCCGCATGTCAGACTGTCAATACAAAAATTACAAAAATATCATTTTATTGGTTGTTTGCTCAAATAGCAGGCATTGTTTGCCTTATTTTTGCTTTTGTTGATGATTTAATAATCAGAAGTTGATTTTGTTAATATAAAATATAGTTATCCACTTAATCTGTGGATAACTATGTGAGTTAAAGTGTAACTTAACGTAATATGAACGGTAGAATGCGGCTTGCAGTCAAGTGTTGTTTTATTGCGCTGTTAGTTTACTTTGTTTTATAACAATAGGTTACATGCGTTATGTTGGCTTTATAGCCATGTGCGTTTGTTTTTTGTTCAAGCACTATTTTTTATACATTTGTTGTGCATTTCTCTACAGAATAGTGTAATGCCAATTATTTCCATGATATTATTTTTTCTGAAAATATTGTTATTACTATCTTAAATAAAATATATACGTAGCGAGTCCTATCATGATCTTTTACAATGGTCGACGCATTCGATCTATCACTTATTTTGAAAAAATTAATGACTGAAACTAAACATATTCACCAAATTAACCTACTGAAAGATCCCGTAGCCCCCACATTAAAAACCATGACCATTCCGATGATTTACGGCATGATTTTATTGATGACTTTTAACTTGGTTGATACCTTTTTTGTCGGTTTATTAGGTACTCAGCCATTAGCGGCAATTAGCTTTACTTTTCCTATTACTTTTACCGTGATTAGTTTAACGATTGGTTTGGGTATCGGTACGTCTGCCGTTATTGCCAAAGCTTTAGGCAAAGGCGATAAAGAGTCCGCAAAAAGTTTAGCCACCAGTTCATTATACTTAGCAGCAATCATAGTCGGTATTCTTGCCGTAATTGGCTACTTACTGATTGATGAAACATTTTTACTTTTAGGGGCTAGCGAAGCACTCTTGCCTTTAATTCATCAATATATGGATTTATGGTTTATCGGTTGTATCTTGTTAATTGGCCCGATGATTGGTAACGCTATTTTACGTGCAGACGGCGACACTAAAACGCCCAGTATCATTATGGGTAGCGCAGGTTTAATAAATGCCGTATTAGATCCTATTTTTATTTTTGGTTTTGGTCCTGTACCTGCCATGGGTATTCAAGGCGCCGCAATAGCGACATTAGTCTCTTGGGTATTTGGCTTAGGTTATGTTTTATATATTTTAGCGGCTAAACGTGGCTTAATTCATAGCCATTTAATGTCACTTAAAGACTTTATTTGCTCGTCACGCGAAATTTTACGTATTGGCTTACCTGCGGCAGGCGCGAATATGTTGACTCCGATTGCTTCAGCGGTGTTAACCGCTATTGTGGCTGAATACGGTGTATCAGCCGTTGCGGCATTTGGCGTAGGCTCAAGAATTGAATCTATTGCCTGTTTAGTCGTTTTAGCACTTTCAATGACCTTACCACCATTTATTAGCCAGAATTTTGGTGCCGGTAGCATGAGCCGTGTCGAGGAAGGTTATAAAACCTCGATAAAATTTGTGCTTATATGGCAAGTGCTCATTTATGTTGTACTGGTGTTAGCTGCTCCCTTAATTGCAGATATGTTCTCTAAAGAGCAAGCGGTAGCCGATATTATTAAGTTATTCATTTGGATTTTACCCTTAGGTTATGGTTTACAGGGCGTTATTATTTTAACAAATTCATCTTTCAATGCCTTACATAAACCTATGGTTGCATTAGTATTAAGTGTTATTCGTTTATTTATTTGCTATGTACCTTTGTCATACCTTGGCAGCTTATGGTTTGGTTTAGAGGGCTTTTTTATCGGCGCATTACTCGGCAACGTAGTGATGGCGGCTATTTCATATAACCTGTTCAGTAAACAATGTGATAAAGACCGCATAAATGTTGAGGTTACTGCTTAATGAAAGCGCTAAAAATACATTCAGATTATACCCCTAGCGGCGACCAACCAACGGCGATAGCAAAATTGCTTGATGGTATTGACTCTGGGTTAGCGCATCAAACGTTATTGGGCGTAACGGGCTCAGGTAAAACTTATACCATTGCTAATGTAATTGAAAAACTCAATCGTCCAACCATGATGTTAGCACCAAACAAAACCTTAGCAGCGCAACTATACGGAGAAATGAAAGACTTTTTCCCTGATAATGCGGTTGAGTATTTTGTTTCGTATTATGACTACTATCAGCCAGAAGCCTATGTGCCTACAACTGACACGTTTATTGAAAAAGATGCCTCGGTAAATGAACATATCGAGCAAATGCGCTTGTCGGCGACTAAGTCACTGTTAGAGCGCAAAGACGTTATTATCATCGCCTCAGTGTCTGCCATTTATGGTTTGGGTGACCCTGACTCTTATTTAAAAATGATGTTGCATGTAAGTGTGGGCGACATTATTAATCAGCGCGACATATTAAGACGCTTAGCTGAGCTGCAATACACCCGAAATGACGTAGCGTTTCAGCGTGCAACGTATCGCGTACGTGGTGATGTAATTGATGTTTTTCCTGCTGAGTCAGACCGCATGGCGCTGCGCATTGAGTTATTCGATGAAGAAATTGAACGCATTAGCATATTTGACCCCCTAACCGGCGAAGTTGAGCGTACCGTTGCTCGTGTTACCGTTTACCCAAAAACACATTATGCTACCCCACGTGAAAAAATATTAGCCGCTGTTGATAAAATCAAAATTGAATTAAAAGACAGAGCAGCTCAGTTAAAAGAAAACAATAAACTCGTTGAAGAGCAGCGAATAGTGCAACGAACTCAGTTCGATATTGAAATGATGACAGAGCTTGGCTATTGCTCAGGCATAGAAAACTATTCTCGTTATTTGTCTGGTCGTGGGCCTGGAGAAGCGCCGCCAACATTATTTGATTACCTGCCCAGCGATGGCTTATTAATTATTGATGAATCGCATGTTACCGTGCCGCAAATTGGCGCTATGTACAAAGGTGACCGTTCACGTAAAGAAAACCTTGTTGAATATGGTTTCAGATTACCTTCAGCGCTTGATAACCGCCCAATGAAATTTGAAGAGTTTGAAGCATTATCGCCACAAACTATTTATGTTTCTGCAACACCAAGTAATTATGAACTGGAAAAATCTGCCGGTGAAATTGCTGAGCAAGTAGTGCGCCCAACGGGCTTACTTGATCCACAAATAGAAGTGCGCCCCGTTGATACACAAGTTGATGATCTACTTTCTGAAATTCGCAAACGCGTAAAAATTGATGAAAGGGTATTAGCCACCACATTAACTAAACGTATGGCGGAAGATTTAACCGATTACTTAGACGAGCATCAAATAAAGGCGCGTTACTTACATTCTGATGTAGACACCGTTGAACGAGTAGAAATAATTCGAGATTTTCGTTTAGGTAAGTTTGACGTTTTAGTGGGTATTAACTTACTTCGTGAAGGGTTAGACATGCCAGAAGTATCGCTTGTTGCCATTCTTGATGCTGATAAAGAGGGCTTTTTGCGCTCAGAGCGTTCACTCATACAAACCATCGGCCGAGCGGCACGTAATATAAACGGTAGAGCCATTTTATATGCCGCAAAAATTACTGGTTCAATGCGAAAAGCTATTGACGAAACTGACAGACGCCGTGCCAAACAGCATCAATACAACCTTGATAACAATATAACTCCACGTGGAGTAAGACGTAATATTTCAGATGTTATGGATCTTGATGGTGGAAAAACTCGCGCGGCAGCAGCATTAAAAGCGGCAGAGCCAGCGTCAGAATATGAAACCTTAACCACTAAACAGATTGATGTGAAAGTGCAGGAACTAGAAACGCAAATGTTTAATCATGCGCAAAATCTAGAGTTTGAATTGGCCGCGTCAGTACGAGATAAAATCAAACAATTACGTGATTTACAGCTAGTAACCTAAAGCGTGAATAGAGTAACTTTATAATCAAAGTAACCTCAACATTCACGCAAAATTTAATACCCAGCTAAAGACGCTTATAGCTTATAAGTATGGCTTGTATGTATGGTCTATAAATATAAGCTATACATATAGGCCATACAGATTGTACTTTAGCCCTTCAAGTATCAAAGCTCTAAAGTACCCAGCTTATTAAAGCATTGCTTCAATATCACTAGCAATATCTGCTGGCTTGGTGGTTGGGCTATATCGTTTAACCACTTTGCCTTGGTTATTCACCAAAAACTTAGTGAAGTTCCACTTAATGCTTTTACTACCTAATAAACCTGGCGCTTCGTTCTTCATATAATCAAATAATGGGTGGGAATTTTCACCATTAACGTCAACTTTACTAAAAAGCGGGAACGATATATTAAAGTTAAGATCACAAAATTGTTTAATTTCGCTGTCGTCGCCTTTTTCTTGTTTACCAAACTGGTTACAAGGAAAGGCTAATATTTCTAAACCCTTTGCTTGATACTGTTGATACAAAGCTTGTAAACCTTGATATTGCGGAGTGAAACCACAAGCACTAGCGGTATTAACCAACAGCATTACCTTACCTTGATAAGTAGATAGCGGCACAAGTTCGCCAAGATTGTTATTGGCACTAAACTGATAAATGTTGTTATTCATAAAAAACCTTACAGCAATATTAATTGCACACAAATTTGCGACAATTTAATGTCAAATAAAGTAAGTGTTTTTTACCTGAAATGCAAAAATAAATCCGCAAAAAGCAATTTCAAAAAAATTCGTAAAAATAAATAATACCCATTCTAATAAGTTTCTTACCACTGAGTGATATTTTACTTAACAGACTTGGTATTAAACAAATTTTTCACAATAGTAGCTATCAAAATAAGGCTAATTTTATTAATATGGAACGCATAAAACAATGTGACTTCACAATTTATTAAGCTCATTGACGCACGGCCTATAAACAAAAAAATAACAATGGCTACCACTGGTTCATCAGGTATGTAGAGTCAAAAATACAGAGGTCTAGCGCGTGATTCTGAGCAACTTTAGACTAAGCCAAACTAAATTATTCAAGTTAGGCTCATTCCAAGCAAGTTAAATTAAAAAAGCATAGTAAAATTAAACGTATACTTTCCCAAAATTAAAACCGTTCAAACAAAACTGAAATAAGGTGTGTAATTTACATGAACAATATTGAAAACAGTAATTTAGATGACTTTCTCGCAAGCATTAAACAAGAACAGCACTCGATAGAGTTTACCCAAGTCATGAAAGTTATTGCCGATAACTATCAATATCAACCTACAACGTTTACCAATGGTGAGCTTGTTAATGAAAGCGGAACAAATGAAGGCTCTTGTAAAATATTTTACTTTGCTCAGCTAAATAACTTAAGTCCTGAACAAACACTGGCTTGTTTTGGACGTTATTATCGAGAAGATGTTTTAGCTAACCCTAAGGGTGATGATCACCAAAATATTCGAAATTTTATGCAAACTGGCTGGCAAGGTATTGATTTTAAATCAGTGGCTTTAACAGCTTTAAAATAAGTATTAATAGCGCAAGCTATGCTGAACTAACTTCAACTCAATATCAGGTATTAATCAACTTGGTATTACATAAGGATTCGCTCGATGAAAGTCGCATTTATTGGTTTAGGTGTTATGGGATATCCCATGGCAGGGCATTTACAAAAAGCAGGTCATGAGGTTTGTGTTTTTAACCGTAGCCAAGCAAAAGCGGATAAATGGCTGGCTGAATTTTCAGGTACTAGTGCTAAAACACCGGCAAATGCCGCGAAAGATTGTGAAATAGTGTTTTGCTGCGTAGGTAATGATGACGATCTTCGTCAAGTGGTACTAGGCGAAAACGGCATATTAGCAGGCATGCCAAAGGGCAGTATTTTAGTTGATCATACCACTGCATCGGCAGAAGTTGCTGTCGAGCTTGCCAGTATTGCCGCAAGCCAAGGGCAATACTTTTTAGACGCTCCCGTTTCAGGTGGTCAGGCTGGCGCTGAAAATGGTGTACTAACTGTAATGATTGGCGGTGACGAAACTATTTTTAATAAAGCTGAGCCAGTGATGGCCGCTTTCGCTAGATTTAGTCAATTAATGGGACCCGTTGGCTCAGGGCAATTAGCTAAAATGGTAAACCAAATTTGTTTTGTAAATACCGTACAAGGCTTAGCTGAGGGATTAAACTTCGCCCAAAAAGCCGGGTTAAATATTGATAAGCTGCTAGATACTATTGGTAAAGGCGCTGCTGGCTCTTGGCAAATGGATAACCGCGGTAAAACAATGTGTGCACGAGAATTTGACTTTGGCTTCGCTGTTGACTGGGTAAGAAAAGACCTTGCTATTGCGTTTGCAGAGGCTGATAAATTAGGTGCAGATTTAACCGTGACCAAAAAACTAGATGGTTATTATAAAGAAATTCAAGAAAGTGGTGGCAACCGCTGGGATACTTCAAGCTTAATAAGTCGCTTTAAAAAGTAAAACATTAACGATGTATTGTTTTGTTATTTTGTAGCTGAATAGCTGTATTCTACTTCGATAAAAGTAGCCGACTTAATTTATATAAGTCGGCATTATGTTAATTTTGCACGTACTCGTATAAAGCTTTAAGCACCGACATTTTACTTTGATTCTGTTCATGTTGGTGCGCTAAGTCTTCAATTTTTATCATAAATTCATCAAGACTCAATAAGCCTTTTTTACCATGCTGAAGACGATTTTGACAATGCGCTTGCCATTTTTGTTGCTCGCCATCGTCAAGAGTATAAGGAAAATTACGCGCACGATAACTAAATAACAAGGTACTTAAACGCTCATCTTGAAACTGAAACGGGTGCGTTCCTAATTGCTCAGGCGATAATTGATGCAAAATATCCATTTGCGCTTTATCACTATGCGAGAAAAACTTGCCACCATAAAGCGCAAACTCAGCTTCTACAGGTTCATCACCAAAATCACTTTTGGCAAAAACATCCGTCAACTTATCTCTAAGTTCAGTATATAGTTTAAGCCTTTTTAGGTTATCTAAACAGAGGTCACGCGGAATGGCCAAGCGCTCAGCATTTTCAGGTAACAGCGTTTTTGCTGGCGCGACAATAGGGCACTTATTTAAGTGAATTAACTTAATTGGAATTGGTAATTCGCCTTCGTCTAATTCATCATAACGGGTATATAAACGCGCTTTAATCTCTTCGCTAGTCAGCTCAAATAACGGCGATGGATCTCGTGCTAAATCGACAGCGATAACCGCATTTTTATTAATCGGATGATAACAAACGGGTGCAAACCAACTCGTGCAACCGTGAACTGAAGACACCTTGCTAGAGGTGTGCACAATAGGCGTCATGTTATATACATCAATTAGCTCAGCTACTTGCTTCTTATTTTTTAAATTAAAAATAAACTCATATAACTTAGGCTGCTTTTCTTTAATCAGTTTTGCCATCGCGATAGTGGCATAAACATCACTCATGGCGTCATGTGCCGCTTCATGACTAATACCATTAGCTTGTGTCAGTAACTCTAAACGAAAACTCACCACTTGCTCACCATCGCGCTCAACCGTTGGCCATTCAATACCTTCAGGGCGCAAGGCATAGCAAGCACGCACCATATCAATAATATCCCAACGACTATTACCATTTTGCCACTCACGCGCATAAGGGTCGTAAAAATTACGATAGAGCAAGTAGCGAGTCACTTCATCATCAAATCGAATGCTGTTATAACCTGCAACACAAGTATTAGGTTGGGTAAATAAGCCATGAATACGATCAGCAAACTCAGCTTCAGTTAATCCTTCACGCAAGGCTTTTTGCGGCGTAATACCGGTAACTAAACACGCCTCAGGTTGCGGCAAATAATCTTGTGGCGGCTGACAATAAAACATCTCAGGCTCACCAATAATGTTTAAATCAAGATCAGTGCGAATACCGGCAAACTGCGAAGGCTTATCGAACTTTGGTGATATTCCCATGTCTCGTAGTCGTGCCAGAGAATAGTTGCTTGTTCTTGAGAGTGTTGAGATGAAGAGTTCTGGTTCATTTTATCCATGTAAAACAACTTGTAGTTTTAATATCGCTATAGATTTCAAGCTATTGCTAAGCTAAAAATGCTAAGCCACGTTA
The DNA here is from genome assembly GCF_003061515.1 of Colwellia sp. Arc7-D. Lineage (NCBI taxonomy): Bacteria > Pseudomonadati > Pseudomonadota > Gammaproteobacteria > Alteromonadales > Colwelliaceae > Colwellia > Colwellia sp. Arc7-D. Next base: position 1,436,598 of record NZ_CP028924.1, read on the forward strand.
TGGCTCTGACTTTAGCACAGGCAAGGGATAAAATCCTACAAAAAGGGCGGTAGTTAAAAGCTGTTAAATTGTCTTTCGCATGGAATACCGTCTCTGTCACCATCCATTTTAGTATTGGGGCAATTTTGAAGAAAGTAGACTGCTTCTTCAAAAGATGCCATTTGGCTACAGTGCTGGCGGCCATCACAGGAAAAGTGCTCTAGAGACTTAATCACAGTGCGAGCGGGTAATGATTTCACCTCTGGAACCGTTAGTTTTGGTGCAGGAATATGCACTGGTTTTGTGGTGAAACGCTGGTAAGCAAAAGCGCAAATAGCCAACACGGACAATAATATGACAAGTTTGCTTTTGGGTACTGAAGAATTTCTCGACACTCGTGGCTTATTGTTTTTTAAAGCTTTAGAAGCAACCCCTTCAATACGACAATTAGTGGCTCTGCTTTTACCATTGGCTTGTTGCTCTACCTCAAAATAGATGAAATCACCCACCTTGGGATTTCTACTCATTTCTTTTAAGGCAGAAATATGAATAAAGGTATCTTGTTTAAGCTCAGCCGATTTAATAAACCCAAAGCCTTTATCATGAATCCAGCTTGTTAATTGTCCTTTATGCATGACAGCTCCATTGTCGATGTCGTTTTAAAAATTTCTCATATAACAATCAATATTAAATCAGAACCGATGCCTAGATTTTATTGAAAAATATTATTAGTCATTATGTTTTTAAATGCAATTTACTATGTAGCATTGTCGCCCATACATTTACATTTTTCACCTAAAACAGACATTAATATTTATCGAAATAAAACAAGCTAGCGCATTACTTTTAGGGCGCTAAAACCACCAGAGCACCTTAGAGACATGACTTTTTAATTAAAATTGATTTTAGCATTCTTGATTAATTGATATTAAAGATGTATCACCTGTTTGATATTATTAAAATAGAATACTACTCTTACCTAAAATACAAAGGGAATGGAATGCTATGTGTTTTTTCATAATTTTAGCTTATTAATAAAATGTGCTTATGTGTCAATAATTATACTTTCAGTTTCTTCATGTGGCATAAAGCCTGTAGTTGTACATGATTCTAGTTTGTATTTAGGGGGATTTAAAAATAAGAAAGTTACGATTGAACAATGTGTTTTTTCTTCTGTTGAAGGTGTTGGAATTAAATTAGCTTTTTTGACCTTTAGCCTAGGTTATTTTAACCACAATAAGCTCTACGTTAATATTGATGAAGGAGTTTGCGAAAGTGATATCGCTACAGTCCAAGTTATGCTCGATTCGAATATAGATAATAAAATTGATCCAAATATAGGGAAATGATATGAAAATATTTATATTAACTTTTACCTTAATGTTAACTGGTTGCGCATCTAATCATCACTTGGTGTTTTTTACTAATACAACCATAGGACTAGAAGTTGGTTCTGAGCCTGCTAATGGTACTCCTGCCAAATTTATTTTAGGTTATAAACGTCAAGAAGGTGTTATTGATCCTTTAATCCCTGATTATATAATGTCTAAAGATAAAAATGCAGGAATTACAGAGCCGACAAATGGTGGAACTAATATAGTGTTAACCCCCAATGGCACTGCAATTCCTAAAGGCTCATTAACTAGAGCTCATTCTGTTTTAGCAAAAATGAACTTCGGGGCAACTGGAGGAGGTACTGATGCTTCTGCTGCTCAGTTTTTTGCTACAGGGAAGGCTTCTGAATTATTAGCAGCATCTGATGGTATTACAGGTGCACTATCAGGCGACCCACAAAATAACGTCAGTCAGAAGTTGAATATTAATGCCAAGATCAATAATACAATAAGCGCACACCTAGATGGTATATACCAGCTACTAACATTGGCAAATACAGATAGATCAAGGGAAATAAAAGTAAATATAGATCAGATTGACAAAGGTTTATTTAAAGATGAGTTTATAGAATATTATTGGGTTGATGGAGCTAAAACCATATTATACAGTGGGAAATGGGATGTTAAAACTGGAGTACATTCTTTTGATAATACTTATACTTATTTACAAGGTTTAAATAGTTCATTTAAAATAGTAAAAGAAGCAATCTTAAAAAAAGGAATTACAGATGATAATGGTGTTGCATTAACGGATGCATCTAGAAAAACTATGCTTGATGCTATTGAGCAATATCCAAGGAAATATGAAAAAGGATCAAACATAATTTCTTCAAATCGAGATGTATTAGAAATGATTAATTATGTATACAACGATGTGCTTTTGGAATCAGAATAAAACAATAAGGAATAATTATGTTTATTGAAGATGATAAAGTGTATGCAAACGACAAAGATAAAAATAGGCGTTTATCTGAGTTGTTAAGAACAAGTGTTCGAGATAAAAAAATCATTAACATAACTAGAGTAGATGGCGATACGAATGGATGGATGTTTAATTTTTATGAAAATAAAGCTTAAAGTGGCTGGTAGGAATAAAATCTAAACGTCAAATTGTTGAACAGTCTCAATATCATGGTAAGAGATGTTATTAATCAGATATTATAGAGAAAGCTATCGCTAATAAATTTCTATAATAACACTGTGTTTTTTTTAGCATATTTTATAAGAGCTTAAAAATTGAAAATATAATTTTTTGTTGATGTTAGTTAAAATAATGTAGTTTTTTAATAATTATCAGGTGTTTCTAAATGAGTAATTCGAAGTTTCTCCCTCGAAAATGATAGCGTTTTTACTTCATCTTTAAATTGAATTTAATGGACACTCTCCCAAATTGAAAACCTTAAATACTGCACTAAACTAAACTAAAATAATCCACTACTTTATCTCAGGTGAGTTATGGCTACGCCAAGGAAACAACAAATCAGTTTAGTAGAAACCCCGTATTACCATTGTGTGGCGCGTTGTGTACGTTGCGCCTTTTTATGTGGTGAAGATGCGCTTAGTGATTACTGCTTTTATCAGCAGTTTAAACGACGTCAAAACTTAAGCTTCTGCAATGAACTCTTTGCGTAAACACACGACTTACTATTCAAAAAATCTACAAGCATAACTGTCGTTGCTTAAGAGTAATACTTGCCATAAAATTTATGTTTTATAATAAGTTGGGAGGATAAATTGCTGATTTTCTATTACAGATATCAAATATCGTTATTTGTTCATAACAGCAGGCAAATATTTAAATATCAATAATATCTAGTTAGAATGAGTGTCATTTTAAATTCATTGAAAGTATAAAAAGGCGTTTATAGCGCTAAACCTTCACGTAGAGTTCAAAAACCTATCTTACTGATTGCAAGTTCAGAAAAACTATCGATATATGTTTATATACAGTTTTTCTGTTTACTCGACGATAGAACCCAGAAAACATGATTTCTGAGTAAATACTATTCAGATTAAACTAGAAACGTGTTGATTTAATAGAATTTGTTGACATTTTGTAACAACTACTTCATCTTTGTTTTCGTAATATAGAGAGCTGATAAGCTCAATGTTAAGGAAAACATCTTGTACATATTTTCAAATCTGAAAAAAATTACATTCAAGTCAGTCGTACCTGCGGCAATAATCTTTATTTTTAAGCAAAAAACTTCATACAATAAACACCCATTGGTGAATAAATTATGCAAGAAGCATTAAACTTAAGAGAAGTACTTTCAGTACTTTCGAAGGCATCTCCTTATGCTGTATCGACAGAGCGGAATAGCACTAGTCAGTCCTTACTTGATGAAATAAAATCTTATCTCTATATTCAAATGCCAATTGAGACAGCGGTAAATGAAACTATTTCCTCATTTGGTGCTAACGAGAAAAAAGTATTATTTTTATGTGGGAGCAGCGGAGACGGTAAGTCTGAGTTATTAACTAGAGCAAAAGTAAAATATGGTCAACGAGTTAATTTTCATTTAGACGCTACCCATAGTTTTGATCCACAAGAAAATGCAATTCAAACGTTAGATAATCTTTTTAATGAATTTGAAAATCAATCAAGACCGCTTGTTGTCGGTATTAATACGGGCATGTTAGGTAATTATGCGGAAGAAGGTAGTAACGAATTTTTCAGAAAGGTAATAAAAAACTACTTAGACAATGTTGAAGACACAGCAAATGTGACATTTATTAACTTTGAAGACTATCCGAAGTTTGATATTGATGAAGTTGGTTACACATCAGAATTTGTTCAATTACTTTTAGAACGCCTAACTGCAGTTTCAGGGAATTTGATCAGACAAATTTATGATAAAGATAAATTAAATAATTTAGATGAAGAAAGTAAAAAACTCCATGCTAATTATGAGTTGTTATGCCTTCCTTTGGTTCAAAAGACTATTATTGAACTATTATTCAAAGCTCGTTTAATGCGAGATCAATTTTTAACTGCACGTTCGCTGTTAGACTTTATTCTTACATTAGTTGCGGGGCCTAATTATTTGTTTGATAACTTATTTGCTGGTGGTGATAACGAACTTGCGAACAAAATCATTGAATTTGATCCAGCACATTTGAGAACTAAAAAAATAGATCGTTTTATTTTATCTAATGATTTGTTACTTCCTGATGAAGACTTTCAAGAGTTTAAAAGCTATTTAACATCAATTGGAATTGTGAATCAGTTAAATAGTCAATCCTACTTGCGATTGTTTTACATTCTTAAAAATGGTGAGTTTGCTAATAATTATCACCAAAAATTTGTTAAAGACTTTAATGAATCACTAATTGAACGTTATGTAGATATTTTCCAGTTACATCGTGATTTTGACAATAGCATAGAGCAAAAGAAGCGAATTAAAGAGTTTTATAACAATATATTACGTGCAGCGATTCGTAAATATAACAACCGTAATGCACCTAATTTAGATAAAAGTCATTATTTGATATCAGAGTTAAATGGTTTTCAGCTAGTAGCTAAGTTAGAAATCAAAGCGGATTTAAAAAATATTCTAAATTATCCAGCAAAATCATCTTCAAGTTTTACTGCTTGTTTAAAAGTTGAAGACCATAGTTTGACAATACCAATAAACATCAACCTATTAAACTTGATGACAAAAATCGTTGATGGGTACAGACCAAATAAACATGATAAAAATACAGTCGTGCTTTTAGATGAATTGCTTGAGGATATTGCTCAAGTTGCAAATCATTCAAAAACCTTACATATCTTCAAAGAACACCATCAAATTACAGTCAAAAACGTTGATGACGAAGAATTTGAAGTGAGTGGAATGTAAAATGATAAAAATACCTTTAACCCCGCCAAGCAATAATACTTTAAGTACTTACTTACCATTAAGAACAAAAGATAAACATTATAAATTTTGTTGGGAGACCGTGCTCGGATACTTTGTTCACGTTCTTTATAGAAAGTCACTAGCCACCAGCACTATCGATGAATTTAAAGTTCATTGCCAAAATCGATTTTCAAAAAAATTAGACGAGCCTGATTTTTGGTCTGTATTAGAAAAAATGTATTTTGAAAATAATCAACTTTTTAAAATTTCACCAGAGCTACTTATTTTTAAAGCAGTAAAAGGTGAGATAGACACAAACAGTAAAAAATTAGGGGATATGTACTTAAGCTTACTGAACGGCTTTACCGTCTCTTGCTCGCCCAGCACCCAATTAAACTTTTTAGAAAAAGAAATTAAAGAGGTGTTTGATGGCTTTTATGTCTCAGATAAACCTAAAAAGGAATTAAATAACGGAACACCATACCTTCCTTTTTTGACTCAGCATTTTCAGCAAGATCTACTGTTTTTAAATAAAAGACCGCATTACTTACTAAATAACTTTAATGCGGTTATTCGTTTATACGGCTTTTTGTATGTTTCTCAAATGGCGCTAAACATTAAAGATTGGAGTCAGGGAGAACCAAGGAGTAAGCCTTGCTTTTTTATTATTGATAACGAAAAAGCGAGTGATGAACGCTCACAAATTAAAAACTATGGTTACACCCAACTACATGACTATTTAGAGTATTTATTTCCATATTTAGTGATGAATGAAACGCTGCAAGATAAAGGTGCCGTAGAGCCTATATGGAAATTATTTGAAAATTTAACTGAGAAAAATGTAACTGATTTAAATAAATTTGGTAGTGATTTCACTCAAGATCGTAATGACAGAAAGTGGTATAACTCAAACCAAGAATGGAATATTACAGAAGATAAAAAAGAACTTCTGACCCAACTGTTAGATGTGTCACATGCACAGTTCGAAAAGAAGAAAGGTCGACTTATTAAGTATAACGAAACAGTCGTTAAAGGACTACTAGGTAATGTTTGTGAACCCTTTATTCAGCGGCGTGGACGAGCAGGGCAAGTTCTTACTTTTAATCAAGACTATATTGTACTACTCACTAACTTAGCGATAGGTGAAAAAGAAAAGCTCCGATTACACGAACTTATAAAAGCGTTTGAATCCCGAGGTATATTTTTCGATAAACAAAGTCAGCAGAGTTTAATCGACTTTTATGAACGTATGGGCAATGTTGAAAGAATGAGTGATAGCGGGGATGCAGTTTATGTTAAAAAAACAGTTTGAAGAATTTTTAGTTACCCACTTTAATACTTGGGCAGAAAATGAGCTACAAGCAGGATATCGTTATCAATTTAAAACACCTGATGGTGATAAAGGCTTCAACCTATTTAAAGCCTTTATAAAGTTTACTAATGGCAGTATTCAAGTAAAAAATATTGAACTACAAACAATTCAATATGGCAAAACTAAGTTAATCCCTGTTTATCATGGTAAAACTGAAACTGGTTTTACTGAAAATTTCATATCACATTTGCGTGATGAAATTTCAGCACAACAAGGAGAACTTAAAGGCACATCGTTACTCATTATTCATAATTCGATGCTTGATACATTAATTAATTCAACTGAGGATATTGCTCAACTTGGTTTTGTTTGGCATCCAAAAAATATAAAACACCTATTGCATGCCGAGATAAACCAGGCAGATGATAAAGCTAAAATCTCTGAATGCTTACTTGATTATCACTTCGACGACATTATTGATGATGGCGCTACAATGTTCGGCTTTGAAAAGCTGTACTATGCAATTGCTGACGGAGATTTACAATTTCACGAATTAGGCCTTTTAACGGATGATCAGTTATCAAAGGAAGGCTGGAAAGGTGATCAGATAAGTGAACGAATTAAAGAAAATAAAGAATTAAGTGAAAAGCTTGATTTTATAACTCATCATTTCCCAAATGAATTAGAAGATAAGTTGGCGCGTTTAGACTTGAGTGAAAAATTTATAAAAGAGCATTTTCCTGATGGCGACGTTGAAAAATATAAAGAGCAATTAGATTTAGGTGCGTGTTTTGCAGAGCAACAAAAAAACCGCACAAATTTACTTGAACTAGAAAGTGAAACTGCGCCTGATATTGAATTACTTAAAAAAGCTAAATCTGAAAAAGGAGCAGGTGTACGTGATCGGCACTTGATCTTATTATTAGAACCGGAACAGCATACTTTTGAATTAGAGTTATGTTTTTTAAATCAAAAGTTAAAAGATAGTTTTTGTAAAATTCAGCACAATCTGCATAAACCTGACGTACAAATAACGCTTAAAAATCCTGGTGGTGTCAGAAGCCGCGCGGTGTTAACAAGTAGTTTTGATGGTAGTGCCCGTTACTTCACTTTTCAGGTAAAAACAGACAAACCTAAAGAAACTCATCGCTTCAAAGTATTAGTTATTGGAAAAAATGATTTTTATATTGAGGGCTTTAAAAATACTTACTTAGTTGAACCAGCCAAACAATGGCTTACATTACAAACTGATGAACAATCTTTACAAATTAGCGACTTAAGTAATACGAGTATATTAAATTCCAACGAACAAGTTTTTGATGCTACTGAAATAGGTATTGTTGACTTTAAAAAACTCGCGAGTGAATCAGATGAAATATGCTTTGCCGTGCAAGGTTTAAATAGTTCGTTAACTTTTAATGTAGAAGGTGAAGTAGCTACAGATTCGCTTTTTTTACCCTTGATGCTAGATCAAGGGCGTTTTAATCATTTATTTAAAGATAGTTACTACGGACAATTCAATCGTAGTAAAAACAAAGTACTAATTGACGGAAAAGAAGTAGCCCCCAAAGGTAAGCGTTTAATGTTACTTCAAAATGAAGTGGAGTTAGTCGATTCTAGATTACTTGCGAAATTTAGCGCAGAAAACGACATAAACTTAGCTGATTTAGAAATTAATTTTCCAGATTTATTCTTTGCTTATCGTAGCTTGTTTGATTATTTAGAGTTCCATAAAACACTATTAAGCATTGCTGGCTGGGGAGCAAAACTTAGAGGTTTAGTCGAACAAATCGTTATGGCTTATCAGGTAGCTATAGATGACATACCTTATCATGCACCTTTGTTAGATGAACATAAATTACTTGTAAATATCGGTTTTACAGAGTTTGATGAACAGGTTTATATCAGTCCTTTCCATCCTTTAGTTTTGGCGTACAACGTAAATTTAGCAAACAGCTTGAGTGAAGACAAAGAAGCAACAAGTAGCTTTAAGAATCTTCCTACAGTAACTATTCAACGTTTAACTGCACAAGGGTTATTACCATTTGTATATAACCCAGAATGTGATTTTTCCTATAATCATGCTGAAAAAGAGAATGTTTTTTGGTCTAAGTTAATTCCACAACAAGAAAGCAGTTACGATTATGTCCGCACGTTAGTTAAAGATAAAGTGGGCAAGTTTACCGCCGCGTTTAAGCATTTGTTTGTTACAGGCAGCAAAACTACATTGCTCATTAATTCTGTTAATAATCAGCAAAATAAAGAATTATTTCTAGGCTTAATTGATTTTATTAAACTCAAAAAAGATAAAGTAACAAACATACATGTAAATCTATATGATGAAACTGAATGTTATAACTGGTTTGATAAATTTGCTGATATGGCAAGTTATGACGATTTAAAAGAATTATGTGAACTCAATAAAGGTGCTGTACGTGAGCAAGCCGACACTATTATCGATCTGCTAAGAACGCGCTTAACCTACAGTAAGTATGAGCACGAAAAAGGTAATAAAGAGCAAGTTTATGCGCATATGTCATTTTTTAAAAATAATGAACGTGTACAAGCTGTAGATGTTGATATATTAAAACAAAAAAGTGGTGTTGTTTGTCATGGTCTAATGCCAGGTGAGTCAGCATCAAATAAAAATGGTAGTTACTATACTTCTTTTGGCTTACAAGGTGTTGATGTTGAAAGCGCGCCTCACTTAAAACTCATCTCTACTTATAGTGGGTTAGTTAAACCAGCTAAACGCTCCCATGAAGAATACAGTGCATCCAAATCACAAGCATTAGTAGTAACAGAAAACTTTAAAACGCTACTTGAACGTTCTTATGAAAATTCAATTTGGACAACCATCATCGATCCAAAAGTAACGCTAGAATTTTTTGAAAACCAAAAAAACATGGTGCTAATTCATTACTCAGATAATTACACCAATTCAGTTAACTACGATGCGATTACTGTTACCAAACAAACCGATTTGTACCATAAAGTATTGGAAAATGATGATGGCGGCATCATTGAAGAGTTTAATGCCTTTAATGGTGAGTGGTTATTAAATTTAGTTACTGCAAAAGATAATGAGCGTAAAGAAAAGCGAGGCATTATTGGCGCATATAAATACGTAAACTGTTTAGTTGCTAACTCTGACATAACGTGGGTTCCGCTTTCAATCGCTGAAATTGTGAGGGTTGCTGGAAATCTCGGTTTAAATATGAGCGATAGTGATTTATCACGTCATTCACAAGGTTTTAAAAAAGGTGCTATTTCAGACGATATATTGTTTGTAGGCTTTAAAGAGCAACAAATGATTTTGCTACCTGTTGAAGTTAAAACAGGTAAGCGTCAAACGCATAGTAAAGGCGTAGAACAAGCTAAAGAGCTAAAGCGTTATTTTGAATCATTACTAGGGCAACAAACGTTAGCCGGTAATTTATATCGCGGATTATTTATGCGCCAAGTACTTATGCAAATAGATAAGTACAAACTTTATAAAGTATATGAAGATGGTTATTTCAATAATATTGAAAACAATAGCTCAGAATGGTTACAAGGTGATTACCAGTTAGCTGAGTTAGCAAACTATCCAGAAGGTATTCTATTTGTAAATGTAGAGGATAGCGATTTTACTAAAGCTTCCTTTTTACAAGTGCAAAATATTCTCAAAATTGAGTTACCCGCAGGTAATTTAGGTTATTGGGTGAAAACGCCGATGCAAACATTGGTAAACGATTTAACTCCAGCTAAATTACATCACATAGATGAGCAATATATTTTAAAAAATAATTGTTTAGTGAATACATTACAAAGTGCTGATGATGAATTAGAAGTGGCTGCAGAAGAAAATTCTCAGTCCATATCACCAAGTAGTATTGAAGCAAATAATGAAACTAGTAAAGAACAACCTGATACCACAGCACAAATGGAAGGTGTAACTGAACAGTCCGCTAATCATTCTGTACGTAAAAAAATGCCAATTGAAGCATTACAGGCTATTTATCAGCAGATCATTGATTGTTATTACAGTCATAATATAACGGTAACTAAACCTAATGATGAAGAAGCCTTTGTTGAAGGCCCTGCCTCAATATTATTTAGAATTGAATTAAATCCAGGCACTGATCCCAAACGTGTATTTGAACGCTCTCAAGCACTCAAGTTAGCACTGAAACTGGGCCAAGAACAAGAAGTTGGTTTTGGTATTGATAAAGGCTGTGTAACTATTGATGTACCTAAAAGCCAAGAACAACGTTACTTTGTAGACCAAAATGATATCTGGCCGCATTGGCAACGACCTGATAACGCACTTGAAGTGCCGCTAGGTGAAGATCGATTTGGTGATGTTATCAAACTAAACTTTTCATCGTCAAATTGCCCGCATTTATTAATTGGTGGCACAACAGGTAGTGGTAAATCTGAAGCCCTTAATACTATTTTATACGGAATGGTAGAGCATTATAGTGATGCAGAATTAAAGTTAATGCTTATCGATCCTAAAGGTACAGAGCTTAATGACTTTGAACGCTATCCACATTTAATTGGCCGCATAGGTTTTGATGATGAAGATGCTTTAGTGCTATTAACGCAAGCCGTTGCTGAAATGCAGTCACGGTATGCACAGTTTAAGGCACAAGGTGTGCGCTCATTACCTGATTACAATGCTAAGGTAAGCAAAGAAGAACGCATTCCTTGGTGGGTACTTGTGCTTGACGAATATGCCGATTTAACCTCAGACAAAGACATGAAAAAGGATATTGAAGCCGAGCTTAAACGCCTTGCGCAAAAAGCCCGTGCCGCAGGTATCCATTTAATTATTGCCACACAAAAGCCAAGTGGCGATGTAATCAGCACAAACTTACGTTCTAACTTACCTGCTCAATTAGCACTACGCGTAAAAAATGGTACCGAAAGTCGAGTAATACTTGATGAACAAGGTGCCGAAGTACTTAATGGTAAAGGTGATGCTTATCTTAAATCAGAGGGTAAGTTGGTTAGGATTCAGTGTGCTAGGGTCTATGAAATAAGTTTAGGAAAATAGTAGCATGGAAGAAGAGATAGCAGAAAAAAATGCTTTAGGAATGAAAAAAAAGCTCGGTACTTTAATTGTTATTGTTTTAATTATAATAACTTTGGTAATAAGCTTATACATATATCAATTCAATAGTTATGCAATATCTGATAAACCTCAGGATTGGGGTCCATTTGGAGATTTTTTTGGTGGTGTGCTTAATCCTATATTGGCTTTTTGCTCATTTATAGCTTTACTTTACACAATCCATATTCAGCAAAATGAGTTAGCCTTAACAAGGATAGAACTAAAACGAAGTGTAGAAGCTCAGAAGCTGACGGCCACATTTACGAAAAAACAGAATGAAGTAGCAAATAAACAACTCCATGATTTTACTATCCGAGAAAAGAAAAATGACGTATATCAGTTGATAAAATCGATTGATTCTAAGACTAAATATATTTTAGATGTCAAGTGCCATAAAGTTATAGGTGGCCAAGGCAGTACATTAAAAGAAGCTATAAGATATATTACAAAAAATAAGGATACCTTATTGGCTACTGACTTTGCTGAAATAAGTAAACGAGTTGGTGTACAGTTGACAGAATTAGCAAAAGAAGTAGATTACCTTAAACTGCTTTTGAAAGACTTTGACGAGCTAGCCAAACATCAATATCTCAGTAAATATTACAATACCGTTTACGAGGATACTATCCAAGCTATTCAAATAATGAGAGTTTATCTAGATGAATCTTGATGTAAAAACCTTTTTTAATCGTTATGAAACAGATGGTTTTGACGATATTTCAGAATCCCCTGGAATATATTGCTGGTATGCCGAATTAAAAATTGAACCGGTTGATTGGAAATATAATGATGGTTCAATAATTAGAGCTCTCAATGAAAGTCTACAAAAGCACCGAGCGAATGCTTTAACAACCAGTATTAAAAGCAATTTTGGATTAAAGTGGGAGAAGACAATCCATGCTAATGAAAACATAAGGTGGGTAGATCAACTTGAAAGTATATTTGAAGAAGAGAATGAAGTGCACAAATTCTCGGCTCTAAATAATTTACTTGAACTAGATCAAAATAGAGAACTCATATCAACTGTTTTAAATGAAGTATCTCCATTATTTAATGTTCCTCTCTATATTGGTAAAGCTTACAATTTACAAAAAAGATTGAAAGAACATAAAAGAGAACTTGATTATTACGCAGACTCTACTCCTGACAACGCAGATCAATTATTTTCAAATGGGGAAAGCTTTGTAGAAAGAGCTATAGGAGCTGGTTTCGCTGTTGAAGAACTTGTTGTTTATACATTAGATCTTGTAAGTTTTGTTAAGGAAAGATCTATTTCAAATGTTTCTAATGATGACTTAAAGCAAGTAGCTTTGTTGGTCGAATATGTACTTAATAGAAGGCTACGACCTTCATTTGGAAAAATATAATGAAAGATACTATTTTAGGGAATTTTGAGAAAACTAACACTAAATGGGAACATAATATTGTTGGAACTAAAGGGACTTTTTGGAGTTCAGCTGGAAAAATCGAATACATAATGACCAGTGCTGGTTTGTCTATGGATGAACATGAGACTTCAGAGAAATTAACACGACAGTTATACCCGGTTAGAGAAATCTTAGACTTTGATAAAATGGATTTTGATCAATTATTACAACGAGACTTAGATGATCACCGGGTAGCAACTGAACTAATCCCTTATTTATTAGAGAACTCTCATCGTGGTTTATCTTTTTTTCCACCGATTGTTGCTGCACTCTTGCCGTTTAGAAAAACTACACCTAAAGAAGCATTTGAAAAAGAAATCAGCACGGATATAGAAAGTGATGAAGATGGTTTATCTTGGAAAGGTACTATTAGCGGAAAGGCATATAAATACCAAGATCTTGTAACCCCGCAAGGCGGTGCTGCTCCATTTCCAATTTCTAAAATATCATGGAATGAAGGAGGTGCAAGGTTAGTTGTTCTTGATGGGCAGCATAGAGCTATGGCTATGCTTGCAATAGCAAGAACTATTACAGGTAGCTGGCAAGATAGCGGAGAAAAGTATAAATATTTTTATGAGTCTAGAATTAATAAAATAATAGATGAACTTGGTGGTGAAGCTTGGTTAGAAGAAAACATTTCGAAAATAGAATTCCCTGTTTGCATTATAAAGTTTAACAGTGAGAATGAATTAATTGATCAGCACGAAAGTGCTAGGAAGTTATTTGTCGATGTGAACCAAAACGCAAGAAGACCATCGGAGAGTAGGATTATATTACTTTCCGATAATGATTTACTAAATATTTTTACAAGAAAAACTCTTAACGAAATTAGAACTCCGCGATGTAGCTTTCCAATTAGTGCTGTAGAATATGACTACCCAGGCTCTGGTGCAGGAAAAGTACAATCGTCAAAGCCTATAAAATGGAGCTCAATCATAAATATTGAGATGTTGCGTGCAGCAGTTTTGAGAACTGTTTTTGGACCATCCAAATTCATTGATAGTGTACGAAACAAGGTAAATGGGAAACCTAATTGGACGGATAAAAATAAATATATGCGTGAAACACTTCGACTAAATGAGTGGTTTCCACGTTCACTTGAACATGAAGGCAGCGTTTTTGAGAGGAATAAAATAAAAAAAGATTATTTTCCTAAAAGCAAAATTGATGAGTTCATCGAGCAGTATCAAAAATCCTGGGGTGAAAGTATTTTAATTGTACTAGAGAACTTTATTCCATTTAAAGCTCATTCGGTTGCTTTAGAAAAGTTGTTAGCTGATTGGGGGACAATTGAGGTATATGCTTCACTTGCTAAAGAAGCTATTAGTCAAGGTCAAGGGATGTATTGGACTTTAAAAGATAGTTATCAGCATTGGAAGGATAATGGTGCAAAGGGTAGTGATGATACTTACAGAGCATGGGAAGCAATTAACTTCAAAAAGAAAGATTTTGATAAGTTATTAGCAGAAGAATATTTGGGAAAAACTTCTGATAAAGCCATTAGTGATACGAAAAACTTCTATGAAATATTTAATACTTATGCATCATTTGTAGGGTTATTTTTAGCTTTTAGTAGTTTAGCTAGAAAGCATGGGTATCAAGGTGAACAAATTCCTAAGTTTATTTCAGAAGTCATCAGCGTCATGAATCAAGCTTTATTAGCGAAGAATAATAAATTAAGTCTGTTTATAAATCGAGATATAGAAGAGCCATTAAATCGAATCAAGGGAATGGATACGCCAGATTCGACTTATTTTAGATATTTTTGGCTTGAATTAATCAATTATGGTATTGATAAAGATGCTGTTCTGATTCAAAAAGAAATCGTTAATGAACTAACTTCAGAAACTAGGTTTTTATATTTTAATTACCTTAAAATGCAGTATATAAGCAGCCTCAAGAGTGAGAAATCAACTAAAGAATGGAATGATAATAAAGAAGACCTTGAAGAACTTGCTTTAAAGAGCTCGAAAGAACGAATTTCTCGCTCCTTAAAGAAGTGGTTTAATTTAAATAAACATGACTTTGATATTTGGTATCAAAAATATACTTCTCAGCAAGTAATTCAAGATGAGATTGACGAGAATAGTGAAGAAGTATAAAAACTAATCCCGCGATTCAAGTGTAACTTAAAAAAATCAGCAAAAGGCACACCAATTAGGTGTGCTTTTTGCTTTTGGTAAGTTTCACGTAATAGCGCCAAATACACCTCTGAATACTCGCCAGAAAATACTTTCCAGCTCATCTCAACATTGCTGTTTGAAGGGATATCTTCATAGGCAGGCGCGGTTTCTTCTGCTAATGACATACAAAGTGCCCACCGACATAAGACATTCCAGTTTTCGATACCTGTTTTTCGTTTTAAAGTGCTTAGTTGTTGCTTTTGCTTTTCAGAAAGACGGATAGTCTCAATTGTAAGTTCCATTAAAAGTACCCCTCAGTGAATGCTGAACTTTGTTGTTGTTCGTTATATTGAATGTGATATTCACGGCAAATAGACGGGCTTAATTGCTTATAATATTCCCCGTTTATTTCTTCATCGGTAGATAACAAAATGACTTGCTGACTGGCATTAGGGAAGTAGTTATTAATCAACTTATTACGATGCTTACCATCTAAACGCCCTAGAGGTGTGTCAATAACCGTAGGAATTTCTTTACCTGAAGCTTCAGCTAATCCCCATAAAACAGCGATTGCCAATAATTGACGTTCACCAGCTGATAAGCGACTTGGCGACATTGCTTGATCGTTATTATCTTGTAACGTTAATTCAAAGCTAGTTGGGCAAATAATGATACCGTTAATTAGTTTTTCTTTACGTGATAGCGCATGAAATTTTTTGCTGATATGGGTTTGTAAATACTCAACATTTTCAATGACTAACTTTTCAGCAAAGCTTTGCATGGTGTTTTTTAACTTACCAATATGATCAGCAACTTGTATGGCGCGTTTTTGTTCAAAAGTGTCTTTACTTTGTTGTGTCAGTAAATTTGAATAACGTTGGTTAAGCACATCTAGCTTGGCTGTTGATTGTTCAAGTAATGCTTGTTTCTGTTTTTTCAGTATTTGACTGTTTTTGAACATGACTTCATGTTCAGCAAGCTCGTTTAACAAATGTTGTACTGTTTCATAATCGGGCACGCTTTCTAGTTTTTTATCAAACAGTGCTTGAGCTTCTAATAATTCTTCTCGTTCTTGGCTCAGTTGTTTACGCTCAATTGCATCAGCGATTAACTTTTCATCTAAGCCATTAAAAATAGCTATGTCTGAGTTAATGTAACAATCAGTTCCTGCTATTTGCTGACGATCAGCAGCTAAGCTTTGCATTGTTTCTGTTACTTTACTAAAAGCTTTTTTATCAATACCTGCATGGGTAAGAGAAGCTTTAATAACTTCTTCATAGCCACTAATAGCCTCTTCAATGACTTTTGCTTGAGTCGCTTGTTTCTCAAGGTTAATTTGCTTTTTAGTTTGTGTTATTAAATTTGTAACCAAAGCAAGTGGACCACAACCTGCGTCTAACTTTACGCGGTTACTTTGATTAGCTTTTAGTTTTTGTTCAATAGCACCTAGCTCAAATTTAATAGAATCTCGCTCTTCAATTAAATGTGCGCCAGCGTTTCTCACTTTTTGACGAGATTTGTTAATATTTAAATTATATTCACTGGCTTTTTTATCAAGGCTAGCTATTTCAGTTCTTAGTTCGTGTACAACGGTGTTCTGTTCACTGATATCAGTTTCACAAAATGTTACTTTTTTCATGACTGTATCGTCAATGTTGGCGCTTTTACGTTTGCGCTCGACATTACCTAAGTCAATTTGTAATTGGCTAAGTAGGTCTAAACCTAATAAATTCTCTATGCCTGTGCGAATCAGTTCTGAACTTCTGTCAGGATTCGCTAAGTTTTCAATTTTTTCACCATCAAAGAAAAACAGATCTGATAATGAAAGAGGGATAAATTCATTTACAAATTCATCCCAATATTGGCTTAAATGACGATCTTCTTCACCATTACAAAATACTTTAACTTTATCGCGTGTTTCTACGGCAACTTTCCAATAACGTTGCACTTTAAATTCTTTTGTTTCAGTACCGGTAGAATGGCTGAAAGTAATTGAAAGCTCCACTTGCTCATCTTTCTTGGCATACCGATTCTTTGCATTAGCTAAATAAGTACTAAAAGACTCCATTCCGCGGTTTGAGCATTTAGCATGCTTGCCATATAAAACAAGCTGTAGGGCATCTAAAAATGTCGTTTTACCGCCACCGTTTAACCCACCAAATAAGATAACAGGTTTATCTTTAGTTACGGTTAGGTCTATTTCATGAAAGCCTTTGTAAATACCAAAATTTTCAATAGTTAATTGCTTAATAATCATCACTTAATTCCTCTGTTTCAATAAGTAATGAGCTATAACCTTCTTCTTTAATAGATTTTGTAACCATTATTATTTTTTCTTCAATTGCCTGTTTCTCTTCATCTTCTAAATTTGGAGAGTTATTCAAATGTATTTGTAAACGATGACGCTCGCGTTCTAAAGCAAATTGTTTTGCTTCAAACAGGGTGTTAAATGCGCCGGTATCTAAACTTTTATTCAATTCATCGGATAAATTTGCGCGGCGTAATTGGTTTCTATGTTTGTTTGCAATTGACATCACTGCACGCATTTGTTGATAAAGTAGGCCGTCTTCATCGCCTTGTTCTTTGCAATGTGCTTTTAATTTATCAAGTACATCTAAATTTAAAATAGGGTGGTGTGCACGTTTTTTACCTGGGTAGCTTTGCTTAAGTGCTTTTTCATAAATTCTAGGCACGTTGTCTTCAACTTCATGTTTTTCTTCAAGCCAAATACGACGGATTTCTTCTAAATCTTCTAATGTTAATAGCTCTAAGTTTTTTACTTCTTCTGGACCTAATTCCTGAACCGCAATTTGTGCTTCTAACACCTTCGCTAATAAGTGCTCACGAAAAGATTGAATATAAGGGCCTGGTACTAAGTCTGCACCGTGCTTTGAAACATGTACGGTTAGGTTGCCTTTCATGCGTCTAAAGTCACGGTTGGCTTTATCTCGTGTTAGTTTCTCTATTTTTTTTGCTCTATTAGAATCGTTAACTTCAATTTCATTACGAAGTGAAACAAGTGGGTACATCCACTCTTTTTCTTCATCGTTAGCTATCATGGCATTCATCGATTTATCTTCAGATACCATGGTACATACATAACAACCAAAGCGGCTATCACCACAACTTTGTGTACTTTTGTCAACGACTAAAGGACATTCCCCACCTTCAGTGGCACCTTGATACATGCCCATTAAATCGTGATTTGGAAATCCCCAAGGGTTTTTAACACTATTAAGATAAACCCACACATCATCATTACTCCAATTTGCAATTGGCGTATAAACCCATACACGTTCAAGAGAGTCATTCTCGGTTAAGCCTTGGGCTTTACGAGTATTTGTTTCAGAGTTTTCAAATCTGTCCATGCTGGCTGCACGCGCTGTACTTTCAGCTTTTCTTGTACCAAGTACTAAAATAGCTTCGCCACTTTTGTTTGCCATATTTTGAATGAAAGTATTCGAAGGTGATATTTTTAATCGGTCGGTGCACCAACGGAATTTGTAACGTGGAGCAGGGTAACCTTTACCAATTAAGTTGACCCAAAATCTATCTTTAACTTCGGGTGTTAAGCGATGCGGCGTAATAGGTAAACCTTGTTCATCAGCTTGTTCTTTCATTTTACTTAATGATTTACCAACCCACATTGCAACAATTGGGTTTTCTACAAGGGTGTCAGTGCTAATAACATGTACTTTCTTTTCACATTCACCTTCTTCTTTTAACTCTTGTAATGCATACCAAATAAGTTGCAAAATTGCTGTTGAATCTTTACCGCCACTGTAACCAATTACCCATGGTATTTGGTCACTTTTATAAAGTGTTTTTACGTGATCGATTGATGCTCTTATTACTTCTTTTACCCCTTTTTGGGTAAATGCAGAGTTGTTCTGTGAAACTGGATCAGAACTCATTTTTTGCCTCTATGAATGTTTTTTCAGTCAATACTTCTTTGTCTGTTAATTGTGAGCCAATTAACAGTTTGATTTTAATTGCAGTAAGTTGTGCTGCTTTAGGATTGTTATGCATACTCCCATTGATGACACATCGCCCATCCCAATTTTTATTTTTTCTACTCCAATCAACTTTTTTTAACTCTTTTAGTGTTTTTTTCCAGTTTTTATCATTTTCTAAAAGATAACGACCAACAATACCTAAAGCTTGAAAAGTCACAGAATGAGCGTGAATTGATTCATCGCGTAGTTCCCCACCGGATATTTCATCTTGGCAAACTAATAACCAAGCAGGAATGTTCTTTACCACTTGTTCCCAGTAGTTAGCAGCAATAGGAATTAGTTTTTTATGATTATCGTAGTTTATAGTTCCACATAATAACTTTGTGGCTCTATTCACAGCACTATGACTGATTAATTTCTTAGAGCGAGGGCCTAAGTTACTACTTTCCATATGCACTAACTTGGTTAGCCGAGGGCTATTAAGTATGATCGTCTTAGATACTATGGCATCAGGCTTATCATCATAGGTAATACTTAATGAACCATCTGTTTTTACCGAATAATAATTAAGATCTTTAAATATCCTCTGTCTTTCATCTAATGTTTTGTTTGCAAAAAATACGACTGATATTGTTTCATCTGCAAGAGATGGGTCTTCTTTTAATGCTTCTAGAATTGCGGCATTTCGATGTTGACCATCTGTTATATAAATTTCAGCGTCTTCATCAATTATTAGTGTACCAATACGCTGTTCATGTTTTGATTTTCCAATTGAAATAAATTCACAGCTACCGTCAATACAAGCTGTAATTGAAGAAAATACATATTTCTCTCTTTGTTCCAGGATATAGTTGGTTATATCTGGGATACGAGCTTCATTAATTAGTCGTTGTGCGCGTTTATCTACTGAAAATTGTGATTGGTCGGTAGTAAATATTTTTGATAGTCTTTTTAAAGGGCACATTACTGTATAATACTCAGCGTTTGCTTGTATGCCTTTAATTGCAGGGAATGATGTGCCAGATATTATTGATTGCATATTTAATTTCGTTTAATTAATGTTCTGTTCGTGGTTTTTTGATTTTGTTCGTACGAACATTTCGCGTATCATACATAATTATAATAATAATGTCTTCCGTTTAACGTTTTTCTATTGGTATTTTTAAATGACAATCTATCTTGACTCTAATGCTACTACCCAAGTTCTCAAACCAGTCGCCGACTTAGTTTATAAGTTAATGCTTGAAGAGTATGGCAACTCGGGTAGTCGTACTCATGAATTTGGCGTTAAAGCCAAACAAGCCACTGAAAAAGCGAGAGCTCAGGTTGCTGATGTTGTTGAAGCGGACAAAACTGAAGTTATTTTTACTAGTGGTGCAACAGAGAGTAATAATATTGCAATACTAGGACTTGAGAGCTTTGGAATTAAGGAAAATAGAAAACATATTATTACGACTAAGATTGAGCACAAGGCTGTTTTGGAACCTTGTGCTCACTTAGAAGGTAAAGGTTTTGAAGTAACGTATTTGAATGTAGGTGTAAGTGGTTTAATTGATATTGAGGAATTGAAATCATCGTTACGTGAAGACACTCTATTGGTGTCAATAATGCACGTGAATAATGAAACAGGGAGTATTCAACCATTAAGTGAAATTTGTTCAGCTCTCGCTGATAGCGAAGCATATTTTCATGTTGATGCAGCCCAAAGCTTTGCAAAGCTGACGGGGGATCTTGTTAATAAACGGATAGATCTTATTAGTGCTAGCGGTCATAAGGTTTATGCGCCTAAAGGCGTTGGTGCACTTGTTATGCGTAAAAGGGGCTTTATTCGTCCGCCTCTGAAACCTATATTTTTTGGGGGTGGTCAAGAAAAGGGTCTTCGACCAGGAACTTTAGCTGTCCCTCTAATTGCTGGGTTTGGTTTAGCGTGTGAAATAGCTTTAAAAAACCAAGTGAAATGGCAACTACATGCTCATAAATTAAAGACTGACTTAATTGATAAGCTTCAGCCTTTAGGGATAATAGAAAATGGTGAGAACAGCTCCCCGTTTGTTTTAAATTTTACTATTCCAGGCGTGAACTCTGAAGCTGCCATGGTTATGCTAAAAGGGATTGCTGCCGTTTCTAATGGCTCAGCATGTACATCGAATAGTTATAAACCATCGCATGTATTATCAGCGATGGGGTTTGATGAAGATAGAATAAATGGTGCAATAAGAATGTCTTGGAGTCATATGACTGAAGAGTTACCATTAGAAAAATTAGTATCGACTTTGGCACAATTAAAATTATGACCAAATTTAGAATTGTTGAACAATTAAAAATTATCTGGACATCTCAAGGGTATACGCCGCATGCTATTGCGACTCATCCACGAGTAAATGTTGATATTCGTCAAAAACTACTTGCTGGTTTTTTAGCTGTTGCGAAGTCTGAAAAAGCCAGTGAATTGCTTATTCTTTTACTTATGAAAGGTTTTACCATGGCAGAAGATAAAGATTGGAATGATGTGCGTAGTTTAAATATTCAGTTGATGCTTGGGCAGAATTAATCAGGTTCGTTGTGTTAAATTCATTTACTCAGTTTATTAAACATTCATCAGTAGCGAACAGTAGGTCTAATAAATGTTATCACTTTATCCCGCCATTGAGCCTTTTGAGCATTATTATCTTTCTGTCGCTAATAACATAGCGGCTAAAGCATTACCTAACGACACAATATCAGATAAAGATTCAGCACAAACACACCAACTTTATATCGAGCAATGTGGCAACCCTGATGGAATTCCTGTTATTTTTTTGCATGGCGGGCCAGGCTCAGGTTGTAGGCCCTCGCATCGCTGCTTTTTCGATCCTACTTTGTATCATATTATTTTGTTTGATCAGCGCGGCTGTGGTCGCTCTCGTCCTAAAGGGTTGTTAGCTAATAACACCACTGCCCACCTTATAGAAGACATTGAGTTAATTCGTCAACATTTAGCTATTGAAAAATGGTTGGTTTTTGGCGGCTCTTGGGGAACTACGTTAGCGTTAACTTACGCGCAGCACTTTGCTGATAAAGTTACTGGCTTAATATTACGCGGGATATTTCTGGCTCGACAACAAGATATTGATTGGTTCTATCGCGAAAAGGGTGCGGCTAAAGCTTACCCAGAGGCTTGGAATTACTTAGTTGAGCACTTACCTATTTCGCAACAAGCTCAGCCAATATCAACAATATACCAACAGCTTTCTAGTGATGATAGCCAATTATCAAACGCTATGCTTAAGAGAATACAATTTTGGGAAGCTAGCCTGGTTTATTGGCAAAAGCGACTTACTCTCGACGATATTTCTATAACAGAAGATGAAAAAACAGCAGCAATTATTCAGCTTTATTACTCAATTAATCAATGTTTTATTGAAGATAATCCGATACTTGAACATATTGATAACATTCGACATATTCCGACAAGAATAATTCATGGTCGTCACGATATGGTGTGTTCTGTTGAGCAAGCGTGGTTATTAAAGCAAAGTTGGCCCGAAGCTGAGCTGTTAATTATTGAAATGGCGGGGCATGTTGCCAGCGAGCCTAAAATTATTGATGCGCTTATTAATGCCACTAATGACTTTGCAAAGCTTAACTAAATATGCTCGAATAGTAATTGGTAATAATAGTGTTGAACGTTGAATTAAGCGGGTTAGCCTATAACATCAAACCCTTGTAACTGCTTTTATCTTGGCGCTGTATAATTATCCATACATGCTCCTATGCTTTTCCATCTAAAGTATGATTTTTTATTAAATGGAAATTAAATAGAGTAACTAGGTAAGCAATATTACAGTAAGTTTTACTAACCAAAGAGGAATAAATTATGTGGATTAAGCCTAATTTTGAAGAAATGCGTTTAGGATTTGAAGTAACGCTTTACATCAATAATCGCTAATAATAATTACGCCATTAATAAATTACTTCAGTTAGCTTTAATTTTTAAAAAACTGGGGTAATTAATTTTCACTGTTTAATTTCTCCCTTCCCACTTGTTTTAATTTCGAGGCACATATGCAAATTTTAGTGCTAGGCTCAGCTGCAGGTGGCGGATTTCCACAATGGAATTGTCACTGTACTAACTGTAAAGGTTTACGCGACGGAACTATTAAAGCCACTGCGCGTACACAATCGTCAATTGCGGTTAGCCCTAATGGCAAAAATTGGGTGTTAATCAACGCATCTCCAGATATTCGTCAACAAATTAATCAATCACCACAACTTTGGCCTGAGCAGGGCAGTCGTGGTACTAACATTCGTGCTGCAATTTTAACTGATAGCCAGATAGATCACACTACGGGGTTACTAACCTTGCGTGAAGGTTTGCCATTAGAAGTTTATTGCAGCGATGTAGTTTATGAAGATTTATCCACCGTGTTTCCCGTGTTTAATTTGTTAGAACACTGGCATGGTGGACTTAAATTTAATGCTATAGATACTGAAAAACGACCACCATTTAGTGTTAAAGGTGTCGAAGATATAGTATTTGAACCGGTTATTATTGAGTCAAATGCGCCGCCATATTCACGCTATCGCGATAAAGTAGTCGACGGTAATAACATTGGCTTAAAAATTATTGATAAAAGCACGGACAAATATTTGTTCTACTTACCCGGTATTGTTGAAAGTAATGCTGAAGTTGAAGCCATATTGGCTGAAGCCAGTTGTGTACTTATTGACGGCACATTATGGCTAGATGATGAAATGATTGCGCTAGGTGTGGGCAAAAAATTAGGCTCAGAAATGGGGCATATGCCGGTTAATGGTGAGTTTGGCACGGTTGCCTTGTTGAATAAATTTCCGATAGATCGAAAAATTCTTATTCACATAAACAACACTAACCCCATTTTGAATGAAGAATCTGAACAGCATCAATTTGTTTTAGACAATGGCGTTGAAATTGCCACTGATGGCATGGAAATAACGATTTAACCTCATTTTAAAGGATCCATTTTATGCAGGCTTGGACCAAAGAACAGTTTGAAAAAAAATTAAAAGATAAAGGTCAGCTTTACCATATTCATCATCCATTCCATATCGCTATGCATAAAGGCGAATGTAGTAAAGAAGAAATACAAGGCTGGGTTGCTAATCGGTTTTATTATCAAGCTAATATATCGATTAAAGACGCCGCCATTATGGCCAATTGTCGTGATATAGAAACTAGGCGTTTGTGGATACAGCGTATTCTTGATCATGATGGCAGCGTGGGTGACGATACCTTAGGCGGTATTGAAGCTTGGTTGCGTTTAGGTGAGGCAGTTGGACTAAATCGTCAAGACTTACTTGATGAAAAGTTTGTATTGCCTGGGGTGCGTTTTGCGGTTGACGCTTATGTAAACTTTGCGCGCAGAGCTAACTGGCAACAAGCAGCTTGTTCGTCTTTAACTGAAATTTTTGCGCCTGAAATACATCAAAGCCGACTTGACTCTTGGCCAACCAATTACCCGTGGGTAAAACCTGAAGGGCTAAGTTATTTTCAAATGCGTTTATCGCAAGCTCGTCGAGACGTAAATCATGGTTTGCAAATAACATTAGATTATTTTACTAGCCGCGAAGCACAAGAAGAAGCCTTGAACATTTTACAATTTAAGCTCGATATTCTTTGGAGCATGTTAGATTCAATTTCATTAGCTTATCAACAAGGCAAGGCTCCGTATCAAGCTATACTGGGTGAAGATGCCGTATTAAATCCTATTTACCACAAAGGAATTTTTAAGTGAGTACATTAGCCGATAACAAAATTCCCTCACTTAATGCCATGTTTAGGTTTCAATGGGAAAAAGCGCAAAATTGTTTTGTACTCTTGTTTCCTGAAGGTATGGTGAAACTGAACGGTGGTGCTGGCGAAATTATGCAGCTTATCGATGGTAAAAAAAGTGTACAAGAAATTACCAATACCTTAAATGAAAAATTCCCCGATGCGGGTGATTTATCTGCCGATGTGAATGAATTTATCAGCACAGCGATTGAAAAAAAGTGGCTCTATTATGAATAATCAAAGCGCTTCTCACGACCCCTTAAGCGAAGTAACAACCGAATCGCCAAGCGAAATTTCAGCTGAAAGCGTAACCGCTGTTGGCCCACCGCTTTGGTTACTTGCCGAGTTAACTTACGACTGTCCATTACATTGTCCTTATTGTTCAAACCCAACACAATTAACTGAAACCAAAGATGAGCTAAGTACCGAGCAATGGTGTCAGGTATTTACCGAGGCCCGAGATATGGGCGCGGTGCAACTAGGTTTTTCTGGTGGCGAGCCGCTACTACGAAAAGACTTAGAAGTACTGGTTAAACACTCGAGAGATTTAGGTTTCTATACTAACTTAATTACCTCGGGTATTGGCTTAACTGAAAAGCGCATTGCTAAGTTAAAAGTAGCGGGATTAGATCATATTCAAATAAGTTTTCAAGGGGCTGACCCTGAAGTTAACGATGCTATTGCCGGCAAAGGTAACGCTTACAAGCAAAAATTTAAAATGGCTAAATCAGTTAAAGCACAAGGTTATCCTATGGTGCTTAACTTTGTTATTTCTAAACAAAACATTAATCAAATTGCTGAAGTTATGCGCTTAAGCTGTGAGTTAGAGGCTGATTATGTTGAATTAGCCACCGCGCAATATTACGGTTGGGCATATCAAAATCGTGATCATTTACTTCCTACTCAAGCAGAGTTAGTTGAAGCTGAGCGAATTGTTAACGAGTTTAGAGAACAGCAACAAGGTAAAGGACCGCACTTTATTTTTGTAACCCCTGATTATTATGAAACACGCCCTAAAGCTTGTATGAATGGTTGGGGCACTACGTTTTTAACCGTTACGCCTGATGGTTCAGCTTTGCCTTGTCATAGCGCAAAAATGTTACCGCTGACGTTCCCTAATGTTAAAGACAAGTCGATTGCCGATATATGGCAGCAAGACTTTTCATTTGAATACTTTCGTGGCGACGACTGGATGCCGCAACCTTGTAAAGGCTGTGATGAAAAAGAAAAAGATTTCGGCGGTTGTCGTTGTCAGGCCTTTATGTTGACGGGCGACATGCATAAAACGGATCCCGTGTGTAGCAAGTCTGAAGATCATCATCTCATTCAAAAAGCTATTGAAAATGCAGTTAAGCCTTCTAAAGCTATTGTTGATCGCATTAATCAAAGTACCGCGATGAAACATGCTAAAAATGCTGAGTTAAATATTGTAACGGTTAAAGTATAAGCTTGGCTGCTTCATTGTCGTCCATGAAAACAGCGATGTATCGCCATGAAAATGGTTTAAAGCATATCAATATTATTAATAATGAAGGCTTTAGCGCTCTCTTTGTGGTCAACACCCCAATATTTGATAATAGCGGGGTCGCACATGGCGTTGAACATGGCGTTTTTCGACGTAGCTCGTCTTTTGCACAGCCTGAAACGTTATTTCAACTCACCTCACTCACCGACGCAAAAATTAATGCCTCAACCTTTGCTGACAGTACTTATTTTCATTGCCAAAGCCAGTGCGCAGATACCTTCAATTTAGCCATTGAGTATTTATTAAGTGGCTTATTTACGCCGATATTCGATAAAGAATATTTAAGCTGTGAAGTTTATGATGGCCAGAGTAAGGATAAGGATAAAGCTAAAGGCGTTATTTATCGTGAACTTATTGGAATAGAGCAAGCCAGTAAAGCCAGTGCTAAAAGTGACGAGAGCGATAACAGCGAGAACAGTGAAGAAAACGATACTAAAGAAGAGTTTAATTATGGTGGTGTTAGCAGCACTATTGGTGAATTAACACTTAAGGAGTTAACCGCATTTCATCAACGCTTTTATCAAGCAAGTAATATGACCTTAGTGACCGCTAATGCCGATATTGAAAAAATATCAAGATTGATCTCTTTATTACCTGTGCCAACTGTTCGAGAAAAAACTAGCCAAGCAGAGTCGTTAAAAAACCAACCTATCACTCAGATAAAAAATGCTACTGACATTAACGATAATGATAACGAAACCGAACGTTATCAAGCAAAGTATTCTCCAGCAATTAATACGCTTATAAATGCTTATTATTTAACTTTGCAAACGCCTAATCACCTTCATGTTGATAACTACACAAGTTTAGAAGATGTCGCATTAGAAAACATGGCTCAGGCGAAACCTAAAGCAGATAACGCAGGGTTAATTGCAACTTTAGTATCTTTATCGGATAAACACCTTGAAGCAGCTAATAACGAGAAGAAAATTGATATTAGCGATAAAGCTAAAACAGTAAGTCAGACACTACTGCCTAAATTATTTAACGCACTCTGCCTAGAGGCAAAAGAACGCTTTGAGCTAAACGACGTACCAGGGGGAAACTTAAATAGAATTGAGCTTTGTGAAGAAGAATTAAGAAAAAGAGAGTTAAGTCAAAGTAAGGACAAAATTAAGAAGCTTGAAACCGTTAGCGTTTGTAATCAGCATAATGCCTTATGGTTAACAAAAATTAGCAAAGCTGAACATGCCATTGCCAATATCGCCAGTTATATTGTTAGTGCTTACCCAGCGTTTTTGGCGCGTCGTTGTCAAGGTTTTTGCTATGCAACTCAAGCATTAACGATTGAAAATTCGACTTACTTTGCGGTTTATAGCGCTTTCGATGTTGCCCCAGATGAACAATTAAACACAATTACACCGTGTTTGTTGGCTCTAAGTGAAGATAAAGGCTTTATTCGTGTGAGCCTAGCGCTTGCTAAAGCAAAATACTGCCGAGTTCATCAAGTAAATAGCAGTAATATTAATGATATAAGCCAGAAAGATATTTCCGGCTACTTGCAAAGAATCGCTGAAAATTAAGGGGTAATTAAAGCCCAATAGATTAGTGATTAGTGATTAGTTAGTGAGTTGACTAATACAGGCTATTATCAGTCAACTCCGTGCGAATGTATGTTTAAACTAACTTTTCTGCGAAAAATGCTAATGTACGATCCCAGGCAAGATCTGCATTTTCTTTATCATAACGTCCTGTTGAGTCGTTATGAAAACCATGATTAGCATTTTTATACATGTGCATTTTATAAGAGACTCCCGCTTGTTTTAAGTCGCTTTCATACTCAGGCCAAGATTTGTTCACTCGTTCATCAAGCTCACCTAATTGCACAAGTAACGATGCTTTAATATTTTTCCTCAGCTCTTTTGAAGCAGGCGTGCCATAAAAAGGGACGCCAGCGATAATAAGATCAGACTCAATCGCGGCTAAGTAATTAACCATGTAACCGCCAAAACAAAAGCCAACAGCGCCGAGTTTACCGTTACTGCTTGGGTGCTGTTTAATAAATTTTGCAGCTGCTACAAAGTCATGTTGAATTTTAGCGCGATCCATTGTCTTTTGCATGGCTCTGCCTTCATCGTCATTACCTGGGTAGCCACCCAGCGGAAACAAGGCGTCGGGTGCAAAGGCAAGATAACCCGCTTTAGCCAACCGACGAGCTACATCTTTTACGTATGGGTTTAGACCTCTATTTTCATGAATAACGAGCACAACAGGCAGAGGGCCTGTTTTATTGGTTGGCGTAACTAAATAGCCTGCGCCTTTGCCGTAACCATGCGGGGAATCAAAAGATTCATAAGTTGCTTTTATGTCTGCATCATTAAAAGAGACTTGCTCAGCTAAAGCATAATTAGGTAAAAGTGCCGATGTGAGCACGGCCATTGAATAACCTACAGCAACTAAGGTGCCGAGTTTAGTCATAAATGTTCTACGATCCATGCCGCCGTGTGCATAAGAGTCGTACCAGTCAAATGCTTCTTGCGGGATATCATTGTTCAGTTTTTTTGACATTTTAATCTCACTTATGAATGTAGCAGTTTTGAAACATTACAAATGCTTTACCTAGCTATAAAGTAGAATAATTTATAGCGCTTCACAACTTAATATTTGGCTATTTGAATGTGCGCTATTTAATACTCAGATAGTTTAAAAATAAATAGTTGCAGTAGACCGTAACGCCAGTAAACCATTATTTTAATATGCTATGGCTTAAACATGCTATGACTTGAATAAGTTATTATTTCAACAAGTAAAGCATCGAGGTTTTCAATTTCATCGGTTTAACGGGTTTATTCAACAATAAAACATCGTTGGCTTTTACTTCATTCTTCAACTCTTTACTGTAATTGGCGGTGATCATAATTACCGGAAGTATATTATCGCGTAATTGGTTAATTTCATTTGAAACATCTAAACCATTTACGCCGTCATCAAGATGATAATCAACAATGAGTATGTCCGCATGATCATCCACTATATTTACTTGTTGTTGCAAATGTTTGAGGCTAGTTGCGGTAGTTACAATGAAATCCCAGCCGCCTAATAGCTCAGCCATACCTGCACAAACGGTAGCGTCGTTATCAATAATCCATATTTTACGCTTAGCTAAAGCCGTGTTATCAAGGATGTAATTTTGTGGATTTACTGTTTGAGGTAAGTCGCTTATTTTACCCAAAGGCACTTTTACCGAAAAAACTGAGCCTTTACCTAACGTAGAGTTAACCATAATAGGTTGTTCTAATACGGTTGAAATTTTATCGACTATCGCAAGCCCTAAGCCTAAGCCATTTCGAAATGCTGATTGAGACGATTTAAGGCGTTTAAACTCTTTAAATATTTCTTGAAGTTGGTCTTGGGCGATACCCATACCATTATCCCATACTTCAATTGAAACATGATCTCCTTGGCGTCTGCAGCCAAGTAATACCTTACCATTACTTGCATATCTAAAGGCATTGGAGAGAAAGTTACGTAAAATACGTGCTAATAAAACACTGTCGGAATTTACCACTAAATCGCTACTAACATAGTGTAATTTTACTTTGAATTGAGCACTGGTTTGTTGGTATTCACTGGCTAAGTTGTTAAGTAATTCTGATAATTTAAATGAGCTTTTATCCGCCTTTACAACACCAGCATCTAGTTTTGAAATATCAACCAAGGTACAAATTAAGTTCTCTAAATCGTCTAACGAATTTATCACTGAACCTAGCAGTTTTTTAGTGTGGGTTTCTAAGGTTTTTTCCATTAAAGAGCTGGTGAACAACTGCGCCGCATTTAGGGGTTGCAGTAAGTCATGGCTAACAGCCGCTAGGAATTTGGTTTTGGTACTGTTAGCAAACTCGGCTTCACTTTTAGCTTTATGTAAATTGACTTGTGCCTGGCTTCGCTCTGCTACTTCAACAATTAATTTATCGTTTAATCCTTGTAATTGAACTGTTCTTTCTTGCACTCTGATTTCAAGTTGATCATGAGCTTTTTGTAACGCTAGGGCATCTTTTCTACGCGCGGTAATATCGCGAATAAGAACGAAAAATCCAAGAACATGTCCCTTACTGTCTCGATTAGGTACGTAAGATTTTAAAAGGTAGCAGGGCTCACCTTGTTTGTTCTTTTCTTCCATGGCAAAGCTGACACTTTCACCTTTTAAGGCGCGGTCAACATAAGATTTTAGTTCAGTGAAGTTGGTATGTACGCGACTTTGTTCTAACTCTAAGCCATTGAGTCCACCTTGAGGTAAGCCATACCAATCAACATACACTTGATTTGTGAACTGGTATTTTAGGTCTTCGCCAATATAGGCGATCATCGCGGGCACGTTATCGGTGATTAATCGTAACCAACTTTCACTTTTTCTTAATGATTCAGCGTAGCGATGACGTTCTGTAATATCGCTGTAGGTTTTAATAATTTTGCCATTATTTAAACGGTGATCACGTATCTCTAAAACCGTACCGTTCATCAGCGTTTGGGTATAATAATAATTATCGGTGCTAGATTTTGGCGCTAGATCAAGCTCGGTCAAATTTTGCACATTATTGGTGCTGGGCATTGCGCGTAAAAGATTGGGCGATAACTGGCTGATTTGCGCAAATCGCATGTTCCACACTTCAATTTTGTTTTGACTGCTGATCAAAACAACACCTTGTGACAGGTTGTCAATTAAGTTTTGCAGTAACAAAGATTTTTGCGCCATACCGCGCTCGTATCGGGCACTTTCTGCGTTTTTAATGGCGGTAATGTCAGTATAAATCATTACCCAACCACCTTCGCTAGTACGATGCTCGTTAAGTTGAAACCAGCGATCGTCTGACAGTTGATACACAGGGCTAGCAAAATTATCACCCGGTGATGCTCGGCGAATGATACCGCGTGTTTTTGCTAACTCTTTTAAGTCTTTAAGGTTGGCACCTTCAACAATAGGTAAGCCTGACTCACTCCAAAAACTGGCAAAATTACTGTTCTGTAAAATAATGCGACCATCGCTATCGAGTAAAACAAAGGCTTCTGTAATGCTTTCAATGGCATCTATAAAACGTTGTTTAAATAAGTTGGCTGTGTCATTCGCTTGTTTAAGTGCGCGGTTACTCGACTCTAGTTTTGCCAGCGTTTCATTAAGTGTCTGCGTTTTTTCTCTAACCTGTTCGGCTAAGTGCACGGAATGTTCAAAAGCCGTGTAGGGCGCATATTGATTTTCGCCACTGTCTTCAACACGTTGCATTAAGGCATTGTTAATTTTGATAAGTTTAGCGTTTTGCTTTTTTAGCAAGGCTAACTCATCTTCTAAAGCCTGCTCACTCATTTACGCCTCCAGCGATAAAAACGCCGGTAAAAGTTTGGTTTAAGTGAATGCCATTAGTATGCTCACCATAAGTATTAAAACCGACAATATTGTATTGCGCATTTAAGCTTCTTACGCGTGCCTCTAGGCCTTTTTGCTCTATTTCTAGTCGTCTTAAAAAGCAATCACAGGTAAGTACTAATTCAGGATCACCGTAGCGTTGTGAAATTTCGCCAAGTTGGTCTGTTACAGGGGAAAATATATCGCCCATTTCTACTGCGGTAAGCACAATGCCCACATCAACCGCACAGTAAAACGTTAGGCTTAAGTCTGCTTCGTTTACTTTTTGAATGGAGCGAATATAGTAGTCACCGCCCACTTTTACCGCCAACGGATTAAGCGAAAATACTTCAGGGCTTAAATCTTTAAGATCGACATTAAGTAATTTTGCATATTCTAATGCCGCAGGTTCTGCATTTAATTCGTAAACTGTTCTGTTAGCCGCATCAGCATCGGTCACAACTAACTTTTCTATTGGACGCTTTATGTGATGACACGTGAAAACTTCAAAAGGCAATATCGTGTTAACCATAATAACAATCGCGGCGTTTTGATAAAATTTTCCGTGATAATAAACATGGGTTTTAGTTAAATTTATGTCGTCGCCCGCAGAGCCACCAAAGT
The DNA here is from genome assembly GCF_003061515.1 of Colwellia sp. Arc7-D. Classification (NCBI taxonomy): domain Bacteria; kingdom Pseudomonadati; phylum Pseudomonadota; class Gammaproteobacteria; order Alteromonadales; family Colwelliaceae; genus Colwellia; species Colwellia sp. Arc7-D. Next base: position 1,469,010 of record NZ_CP028924.1, read on the forward strand.
GAGGGATGGCTCTAGCAGCAGAGTTAAGGGTTACCAAAAATTGTTCTTCGCTTGAAGAAAGGCCGTCGAGTAAAGTGAGTAAAAAGCTGTTGTTTTTTATCTCTGTTAACTCTTTAGATTGGCAGTTTTCAACTAGCTCATTAATGGTGGACTGCGCATTAATCGTATCGAACTTTTCCATCGACTCAATCAAGGTAGCGCAAATAGCAAAGTATTGGCTAGAAAAGCCTATGGCAACAATAGAGTGTTGCTCGTAACCTTGGTTTGTTACTTCGCCGGCGGTAGTGCAGCCAACAATGTCGACATCAGTAAAGGTGCTTTCCATGGTTTGTGCTAGGGTATCTAGCGCATAAGTAGAAGAACAATAAAACAGCACAAAACTGATGTTAGCTTTATTTAATTGTTGATAAAGCTCTTGGCTTGCAATTGCAGGGTCGATGGCTTTACTAACTGCCGTAATCGTTTTTATATCATGCATAAATTCGGCTCATATTTTGATAGATACCCATCATATAGTTTACTCGTTACAGTTCAATACCTTTATCTGCGAAGGCTTTGTTTTATTTGCATATTTGTTTACAACACACAACTTAGGACTTTCAATAACCACAACACATTCTAAACATTGAATACATTCGCCGTAGTCAATAGCGCCACTAGGTTTAATGGCGTCTATACCACATTTTTTATTACGACAAAGTTGACAAGGTGAGCCACATTCATCACGACGTCTTAACCATTTAAATATGGGATATCGACCAATAATCGCTAATCCTGCACCTAACGGACACAAATAACGACAATAGAACTTATGAATTTTTAAACTCAACAGCAGTAATAAAACAGCGTATAAAACAAACGGCCAATAGCGTACAAAGTTCAGTGTTATGCTGGTTTTAAATGGCTCTATTTCGGCTAATTGCTCTGCCAATGTTAGTGAATAAAAAGAGCAAGCAACTAATAGTATTAACAATACATATTTTACTTTTTGTCCCGCTTTATGATGTTGAGGCTTAATTTTAATTTGTTTTATTTTCAGCTTAGTTGCGATCAAAGCCATTATTTCTTGTAGCGCGCCAAAAGGGCATAGCCAACCACAGAACAAACCTCGCCCCCATAAAAATAGGGTAATAAAAACAAATACCCATAAAATAAATATCACGGGATCAAGCAAGAACACTTCAATGTTAAAACCTTGTTGGATTGACAATAATAAGGTGTAAATGTTGACAACAGATAGCTGGCCTTGTGAATAAAAACCGATAAAACCGATAACAAAAATTAATGATATAAAGCGTACTTGGTGGGTTAACTTTTCATTTTTTGCCAAGGTGTCTTGTTTAATAAAGACTAGCGTTAAGGCGATAAGATATAGACAAAGTATGATTATTTCAGTGCTACGTTGTAGCCAAAGCTTTAGCCAGAGCGGTTGAGCTTTTTCAGGCTGAACTAACGGTGTTTTATCAAGGAATAAAATTTCAGGCAATGTACTGGCAAAGCTAAAGTTGTGTTGATTTTTAGATAAAAATGATTGGTTGTAGGTAACAGCTAAAGACAGCGTTAACTCTTTATTGAGCTCAAAACCAGATTGGGATTTTATTCGAAATACTTTAATTTCATTATAGTCAGGTATTTCAAGTGCAAATCTAGGGTTAAAATAGCTATAAAAGTCGACATCGCGCATATCGACAGGCAGTGAAGCTTGCGTTGCACTTAAGCGGCTAGGGACGGTTTGAGGAATAAATTCTTCGCTGACAAAAGCATAGTTGCCGCGATTTAATACCATTAAAGCATGTTCACCCGGGATTAAACTCTCGAGTAAGCGGTTGTATTCTGTTTCACCCAATAAATTTTTACCAATAATAGGAATGTTAGCGAAACCAAAATATAAATCGATAAAGTCATTGGTATCTTCGCTTAACTTTTTAATTGTATTTGTTAGAGATGGTGATGAGCTTTCAGTTAAGGCGAGTGCTTGATCGCGTGTTAACTGCCAGTGCTGTACGTACTTTTTCTCAACCAATTGTTCAAAAGTTAATGTTTCAAAAAAGTCAGGATTAACCACGAAATTTGAAGGTGCAACAAAACCGGATAACTTTTCGCGCGCTACTTTAAGCGCTGAAGCAATAATGGTGTCGTTAACCACTAATACTGAAATGGTGGCGCGAGTTATTCCGTCAAAATATGTGGCATCTTTTGATGACTTATCGCGAGCGTTAATAATAAAACGTTCTTTAATTGAATGGTGTTGATATTGGTTAATAAAATCAAATAATGGCGGTTCGCCTAAGCCGTGTAAAAATATCGGTTCATGATGATTTAGTATTTTTAAACCGGTAATAACACCTTGGGTATCAATACCAATGAGAATATTGATGGTTTGGCCTGAAAAACCGATGAAATTTGTAAAGTCGTCTGATTCAAATACATAACCGAGTAAATCACCTAATTGATAAACGGGCGTTACGGCAATTTTTTTATCAACAGGACCTAAACGTGTTGCACTGGGGAATATTTCGGCAATATTAGCAGAAATTGAAGTTGTATTTTGAGCCTCAACAGGAGCGAAGGCAAAAGAATAAAAAGAGGGTGATAGCATAAAGACAAGAATGTAAATCATCCTTGTCTTTAGGAAGTTGAGTATATGTAAATGCATGCTAACGCCCTCATAAATCGTTACAAACTGATTAGTATTCGCTGAATAAAAAGGTGTCAACCTCGTTAAAGAAAGACACCCTTGTATACATTGAGGGTTAGGTTAAAAGAAACCTAAAGGACTCGTGCTATAGCTAACTAGTAAGTTTTTAGTTTGCTGATAATGGTCGAGCATCATCTTGTGGTTTTCACGACCGATACCTGATTTTTTATAGCCACCAAATGCTGCGTGAGCTGGGTATAAGTGGTAACAGTTAGTCCATACGCGACCCGCTTGAATACCTCGACCCATTCGATGTGCAAGGTTAGCATCACGTGTCCATAAACCCGCACCTAAACCATAAACTGAGTCGTTAGCTATTGCTAGCGCTTCCGCTTCATCTTTAAAAGTAGTTACTGCGACAACCGGTCCAAAAATTTCTTCTTGGAAGATGCGCATTTTGTTATTACCTTTTAGAATAGTCGGTTGAATGTAAAAACCTGTTTCTAAAGAGTCACCTAAGCTTTCTTTATGACCGCCGGTTAATAGCTCTGCACCTTCATCTTTACCAATAGTTAAATAACTCATGATTTTCTCAAATTGTTCTTGAGAGGCTTGAGCACCGACCATAGTTTCAGTATCTAATGGGTTACCACGAATAATTTTGTTCGCTTTAGCAATAACTTTTTCCATAAATTCGTCGAAAATATCTTCTTGAATTAAGGCACGAGACGGACAAGTACAAACCTCACCTTGGTTGAAAAAGCCTAAAACAAACCCTTCAGCACATTTATCTAAATAGTCGTCTTCAAATTGTGTAATGTCTTTAAAGAAGATGTTTGGAGATTTACCACCAAGCTCAACCGTTGAAGGAATTAGGTTTTCAGCTGCACACTTAAGAATGTGTCCACCAATAGCCGTAGAACCTGTAAAGGCAATTTTACCAATACGTGTGCTTGTTGCTAGAGCTTCACCCGCTTCTTTACCATAACCGTTAACTATGTTTAATACGCCAGGAGGAAGTAAATCGCCAATAATTTCCATTAGTACCAAAATACTTACAGGCGTTTGCTCAGCTGGTTTTAATATTACACAGTTACCCGCAGCAAGTGCTGGAGCAAGTTTCCATGCCGCCATTAATATTGGGAAGTTCCAAGGGATTATTTGACCGACAACACCAATGGGCTCATGAAAGTGATACGCAACTGTATCGTTATCTATTTGAGAAAGAGAACCTTCTTGTGAGCGAATACAACCGGCAAAGTAGCGAAAGTGATCAGCACATAATGGAATGTCAGCTGCAAGCGTTTCGCGAACTGGCTTACCGTTGTCCCATGTTTCAGCTACCGCAATTTTTTCAAGGTTTTCTTCAATACGGTCAGCAATTTTCAGTAAGACTCTAGAGCGGTCTTGAACTGATGTTTTGCCCCATGCTTCTTTAGCGCCATGAGCTGCATCAAGCGCTAATTCAATGTCTTCGCTGCTTGAACGAGGAATTTCACAAATGACTTCACCAGTAACGGGTGTGGTGTTGGTAAAATAATTTCCCTTAACAGGAGCTACCCATTGACCATTGATGTAGTTTTCATATTTAGGTTTAAAAGAAACGACAGAACCTTCACTGCCTGGGTATGCATAGATCATATATCACCTCGTGTCGAGACCAGCCAGAGTAATACTCTTTCCATGGCCCTGTTTATGTTTGCTCTAGTAATTACTAAAGCGTTTTTTTCGTGTATCTATAATAGTGCGGGGCAAGCAATTGAAACTATTACCCATAGGCTTTAAAAACATCATACTTTGGGACGAGTTGCTCGATTTTCATAGGGCTGTAACAAATTTAAACGATAAAAAAAAGCTTTTGAAAAATTTCAAAAGCTTTTTAAATGCAAGGAGCGTGGTCTGATGTTACGTCGCTATGGGAGTAGCGTTGTCATTAGACCAATGTTTAATTACTTAGGTAATTTAAACGTCCAAACACTGCCACCTTGGTTAAAGTGTTTAATACGTTCTGCAACGTCACCGCCCCATAAAGGAACTGCGCCACCCCAACCAGAAAGTACTGACAAGTATTGCTCGCCATCCATTTCCCAAGTAATAGGAGAACCTACGATGCCTGAACCCGTGTTAAATTTATATTTTACTTCACCTGTTTTAGCGTTAAGACCTAATAGATAACCTTCTGGCGTACCCGTAAATACTAAGTTACCCGCAGTCGCTAGAACACCACCCCATAAAGGAGAGTAGTTATTATAACGCCAAATAACTTTACCGGTTTTAGGGTCGATTGCTTTTAGTACGCCAATATAGTCTTCGTTAATGGCTTTAATAGTGAAACCAGCACCTAAGTATGCAGCACCTTTTTTATAGGCTGTAGGCTCATTCCAAATATCCATTTGCCATTCGTTTGAAGGCACATAGAATAATTCAGTATCTTGGCTGTAAGCCATAGGCATCCAGTTTTTTGCACCTAAGAAGGCTGGCGCTGAAACAACAGTACTACCTTTATTACCGTCTTTAGATTTACTCGGATCACTAGGTCTGTTGCTATCAACAAAGATTGGACGACCTTTATCAGTAAGCCCTGAAGCCCAAGTAATTTTATCTACAAATGGGAAACCACGAATAAAGTCACCATTTTCACGATTAAGTACGTAGAAGAAGCCGTTTCTGTCAGCTGTAGCAGCTGCTTTAATCGTTTTGCCTTTTTCTTTGTAATCGAAAGAGATAAGTTCGTTTACACCATCAAAGTCCCAACCATCATGCGGCGTTGTTTGGAAATGCCATACAATTTTGCCAGTATCTGGGTCGATAGCTAAACGTGAAGATGAGAAAAGGTTATCACCTGGACGTAAATGAGAGTTCCAAGGTGCCGGGTTACCCGTACCAAAGAAAAGTAAATCAACGTCAGCATCATAAGTACCGCCTAACCATGGCGCGGCGCCACCTGATTTCCAAAGCTCTGCTGGCCATGTTTGGCCTGGTTTGCCACCAGAAATGCCATTTTCTATTTTTTTGCCATCTTTCCAGATGTAGCCCATATGGCCTTCAACGGTTGGACGTTCCCAAACTAACTTGCCATTAATAGCATCGTAAGCTCTCACTTTACCGACTACGCCAAATTCACCACCGGCAACACCTGTGATGACTTTACCTTTAACTATAATAGGGGCAGCAGTAATCGAATAACCTGCTTTATAATCTTCTACTTTCTTTTTCCAAACCACTTTACCAGTGTCTTTGTGTAGCGCGACAAGTTTTGCATCTAGCGTACCAAAAATGACTAAGTCATCGAAAAGCGCAACACCACGGTTAATAACATCACAACACGGCATAATGCCATCAGGTAATCTTGCATCGTATTGCCAAAGTTCGTCACCGGTATGTACGTTGATCGCATATACACGAGAGTATGAACCGGTAATGTACATAACGCCGTCTTTAACCATAGGCTGTGATTCTTGACCACGTTGCTTCTCGCCGCCTAATGAAAAAGACCAAACGGGATGCATTTGTTTTACTGTTTCGGTATTTATTTTATCAAGTGGACTGTAACGCTGACCTTTTAGGCCAAGTCCGTAGGTCACTACGTCATTAGTTGTCATTTGGTCATTAGCAATGTCTTTATCGGTTACACCAGCTTGTACTAGGCTTGTAAACGTTAAAGACATGACAATAGATAATGACAATATTTTATTTTTACCTGCTGTTATCATTGTTATTTCCTCTTGGGGTTTAAATATACTTAACGATATTTTGTCTTTTTATCTTCCTGTAGGCTTGGTTAGATTCAAAGTGTTCAATTGTTCGAATCAATGCATTTTTACAGTCTACAGCCATGTTATATTCTGGTTTTTTTATTGACTATCACTCAGCGGTCGAATTTTTTTCATCACTTAGTATGAGTAAAGGGATGAAAAAAAGTGTGTTATTGAGGCGACTCCATAGCAACCGAGTACAAACCAGGAAGTTGATAAACAGCATGATGATCTTCGAAAAGTTTTTTCATTTTTCCTGAAGCAATCATTTCTTCAACAATGTCAGTAACCGCATAACCTAGTTGGCGATAGTCACTTTTAACCGCCATGCCAATATCCCATTGTTGTTTACCAATATTAGGAAAGGCATTTGACGCTAATTGATAATTGGGTGATGCAAGTTGGTGCTGGTAATAACTTACCTGACTTCTTAACCCCATTACCGCATCAATTTTTTGTTCATGCATGGCTGAAACAGCTAATTCCACCGAATTAAATTGTTTGGTTCTTTTACTCATTCGACCGTTAAAAACCGACATTAAGTAAAACTGGGGAATTGAATCTACTTCTACACCGATATCGTGATATTGAAACACAGCCATGGTACTTACATCTTCAATCTTTTGATTATTGAAAATTATTTTCCACGATTCAGTATGGTAGGGCGCGAACATGTGTACTTGTTCATGCACCAGTTCACCAATATCATCTCGAAGTTGAGAATATGCTTTGTCGTAAGGAACGCGCAGCATTAAGTCTGCTACAGTGCGCTTGAGAAAATGTCCTTTCCAAAGGTTATTACGTAAGTCGCCTTCTACGTTTTCATCAGCGGTTACCCACCTAAAGCGAACTTCGACACCTAATTTTTTGGCAATATGCTTTGCTAATGCAACGTCAATACCCTTAGCTTCGCCATTTTCTTGATACGAAAATGGGATGTAGTCACGATATACCGCGACAACAATTTCATTACTTTCAATAATGTCATCGTAGGATCGAGCAAAAGTTGTTGTGCAAAAAATGCCACAACAACTTAGCCAAAAAATTAACGCGTTAAAGTTATTCTTTTTCACTGACTGACTCTAACCATGTGCGAATAGACCAAAGCGCTTCTTGATTTAAGTGCTCTGTCATTTTCGGCATATAAACAGCGCCGTTGCGCACTGCGCCGTTTTGTACACGGTAAACATACCACTCATCACCGTCATAATCGCTTGCAAGTTCACGTAAGTCAGGAGCAATACCACCTGAAATACCTTCTAAACCATGACAGCGAGCACAATTTTGGTTATACGCTGATGCGCCAACACGTAAAATTTCTTCGCGGATGTCACCTTCTGATTCGCGATATGGGTTAGTTTCACTCCACTCTTCGCCTAAGGCGGGCAGTGTTGAGGTATCAATTGATTGCGGTGTTACTGGGCCATGAGCCGCAATGCCGAATGAACAAATTGATATGAATGCAATTAAATAGCAGCGGCCTTTATTAAGTTTTATCATTGTTGAGTACCTCGTGTTCTATGTAAATTATTCGTGGAGTTTAATTTTTATAGCCTAATGATAAGGTTGTGTGCAAGCTTCAAGAATTATACTTTAGCGCGTTAGGTCTCCTCCTTTAGTATGAGTTTATCGTATGCGTTGAGTGTAATTTGTTGTTATAGTTATAAAAATCAGTGCTTTGTCTTTGTTTTTAGTGAGTGCTTATGATTTTAAATTTAAGTGATTATTCTATATGCTAAGAGTTATTAATTCGATTTAACCTTTATTCGACTATATATATAACTATATAGTCTTGGGACATTTGCAAATGTTTGAGTTCGCTATGTTTATTGTTGTTATTTTTACCGTGTTTATATTTACTCAATCTATGTCTACGATGGTAAACATAAGTGCTAAAAAACAGCTATTTGCTGTCGGTTTGTCACTATTTTGTTTAACATCTTTGGCACAACCCCAGTCCATTACACTGGAAATAAGCTATGTTAAGTTTGATCAACAACAACCTAGCAATGCGCTGAATATTTTTAAAACACCTGAAAATAGTGGTTTTATGGGTGCTAAACTCGCGATTAATGATTCCAATACTACGGGTAAATTTTTAAAACAACATTTTACGTTAAGCCATTTCACTAGCGCTAAAAGCGATGAATTTTTACATTACTTAGATGCGCAATATTTACAAGGTCGACAAGTATTTATTCTTGATGCACCCTTAGCTGAGTTAATAAAGGTTGATCGCTGGGCGAAAAATAAGTCAGTGTTACTCTTTAATGCGAACGAGTCGGCAGACGTTCTGCGCTCTACTCAGTGTTTAGCTAAGTTATTTCATACCAGTGCGAGTAACGCGATGAAGTCTGACGCGCTTGCGCAGTGGTTATTGTATCGTCGTATGAATAAGGTGTTATTAGTTCAGGGCAGTAAAGTAGAAGATATTGAGTTGGCGAATTCTTTTAAACGCTCAGCGAAACGTTTTGGCATAAAACTTATTGATGAAAAACAATGGGACTTTAATACTGACCTTAGACGCAGCACTCAACAAGAAATTCCACTATTTACCCAAACGGTACAAGATTATGATGCCGTTTATGTCGCTGATAAAAGCAAAGACTTTGCCGAGTTCATTCCTTTTAATACTTATTTACCTCGTCCCGTTATCGGCTCCGCGGGTTTAGAGGCTTTAGCTTGGCATGGCGCAATTGAACAGTGGGGCGCAACACAATTGCAAAACCGTTTTACAGACTTAGCGGGTCGTGCAATGAATGAAACTGACTTTTCAGGATACTTAGCCGTAAGAAGTGTTGCCCAATCGGTACATAAATTACATTCAAAAGACAGCAAAAAATTAACCGATTATATTAGTTCAGATAAATTTGAACTCGCTGCATACAAAGGTCGTAAGCTTAGTTTTAGGTCTTGGAACCGACAGTTAAGAATGCCGCTTGCGCTGGTGCATCCTCATGCTTTGGTGTCGCAATCACCTCAGCCTGGTATGTTACATCCGATCACTGAACTTGATACGCTTGGCTTTGATGCCCAAGAATCTCACTGTAAATAAGGCTCACCATTACTTATGAAAAATATAAACTTTGTTAGCTTATTATGCTTCGCTTCGGCTTTATGTATCAGCACTAGTAATGCCGCTGAACTTGCTTATGTTACCAATGAGAAAGACGATAATATTTCGGTGATCGACTTAAGCCAAAATAAAGTCATCAAAACCATACCTGTTGGTGAGCGACCGCGCGGCATTATTTTTAATAAACAACACACGCTTGCCTACATTTGTGCCAGCGAGTCAGACCGAATTCAAATTTTAGACCTTAATACTGAGCAAATTGTTGGTGAATTGCCTTCAGGTGAAGACCCTGAAACTATCGCATTACACCCAAACGGTAAAATTATTTATACCTCGAATGAAGATGATGCGCTACTTACTGTTATTGATATTGAAACAGCAACCGTTATTGCTCAAATTGATGTCGGGGTTGAGCCTGAGGGTTTAGCGGTTAGTCCTGATGGAAAAATTGTGGTGGTTACCTCAGAAACCACCAATATGGTGCATTGGATACACACTGAAAATAATACCAACTTTGCCAACACGTTAGTTGGCGCTCGGCCTCGTTCGGCTAAATTTACTGACGACGGAAAGTTTCTATGGGTTAGCTCTGAAATTGGCGGGGCAGTGGTGGTGCTTGACGTGAATACACAAGAAATTGTTAAAGAGTTTACTTTTGCTATTCGCGGCATTCACCGTGACCGAGTGCAACCTGTGGGCATAGAATTATCAAGCGATGGTCGTTACGCTTTTGTGGCGCTTGGCCCAGCAAATCATGTGGCGGTTATCGACCGTAAAACCATGGAAGTCGATAAATATTTGTTAGTAGGTCGCCGTGTTTGGCAATTGGCCTTTAATGATGATCAAAGCCAATTGTTAACAACCAATGGCATTAGTGGTGATGTTTCGGTGATAGATGTTAAACAAATGAAGGTGACTAAATCCATCAAAGTAGGGCGTTATCCGTGGGGCGTAGTGATACGAAGCGTGCCATGAGTATAGTTACTCATCAACTTAGTTTTCATTATGGTAAAAAAACGGCAATTGATAATTTAAGCCTAAAAATTAACAGTGGTTTTAACGTGTTACTTGGGCCAAATGGAGCTGGGAAAAGTACCTTATTTTCAATGTTAACAGGCCTTTCTCAAGCAGGTACTGGTAGTGTTAATATTAATGGTTATGACCTTAAAGAAAATCGCTCTAAAATCATGCGTTCGATGGGCGTGGTTTTTCAGCAAAGTACGCTAGATTTAGATTTATCTGTAAAACAAAATTTAGTTTATTATGCCGCGTTGCATGGCATTTCAGCATCGCAAGCATTAAACAATATCAGCGATATATTATCGCAATTACAATTAACGCAGCGACTTAATGACAAAGTACGTTCATTAAATGGTGGTCATCGTCGTCGAGTTGAAATTGCCCGCGCGTTAATTCATCAACCCAAAGTCTTGTTGTTAGATGAAGCTACCGTTGGCTTAGACATTGATAGCAGAAAAATGATCACTGAATATGTAGGCAAACTCTGCAAAGATTTAGATATTTGCGTGTTATGGGCTACTCATTTAATTGATGAAATAGCCGAGAATGATCAACTTATACTGATCAACGAAGGAAAAATCACCGCACAGGGTTTAAGTCGAGAGTTATGTAATACGCATAACGTTGACGATATATATCAGCTGTATCGCCGATTAACTACTAGTACGGAGCTTATCTAATGAGCAGCCAATATCTGTATTGTTTTAATGGCATTGTTAAACGTGAAGTTTTACGCTTTTTTCAACAACGTTCTCGCTTACTTAGCGCACTCGTTAGGCCTTTATTGTGGTTAGTAGTATTTGCAGCAGGTTTCAGGGCAGCACTAGGTGTGTCAATTATGGAACCTTACGGCACTTATATTACCTATCAACAATATATTACCCCTGGTCTTTGCTGCATGATCATTTTATTTAACGGCATGCAAAGCTCGCTTTCTATGGTTTATGATCGCGAAATGGGTAGCATGAAAGTGCTATTAATGAGCCCATTACCACGCCCATACCTATTGTGTTGTAAGTTAATTGCCAGTGCTTTGTTGTCGCTTTTACAAGTTGTTATTTTTTTACTTTTTGCCCAATTAGTTGATGTAGATATTCCACTGCTAGGTTATTTGAGTGCAATACCCGCTATTTTCTTGATTGCGTTTTTTCTTGGCGCGTTGGGGCTGATGTTGTCTAACTTGATTAAACAATTAGAGAACTTTGCTGGCGTGATGAATTTTGTTATTTTCCCAATGTTTTTTCTATCTAGTGCTTTGTACCCGCTTTGGAAAATGAAAGAAGCGAGCATTTGGCTATATTGGCTTTGCCAGTTTAACCCTTTTACAGCCTGTGTTGAGTTATTAAGATTTGCACTTTATGGGCAATTGAATTTTTCGGCACTGTTAACGGTATTAATTGCCACCAGCATTGCATCATTTTTTGCGCTGATGAGTTTTAAGCCACAGCTTGGGCGTAAGTAAAAATTAATTAAAATCACCATACTTAAGCTCAAGGTTGACGTTGGCATTGTGTTTTTAACGTAAACGATGAGCCTAAATTAACCGTGAACTATGGGACTAACCTGCACAACATGAAAGTTCAGAGACATCCTTACTAAATGTTTGTGCACATAATTTTAGTCCTTCTACCATAGTTAAGTATGGAAATAGCTGTCCTGCAAGGTCATCAACTGTCATGTTATTATGCATAGCGAGTGCGGCACTTTGTATCAACTCCCCACCTTCATGAGCAAGTATTTGTGCGCCAAGAATTTTACCTGTTGGCTTATCCGCTACTAGTTTAATGAACCCGTCCGTTTCAAAATTGGCTAATGCGCGTGGCACGTTTTCCATGTCTAATACTCGACTAATGACATTAAACCCATCTTTATTGGCTTGCTCTTCGGTTAAGCCTACGGTGGCAACTTGTGGATCGGTAAAGATAACAGCTGGCATTGTTGATAGGTCGAGCCTAGTATCCCCACCCGTCATATTTATACCCGCTCTACTACCCGCAGCGGCAGCAACATAAACAAATTGAGGCATAGTAGAGCAATCACCAGCGGCATAAATATTTGCCGTTGACGTTTCCATTTTATCATTGACTACGATGGCACCATTTCTTTGTGTTTCAACACCAACATTTTCTAGGCCAAGCTGAGCCGTATTTGCATGACGGCCAGTCGAGATAAGTAATTTGTCTGCTTTTAAAGTCCCTTCATTAGTCTCTAATGAGAATGTACTTCCATCATGACTAACCTTATTCGCTTGTGTGTTATTAAGTACGCGAATGCCTTCTTTTTCAAAACACTCAGTTAACTTTTCGCCTAACAATGAGTCTTCTGCATACAATAAGGTATGACGTGCTAATACGGTAACATTGCTACCTAAACGTACATAAGCTTGGGCAATCTCTAAAGCGATAACAGACGAGCCTATTACGATTAAACTCGCAGGTAACGCTTCAGCAAATAGTGCTTCTGTTGATATCCAATAGGGAGTCTCGGCTAATCCATTAATAGGCGGAATAGAAGGCGTAGATCCCGTTGCAATTAAGATACGATCTGCAATCAGTTCTTCATCACTTCCATCTGATTTTTTAACCAGTAAAGTATTTTCATTTTTAAAGCGTGCGTAACCTTTCAATAAGGTTAATGCTGGGTTGTTATCTAAGATTTTTTGATACTTAGCACCTCGCAACTCTTCAACACGTGATGTTTGTTGAAGCGCTAGTAACGAGCGGTTAATTTGAGGCTGACTATTTTCAAGACCATCAAATGGATTTTTGCGTTGCTGATGAGCCAATTGCGCAGCACGGATAAGTATCTTAGATGGCACGCACCCAACATTGACGCAACAGCCACCGATAATGTCTGCACCTTCGATCATGGTGACTCTTGCGCCACCTTCCGCAGCTTTAATAGCACAAGCAAATGCTCCGGAGCCAGTACCGATAATAGCGACATGCAATTGTTTTGTTGTTGCAGCATCTAATTCCGAAACTGTATAGCCTAAAGCTTCAATAGCATCAACAATTTCACACCGCTTAATGTCATCTACAGTTTCAATTTCAGCCATTGCATCAGGATATGAAATATTAATTGTCCATACTCCATCAATAGCTTTAACTGCTTTTTTAATCTGGTCGGCACAACGACTACAAGTCATACCCTTAATCGATAAAGTTATCATGCTAATACTTCCAATAATTATAAGTTAAATTTCTCGTGTTATGCCGGGCATGAATCATCATCACAGCGACGACTTGCCGGAGAGGCCATATCCCATATCGACACAGCAACCATTAGCCCTAGCCCTGTATAAGTTGCGTATGAACTCCAACCGTATTGAAACCATGGATATAATGATAATAAGACTAAAATCGGCCCAACTGATCCGAGCAAACTACGATGCCACTGGCGGTGACTAAACCAAGCTAGAATATTCACCACCAAAGCTAATGAAGCAAATAGTGGAAATAATGTGTTAACGAACAATCCTTCCCACTGTCCTAAAAAACCCATACCTAAAGCGGCCGCAATATTGGCAATAGCAGGAAAACACATGGCACATCCCATCGCTGATACAACGGCTCCTAACGATCCAGCTTTGTCGCCAACACGAGTAAGTAATTTCAAAGGATTAAACATAATTCCCCTCTATTTCTTTAATGTAGCTGGATAGCCAATATTGGTTGATGCTAACGCTATAGCTTCAATGTCAGTTTTTTTAGGGTCAAATGTAACGGTGGCTGTTTTATTCTCATAATTAACAGTCGCTTTTACAACACCTTCAACTTTCTCCATCGCTTTGCGTACAGTGATGTGACACATTTTGCAGGTCATCTTTTCAATATTGAATAACTTTTCCGACATTACTGGAGCAGCTATAAAATTATCTTTTTCACTTACCGTTGCCACTGCATTCCCAAGAATAAATAGGGAGCTTAAAAGTAGGGTAATGCTAATAATATTTTTCATTTTTTATTCCTCTTCAAATTTAAATATACAAATATAAATTTACTTATAGTCTTATTATTCAACTATGTAATCTGCATAATATGGAAAACTCATCATTGCGATGAGGATAATACTGACTATCCAAAAAATGATGCGCTGTTTTTTTACTATCTTTGGATTAGCGCAAACTGCACCTTCTTCACATTTTTGTTCAGCAACATATAGTTTATGAAAAACAACAGCCAAGATAAGGAGGGTTATAGCGGAAAAATAGCCACTATAAGGTGCCATTGCCGTAAGGTTTCCGACCCATGCACCACCGAAACCGAGTGATAATAGTAGCAACGGACCGATGCAGCAGGCAGATGCACCAAGACCTGCTGTAATAGCTAACAATAAAGAACGATTTGATGTTGATGAATTTGACATAACTAGATCCCATATAAAGATAATATGAGATAGCTTAAACTCTGGGGTGTAGTCCAGAGTCAATAGGTAATTTAAATTAATTTATGATGGTGTTAATATTAATTTTCCAGAAAACCTTTCTGAGATAATCCTTCGATAAAGCCGCACTGCTCTTCTTCAATGTCACTATGGCAGGTTGATATTAACTCGTCTAAAGCTGTTTGAATGGTAAGTAATCCCAATATTTGTTGTGCTATTTTATTTCGTTTTTCTTGTGCTAGCGTTTGTACATCTCCGCAATTTTTATCACCTAAATTTAACAATTGCTTTATTTCTTCTAATGAAAAGCCAATTTGCTGAGCACGTTTTATAAAACGAATTCTATCTATACTCGAAGTGGGATAATGACGAAAACCACCCAGAGGCTTTTCAGGCTCAATGATTAAATTCTTACGTTGATAATGCCGTATTGTTTCAATATTTACATTAGCAGCTTTTGCTAACCGACCTATGGTTAAAGGTGAGTTCTTTCTATTCATATGTATCAGATCTTTATTGTAGACTGTTCTTATAGTACAGACTTAATATAGGCATGTATATTCAACCTCCTTAATGTCAACTAAGGAATGGCTACTTGTTTATGACTATTTTGTTATCTTTAGTTGCCTATCAAGGCGAAGATAGAATTATGTCTTCTGAACATTGAAAAATAGCAAAAATAAATTGATGCTAAACCATGAACATATCTAGGGCAGTGCTAATCAAAATTTAATACTTTTTTGTTGGAGGGGATA
Organism: Colwellia sp. Arc7-D; assembly: GCF_003061515.1. Lineage (NCBI taxonomy): Bacteria > Pseudomonadati > Pseudomonadota > Gammaproteobacteria > Alteromonadales > Colwelliaceae > Colwellia > Colwellia sp. Arc7-D. The sequence goes on from NZ_CP028924.1 coordinate 1,484,640, forward strand.
ATCCCGTTGCTTTCGTCCATATTCTATTTTTTAACAATAACTATGTGCTAAACCAAACTCGGTGAGTATCTTTATTTCGATACTAAAGCTTACTCAAAGAATGAAGCTCACTGCGACATCTGAGACTATTTTGAACTACTGTCAAAATAAACCCATAAACTTACTTTATTTAAGCATAAATTCAGTGAAACTTAAGTTTGGTTTGCTAACTTATTATTATTAAAAATAAAGTGGGCAATCTATAAATTGAAAGTATTAATTATTGAAGATTCAACTTCATTGAGAAGAAGTTTAAAAATAGGCTTATCAAATTTAGGTTTCACTGTTGATGATACTGGTGATGGTTCTGAAGGGCTTAGTATGGTGTTATCTGGTAAATATTCCTTATTAATTCTTGATTTGATGCTGCCATCTGTTGATGGAACAACTATTTTAAAAGCTATTAGAAAGGCCAATATTGATATTCGTGTACTCATTTTATCAGCTAGAGATCTCACTGAAGATAAAATTGATGGATTATTAAATGGTGCAGATGATTACTTAACAAAACCGTTTTCATTTGATGAACTACATGTGCGCCTTCTATGCTTGATGCGCAGAGGTAGTTTAAACATCAATGACAGTAAAGTGTGTATTGGTTCGTTCACATTAGATATTCACTTAAAACAATTACATTGTAATAAGATAGATACGAATTTGACACCTAATGAATATAAATTAGTTGAGTGTTTATTTACAAATCAAGGTAAAGTTTTTTCGTCTGAAAAGTTAAGTGAGTATTTAGCTGGACAATATGATGCTGTTGCGAAAAATTCAATTGAAGCACATTTATCCTCTACTAGAAAAAAAATAAAAAGCTTGGGATATGAGCTGCCTATTAAAACCAAGCGCGGATTTGGATACTTTATTGAGACTAAATAATGAATTCTATTAAGAAAAGGCTGAGTAGATATATTTCAATTTCTATATCTATATTACTCGTAGGTATATTTCTTATTACAGATATCTTGGTAGATACATGGATTAGCAATGAGTTTGACCGTTCGATGAAAACTAAAGTCGGGTTACTCACAACACTTATTAGTGAAGATTTAGAAGGTGTTGATTTCGACTTCGCTGGTGAATTCATGCCTGAGTTTGAAGGGAAGAATGATCCTGAGTACTACCAATTATGGCGTGAAAATAAAATATTTGAACGTTCCGACACCCTTGATTTATTTGAACTTCATGATCTGCCTAAAATAAATGTAAAGCTAAATGAAACAACAATACAAAACATTACATTACCCGATGGACGCTCTGGAAGAATGCTATTTATTAAGTTTATACCACAAGTAGACAGTGATATAAGAGAAGATTATGGTGTTACAAAAGATGAATTTAGCAAAACACAAAAACCAATGGAGCTTGCTTACGCAATAAGTAATGAAGGACTAAACCAAATACTTTGGTTTGTAGATGTTATATTCATAATTACATCATTATTATCAATTTTTTCCGTTAAAATCATCGTCTCAAAAGTAGTTACAAGTGGATTAAAGCCGCTCGTGAAATTAAATAGAGAGCTGAAACAGATAAGCTTAAATTCTGACGTATCTTCCTTATCAACCGATAATTTACCTGATGAACTTATTGATATTGCAAACGGAATAAATGGCTTTATCAGTGAAAATAAAAAGCTTTATTCCAGAGAAAAGAGGATAACGTCTGATATTGCCCATGAACTTAAAACGCCTATTGCAGAACTATTGAATTTAGCCGAAGTCGCCATAAAGTTCCCACATGAAAAGCAAATAACAGAGACTTTCCACCAAGACGTTTTTGAAATTTCTGAACGTTTAAAAAACATAGTTAACGGTATTTTGTTACTGCAAAAAAGTAGCAACGCTGCCGAATTAGAGAAAAGGGAGTTAAATCTAAAAGAACTTATTCAGACTATTATTAAACGAGAAAATAAATCAGGAAGAAAAATAGATCAAACCTATGATGATTCACCATTAATGATTTTTACCAATGAAATAGCTATTGATACCATCCTTTCAAACTTAATTAATAACGCCATTTACTACAGTCCTGATAATTCAATAATATCAATATCAGTGCTTGTTAACTCTGAACACAACTTAAATATTAAAATATGTAATACAAGTACTCATCAATACGATAATGATGATTTAAATTCGTTTTTTGAGCCTTTATGGCAAAAAGATGAATCAAGAACATCATCACAACGCTTTGGACTTGGTTTAGCTATCGTAAAGTCATATAGTGAGAAAATTGGTGGCACTATATCTGTATCTAAAGAACAGGATCTGTTAATAACATTCACTTTAACATTATGAAGCACTCTCTATTTATCCCTTTATTACTGCTGAGCATTATATTTTCCTATAATGGGTATACTGCTGAGATAATTATTAACGGTATATTAAACCCTACTGAATGGGAAAGTGCCCAAGAGAATAATGTAAATTATCAGGTGGACCCTCAAACATTTAATATCGAAAACGATAATTTTACTTATCGTATTATTACCACTGAAATGGGTATTTATTTAGGCTTAACCGCTCATATTAAAGAAACTTTAAGAATACGCACCCAAGAAAATGATAAGACATTTTCGAATGATCATTTTCAAATTATGTTAGATATGAATAATAACTCCTCGGAAAGCTATGTATTTTCAGTTAATCATCAAGGGAATTATTTTGACGGTAAATATGATGTAAATAATGAACTCAATACCGATTGGAATAATCAATGGCAATATGAAGTCAAATTAAACAATGATAATTGGGTAGCTGAGGTATTTATTCCATGGAGTTCCATGGCGTTTAGGATAGGTAATCAAAATGAGTTTGGCTTTTATATTAGTCGATTTGATGAATTCACTAATGCGACTTATGCCTCTAGTCCTACCAATGAAAGAATGAATAATTTTTTCCAACAATTCTCAAAATTATCAACCTCGGTGGTTAATAAATCTAGTTTTGATTTATTTCCTTATATTTCGACTAATAGAGATATATTAGAAAATAAAAATAATGTATCCCTAGGTGCTGATTTATTTTGGCAACCAACTAAAAATCAGCGATTGAGTGCCACTATTAACCCCGATTTTGGACAAGTGGAATCAGATGAGTTAATTGTTAATTTCTCTGCAATAGAAAGTTTTTTTTCTGAAAAAAGACCATTTTTTAGTGATAACCAAAGCCTATTTGAAGTCACTGGGCCCGAGTCACTTACAGTTCTACACACGCCACGAATTGGTGGCGATTCATACTATGATGATAATTATAAAAGTGAGTTAAGTTCAGCATTAAAATACACATATAATCATTCAAGTTATGACATTGGAATTCTTTCCGCCTTTGAAGATTCAACAAACAATGGAGAGGGGCGTGATTTTATTTCTTTACGCACTCAAAAATCCTTCGGTGCAAATAAATTAGGTGTATCAGTAAATCATGTAAATACTCCAACAATTGCTCGAAAAGCTATGATCCTATCATCTGATCTTCATTATAAATTATCTGAAAACAGTGAACTTAATGTTGGGATAATCCAATCAAGAATTGAACAGAACCTAGATAATACTAATGATATAGGTTGGTGGGTAACAGGCAGTTTGGATATTAATGACCATCATAATCATGAATATAGCTTATTTACTTATGGTGAAGACTTACAACTTAATGATATTGGCTATGTAAAACGTGTAAACAGAAAACAATTTGAGTATGAGTATGAATACCAGACATCAAATGTAGACTCTTTATATATTAGAGATATTGCTATAGGGCTTGAAACAGAACTAAAAACAAATTTTCAAAATGAAAAGCTCCCACACCTTATTGGAGCGGGGATCGAAATAGTCACTCATAATGAGTTTGAGTATCAGGCTTCATTAGAGATGCTATCATCAGGATTTGATGACCTTGTTACTCGTGGTAACAATTCATTGTGGTTACCTTCTTCTTATAATATAGAGTTTGGCGTTTCTTCTCCTGAATATCTTTGGGGAAAATATAGTACGGAGTTATCTCTTGGAACAGAAGGGTGGAAAGGTGATTTTTACAATATTAATGGCAGTATTGAACAACAGTTCAATGACAAGCTCCATGTAAGCCTTTCTGTTTCTCAATATAACAGTGACAGCTGGATTGAGTGGAATGAGGGTAACTCTGTTGATGAGTTCAACTTTACAGAACAAGGCGTTGAATTAAATATAGATTTTAAAATCAGTGATAATCAAGAGTTAAGGATTAAATTTGAAGCAATCATTGGTAAAGCCCAAAACCTATCAAATTACATAGTAGACAGCTACGGTTTCGCTGAACCTACAGAAAAAAGTGATGATTTTTCTTTTTCTGAAAATGCATTCCAACTACGTTATAAGTATTCTCTTTCTAAATTAACTGCTTTTTATCTGAGTTACGGTTTCGGTGGAGAATACGAGGATGAAATTGCTAAGTTTGGTAAACGAAACCTTTATAAATATGCCCTCAAAGAAAAAGCTGCACATAATATCTTTGCTAAGTTGCGTTTAAGCTTTTAACCCTTAGTTATATTGAAATATTTGCCAATATTCTAGAATATTCAGTTTAACTTACTTCAAATATCAGTTTTAATTCAGCGAGTCTTAAGTCTAGTTTTTTAACATATAAACACTTAATAAAAGGTGTTTATATGTTCCCTTATATCAAATTTATTACCGTCACTTCCTTTTTAATACCTATGGTAGTTTTAGCAGAGGAAGACATTAAATGTAATCAAGCAATAAACATAAACTTTGTTAGAAATGACATCTTTGATCTTTCCGATAACGATACGATATTTCTGCATGAATGGGCCAACTTTCTTCATATAAAAACAAAAGAAATTACTGTCATAAATGAATCTGCTTTTTTTATTGGAAAGTGCCAAATTTCCGATGAAGATCAGCAAGAACTTGAACGTCATCTTCGTAGTAAAAAATATATAAGAAGTGCTGAGGTCACTAAAGACAACGATATTATTAAGGTAGAAACCTGGGACAATTGGTCTTTAATGCCAACTTTTGATTTTGGTAGAAAGGGTGGGAAAAACAAATATGCTATCGGTATAAAAGACAGGAATCTACTAGGCTTAGGCATTGATGCTGAGTTTGAATATTTTAGTAATGATCAACGTACCGGCTATAAAATTGATACGCAATTCCCATTGTTTTTACAAAACAATATTAGTGCGAGCATTCGACTAACAGATAATGATGATGGTGGAAGCCAAGCGGTATTCTTAACAAAGAAATTTGTCAGCTTTGATACTAAAAATGCTTTTCAAATTGGTTTTGATAATTTTGAACAACAAGATACGCAATACGAAAATGGGGTTGAGTCAAGGAAGTACCATCACGAAAAAAACAAGTATACAGCCAGTTGGTATTGGCTTCAAAGTAACACTTTAAAAGATACTTTGCGCTTTGGAATAGGTTATACAAGTGAGCAGCATTTATTTAAAAAATTAAATAACAATATGTCGATAAGTCAGGTTGAATATGCAGACATACCTGTTAATCGAGATTTTAATTACCCTTTTCTTGCCGTTGAGTATTTACAAAAAGACTACCGAAAACTCACTAACCTTAATTTAATTAATCAAATTGAAGACTTTAACCTAGGCTGGAATGCCACGCTAAATATTGGAACAGATTTAAGCAATAACCCAAGCTCTCCTGCGTTTATTTGGCAAGGTCACCTCTCTAAAGGACTAAGTGTATTTGATGATGCTTATTGGCTTTTTGAAGCATCATTCCAAGGAGAGTTATATGATACATCGACACAAAAAGACAGGATTTTACTTACGGTAAGTAATGAGTATTTCCATAAGTTTAATAAAAACTGGGGCGGATATTTTAAAAATATAACGCAATCAAGTAAGAACCAATATTTAGACTCTCCACTAGTTTTAGGAGGGGAAACAGGCGTTCGAGGCTTCCCATTACAGTATCAACATGGTGAGCATAGTACGCAGTTTACCTTCGAAGCACGCTACTACCCCCACATTAATATTTATAAGTTACTTGAATTAGGTGGTGCCGCCTTTATAGATACGGGGCGTATTTTTGGTCAATCTGAATTATCAAAAACACAATCACCTTGGATGACCTCTGTTGGACTAGGCGCACGCCTTTACTCCACCCATTCAAGTGAAGCTCGCGTTATTCACCTCGATATTATCAAACCTATTACGTCTGATCTCAATGTTAACGGTATTGAGTTTCGTATTACGACAAAACATTCTTTTTAAGGTATTACTCAGTGAAAAAGCTCATCAATTATTTGAAAAAAATAACATTAACAACAAACCAATTGCTCATTATTACATGTTGTTATATCGCACTTGTTTTAAATTTACCTTTTTTAAATAAAGTCACTGCTGCCATTGTCTCCTTAGATAATTATAGTGTGTTATTTTTACTTTCAGTTCCCATATTTTTATTATCTTTAACCATTATTATTCAAGGAGTATTTTCGTTTAGGTGGATAACAAAACCTATTCTTATATTTTCTGTTGTATCTTCTGCACTTATCTTTTATGCCACGGTAACCTACGGCATAGTTTTTGATTACGGGATGGTACAAAACACTGTAGAAACTGATACAGCGGAAGCATTTTCTTATTTTAATATTTATTCCATTTTATTTTTTACACTATTTGGTTTGCTTCCAGCAGTATTGATTTATCGGGTTAAATTAACTTATAAACCATTTTTTGGGGAATTACTTACTCGTTTAAAATTAATCAGTATAAGCTTTGGAGTTGCATTTTTAATTGGGGCTTTCTTCTATTCTAACTATGCTGCTGTTGGACGTAACAATAAAGAGGTTGTTAGTTATATTACTCCTTATAAAATGCTCGACTCAACAATTAAATTCATAAAAAGACACTACTTCTATCCTCCTCTTAAATTTAAGGTTTTAGATACAGCGCCTTTAATTGTTCGAGACAATAATAGTAAACACGTAACGGTAATGGTTTTAGGTGAAACGGCACGAGCGCAAAGTTTTTCACTTAATGGATACGATAAACCAACAAATCAATTTACAGACAAATTAGGCATAGTGTCATTTTCTAATATGTCTTCATGTGGTACGGCTACAGCCGTATCTGTACCTTGTATGTTTTCCAGATTAAATAAAGATAATTATGATAAGCGTATTGCAACCTCACAGCAAAATGCTGTTGATTTAATACATTTAGCAGGTGCTGATGTTTTATGGATAAGTAACAATAATGGTAGCTGTAAAGGCGTGTGCACTCGTGTTAAATCTATAAAAATACCTACCGATAAAAGTGACCCATTATGCGATGGTGAGTATTGTTTTGATGAAGCTCTTTTGCGTCCATTAAAGGATAAACTCAATAATCTATCTCATGATAATACATTAATCGTTCTTCATATGATTGGATCACATGGCCCGACATATTACAAACGATATCCTAAAGAAAAGCGTGTTTTTAAACCTGATTGTAGAAGAAGCGATATTCAAAATTGTACTGAAGATGAACTCATCAACACCTACGACAATACTATAGCTTATACAGATTTGGTGTTATCAAAAGCTATCAAAATGCTTAATAACATATCGCACGAGAAGAATGTCGAATCATCTTTACTTTATATATCAGACCATGGTGAATCACTGGGTGAAAGCGGAGTTTATCTTCATGGTTTGCCATATGCTTTTGCCCCTAAAGAGCAAACACATGTTCCTATGATATTCTGGGCTGATCCTTCTCAAACCGACTTTAATCTTAATTGCTTGAATAAATCTGCAAGCTCAAAAATATCTCATGATAATGTTTTTGATACGTTACTGAGTATTATGTCTGTTAAAACAAGTGCGTATAAAGTTAACAATGATCCATTTCTTTCATGTAAATCACAAAGTGCGATCGCACGAATTTTAGTCCCAAAGAAAAATGAGGTAACCAACTAGTGTTTGATAACGAAAACAAACCAACAGGTGTAAAAAGAATACATCTAGCAACACTTAATTCATTGAGAGCTTTTAAGTGGCTTTACCATAATGAATCAGCATTTAAACAAGAGCTATTGTTACTACTTATTGCGATCCCTATTACTTTCATTTTCGATATAACTATGAAAGAGCAAATGGTTTTAATTATGGCTATTCTTTTCATCATTTTTACTGAGATTATTAATACTGCAATAGAAGCCGTTGTTGATAGAGTAGGGTTAGATATTCATCCTCTATCCGGTTTAGCCAAAGACTTAGGCTCTGCTGCGGTAATGGTAAGTTTAATTATCGCAACAATCACTTGGGTAGTTGTACTAGTCTGACACTCGCTAATTATTGTATTAACCATTTCACTTTCAATGAGAATAAAATGAATAACATCATTAAAGAAAATTTAATCAAAGTACCACAGATCACTTTAGGTTTTTGGGTAATAAAGGTGCTAGCGACCACACTAGGGGAAACGGGTGGTGACGCTGTTTCTATGTCTATGAATTTTGGGTATTTGCTTGGAACAATTATCTTTATGCTACTTTTTGTTTTGGCAGTTACCTTTCAAGTTCGGGCGTCAAAGTTTCATCCAAGCCTCTATTGGATGACAATTATTGCATCTACCACGGTAGGTACAACTTTAGCTGACTTTGCAGATAGATCATTAGGTATAGGTTATCTTGGAGGTACTATTCTGCTTGCTTCGCTTTTAATGACTACGCTTTTTGTATGGTTTAAAACAACAGGTAGTATTAGTGTATCTTCTATTGATAATGCTAAATCGGAGAGCTTTTATTGGATAACTATCATGTTTTCACAAACTCTTGGTACGGCTTTGGGAGATTGGACTGCTGATTATGGTAATTTAGGCTATGTAAATGCAGCATATATTTTCGCAAGTATGCTTCTTGTGGTTGTAGTATTGTACTTTGCAACTAAGGTATCAAGAACGATTTTATTTTGGTCTGCATTTGTTTTAACTCGTCCTTTAGGTGCTGTAATTGGAGACTATTTAGATAAGCCTGTAGCACAAGGAGGTTTGGAGTTTAGTCGATATGGCGCTTCTTTAACGCTATTGGCTATTATAATTTTGTTAATAATAGCGATTCCTCAGCGACCAGCAGATAAGCAACATTAACGGCCAGAAACAGAATATTTTCAGTTTATAATCAGCTTATCTTAAGGTATATAAAATAGAGTAAGCATCGTGTACAACTAACGTAGTTAATCGATGTTTACTTCAATTTCATATACTTTACGACCTTTCATAACATTTTCTTTCATCTTAATCCTTACTCTTTTTATTTCAAGAGCAGGGCTAAGTTTATGGCAATTTGAACGGTTCGATGATTTAAGTAATATAGCTAAAGTATTATTTAATGGCTTCAGAATTGATTTAAGTACCATTGGCTATTTTCTAATATTACCAGCATTGCTACACCCATGGTTGATGCTTTCTAAATACCATAATATTTGGCTAAAAATATTAAAGATAATATTTTTCATTGTCTTTTTTACTGTACTATTTTTTGAGTTAGCAACACCTGCTTTTATTAATGAATATGGTTTCAGACCCAATAGATTATTTATTGAGTATTTATCTTATCCAGATGAAGTAATGTCTATGCTCTTTAATGGACATTTACTGACATTATTTATTGTAACTTCCTTATTAATATTACCTATGAAATTTGTGTGGAAGTTGTTAAATAAGGTTGTTTACACAAAAACAACGAACATTTCCTCGGCACTATTATCTTCTGTATTTTCTTGTATGATTTTAGCTTTAGTGCTTTTTTTATGTGCTAGAGGTACTGTTGGCCACCGACCAATAAACCCTGCTTTTGCATACTTTTCTACAGATCCGTTAGTAAACTCTTTAACTCTAAACTCGATTTACAGTGTAGCTCATGCCTACAAGCAGTTTGGTAATGAAAAAAATGCAGCTAAACTTTATGGTAAAATGGATACAGATAAACTTATTAAACTTGTTAGGAAAGAAACTGGCTTAGCACCTCAATCTTTCAATAATGAACACCTTCCTACTCTGACAACTCGTACTCCTGTTTACCAGGGGAAGCCTAAAAATCTTGTTATTATTTTAGAAGAAAGCTTAGGAGCACAATATGTTGGCTCACTTGGTGGGCTTTCACTTACACCTGAAATCGACAAGTTGAATAAGCAAGGTTGGGCTTTCAGTAACTTATTTGCAACGGGCACACGTTCTGTTAGAGGTATTGAAGCTGTCATTACTGGTTTTACCCCAACACCTGCAAGAGCTGTTGTTAAACTAGATAAATCGCAGCAGGGTTTTTTTACTATAGCTAGCTTACTCAAAGCTAACAATTATACTACGCAATTTGTTTATGGTGGAGAGAGTCACTTCGATAACATGAAAAGCTTTTTCTTAGGAAATGGATTTTCTGATATTGTTGATTTTAAAGATATAAAGAACCCTCAGTTTGTGGGGTCTTGGGGAGCAAGTGATGGTGATTTATTTAAACAAGCAGATATTGAATTAACAAAGTTACACAACTCGAATCAACCATTTTTCAGTTTTGTTTTCACATCAAGTAATCATGACCCTTTTGAAATTCCAGCAGGAGTGATTAAGCCGATTAAATACACTGAAGAACAACTTAATCAATATAATGATAAAGAGCTATCACGGCATAAAGCTATACAATATGCTGATTATGCTTTAGGTCAGTTTATAGAAAACGCTAAAACTCAACCTTACTGGAAAGATACTATATTCCTTATTGTTGCAGATCATGACGCTAGAGTGGTGGGAAAAGATTTAGTTCCAATAAAGAACTTTCATATTCCAGGTGTAATACTTAATTCAGGAAAGAAACAGAGATTAGATAACCGTATAGTTAGTCAAATTGACTTAGCACCTACATTGTTATCTCTAATGGGGGTAACTAACAAGTCTCCTATGCTTGGACATGATTTAAACAATCCTAATGCCTCTAATAGAGCAATGATGCAGTACGCTGATAATTTTGCTTACATGAAAAATAACGAAGTCACAATTCTCCAACCAGAGAAACAGCCACTGAATTTTACTTATGATTTATTAAATAAGAAATTAGCCCCTCAAGCCAGTAATAACGAATTATCGGATATAGCCTTAGCTCATGTGCTTTGGGGAAGCTTAGCTTATAAAATGGAATGGTATTCAAGTAATTACGAATAATTTAATGGTCATTGTTTGAATACACCACAATAAATATCATAAGTTAGAATCAACACTTTTAGATGACTGCTTTGGTGGCCCGTTGTCTATTAAGATGAAACAATGCCAGTGCCTTCTGAACACCAAAAATAGCTCAAAATATTATCGATGCTAACGACCGCTTAGTCGGATATCTTGTCGTTAATGAAGCCAAGACTAACGTCCGGTTTCGTATCTTTGTTAACCTTAAGCTAGTGACCATTAGAGACTTCTTCAGCTAGCCAAAAGCGGAAGTAGATCATTCATCAACACAGTTCAGGTCATGCCACAAACCGGTCTAAATTATTAGAGCAAAAAACTCCATTTTTATGTCAGCTATTTTCAATGATTGCTGACATTAGCAGTATTTTCTATGGCGTTAACGCCTCTTGGTATACAAACTCCAAACTTGGGTTGATGAAGCGACCATCACATCATGACAGATCAACTCACGGCAAAATCTGTGCCTGTCATAATTTCACCAGAAGAACTATATTCTTTTTATTATCATGATTTAGAAACATGCTTTATATATCTACACAATTAAGAGGTAGTGCTAAGCTAACTTTTGTTCTGCCCATAACAACAGATGTTTTAAAATGCAGAACAGCAATATCACTAAAAAAGAATAATTGAGTAAATTCTTCGAAATTTTCCATATCTTTTGCTGTCACTATCAGTACGAAATCCGCTTCACCTGTAATGTAATAACACTGCTGGATATTATTATTGTTTTTTACTTTGTTTTTAAAATAATTGAAACAATCGTTATAATTTCTATTTAGTTGTACAGATATAATAAAGGTCATTGATTGGTTTACCGCATTAGGCGATATTATCGCTACTTCCTGAGCGATAACTTTATTATCTCTTAAGCGCTTTAAGTGTCGCTGTATACTTGCCGTCGATAATCCTACTTCCTCAGAAAGCTGCTCAACAGAAGTTTTTACATCTATTTGCAATAATTCCAATATTTTTAGATCTTGCTTACTTAATTTCATAACTCAATGTACCTCAATAATTATTGATATTATTAAATCAATATAATCTAAAAGAGGGTGTTTTACACTCGTTAATTTTAAAATTAAGACTGATGTGCATCATAATTGATAGGTAAAATATCTATAGTTCGCTAAATCATTAAAAAAGGAAAATCTCCATGCCTACAATAGCAAGTTTGTCTGCTCTAGCTACTATAGATGTAAAAAGCTCACAACCACAGATACAAGTATTAAATCCTGAAGACGACAGTTTAGTCGGTACAGTTGAGAACAACTCTGTAAGTGAAGTGGACGCTATTATTGAGGCCGCAGTATTAGGTGCCCAAAAAGCTAAAAAACTTTCTTCAAATATTCGGATGTCTGTACTTAATGAAGTTGCTGATAATTTAAGTAATCAAAAAGAATTGTTCGCACAAATGATTGCACGTGAAGGTATTAAAACAATTAATGAAGCTCGTAAAGAAGTCTCTAGATGTGTGGAAACCATACGAATTAGCGCGGAAGAAGCGAGGCGTTTAACGGGAGAAACTATTGCTTTCGATCAAGCTCCTGGCTCTGAAAATAGGTTTGGGTATTATCGACGGATACCGCTTGGCGTTGTTGCAGCTATTACTCCTTTTAATGACCCTTTAAATTTAGTCGCTCATAAAATAGGTCCCGCTATAGCGGCAGGGAATTCAGTAATCCTTCTACCTCACCATGAGACGCCTCTTGTCGCAAAACTGTTTGTAGAGCTATTTAATAAAACAAATTTACCTAAAGGTATTTTAAATTTGGTTACAGGCTATGGGGTAGATATAGGCGATAAAATCGTATCAGATCCTCGCATTAATATGGTTTCATTTACTGGCGGTAAAAGTGTCGGAGAAAGAATTCTAAGTCACGTAGGTTTAAAGAAAGTATCAATGGAACTTGGCAGTAACTGCCCGGTAATAGTAATGAATGATGCAAATATTGAGCTGGCAATGGAGGCATGTGTCAGTGGTGCTTTTTGGGCAGCAGGCCAAAACTGTTTACATGTTCAAAGAATTTATATTCAAGATGAACTATATGATCAGTTTGCCTCAGAGTTTTGTTTGCGTGCAAGCAAAATATCTATGGGCGACAAACTATCTGAATCTACGCAGATGGGTCCAATGATTAATAATCGTGCTGCTCTTAAAGTTGAAGCGATGGTAAAAGATGCCCTAGAGAAAAATTCCACATTGCTGTGTGGTGGGAAAAGGCAAGGAAACTTTTTTCAACCTACTGTTTTTTCAAATGTAAGTAGTGATTGCTTAATTGCCAAAGAAGAAGTGTTCGGACCTATAACGGTTTTGTATCGATTTACTGATAAAAAAGAAGCAATAGCTCAAGCAAATGATGTTGAATTTGGCTTACAAGCTGGAATATTTACCAATGATCTTGAATTAGCGTTTGAACTTGCAGATTCAATGGATTGTGGTGGCGTCATGATAAATGACAGTAGTGATTATCGAATTGATGCAATGCCATTTGGCGGAGTTAAAGGCTCAGGTGTTGGCCGAGAAGGTGTTATGAATGCTGTTAAAGAAATGACCGACATAAAAACTTATTGTTTTAATTTACGAAAGTAACGCTATCAAACAATCACTCAACATTTTAAAGAGTTAACTTAGGAAGAACGTAATGAAAACATATACATTAGCAATAATCGGTTTTGGGAATGTTGGTCAAGGCCTAACTAAAATTATTAGTGATAAAAAACAACTATTAATAGAAAAGTTTGGTATTAATTTAAGCATAGTAGCGGTATGTGATCTTTATAAAGGAAGTCTTTCTAACCCTGACGGTTTAGACCCTGAAGTTTTATTATCTGATCTAGCAAAACATGGAGATCTAAAAAGTACTTCAGCACCAATCACTGGCTGGAATGCGACTGAAACGATTGATAAAAGTGGCGCTGATATTTTAGTAGAGCTTGCTTTTACTGACCTACAAACAGGTGAACCTGCAGTAAGTCATGTTAAACAGGCATTAAATAATGGTATGCATGTTTCTATGACTAATAAAGGGCCCGTTGCTTTACACTTTCCTGAGCTTCGTAAAATAGCATTAAGCAATAATGTGCAAATTGGCATTGAAGGCACTGTAATGAGCGGAACTCCTTCAATAAACTTAGGTAGTGAGATGTTGTTAGCCGCCGGAATAACAAAAATTCAAGGGATTCTTAATGGCACGACAAATTATATATTAGGTGAGATGTCTTCAGGTGCTGGGTATGAAGATGCGCTCAAACAGGCTCAAGAACTTGGTTATGCTGAAGCAGATCCTACAGGTGATGTCGAGGGTTATGATGCTGCTGCAAAAGTAGTTATTCTGGGAAATCTTTTAATGGATTTATCGCTTACATTAGATGATATTGATCGTGAAGGTATTAGCCATATTACAAAGAATGATATTTCTAACGCCACTTCTTTAAATAAGCATTGGAAATTAATTGGCACAGTTGAAAAGCATAACGATGGGTTCTTAGCATCAGTTAAACCTGAGATGATATCGAGTGAACATCCATTAGCATCAATTAAAGGCGCGACAAATGCTATTACCTATTCAACAGAATTACTAGGTGATATTACATTAATTGGTCCAGGTGCTGGGCGCTTGGAAACAGGATACGCTGTTATTGAAGATATACTTTCAATACATAAAAATTCACGCTAGAAAATCACTAATATGTCGATGTTTTTACATAAGGATATTGACATGTTTAATGTTTTTTCTTAATAATCAATTGAGTAATATACATGTAGTGGCTTAGTGAATATGGCCAATAATGTAGAGTTAAATAGTAATATTATGTATGGCGTAATGTACCAAAAACCGCAATAGAAAAATTAACCCCATGTCAGCTATATGAACGTAAAGTTGACATTTTTATGGGGCAAGATCAGTACGCACCAAGAAGTCATAAAACGTAATTGTGAAACGTCCGCTTCTGTTTTGTCGGAGAAAGCAACTATCTAGACAAGTAATTATTTCATGTTTTTGTAGCCTATTGAAAGACAAGGTCATAATCATTGATAAATTTAATGCCCCCTTAAAACAGACCTAACACCAAAACAGTACCTAATTGATTTTACTTTTAATCAGTGGATTCTTGAGTTCAAAACTTATTCTGTCAGCTAGATGTAGGCGGCTATATAAATGACCGAAATGTTGGTCAAACATGGTCTTTAAGGTGCCATTTTTAATGATCAGTTCTAGCCCTGTATTTAGGTGTTTCGCGAGTTCAGGATTGTTGGGGTTAACATAAAAAACTACAGGAAAATTATAACGGAGCATTAATGTCGGCGCTATAGTTAAATCCAATTTTTCCAAATCAGATTGTTGATATACTTGTTCAATTTCATTGGCTCCCAGAGCTAAATAATCAAAGTCATTATTCACTAAATATTGAAAAATAGTTTCAAAATCACCGATCTCAACAGTGTTATATTGATTTGCTTTGAATAAAGTAACATCTGCCCAACCAGTAGGAATACCTGAACGCATTTTTTTCATCTCATCGGTCTGCTTTATTGCATCAAAACGTGCTGAATCTGTTTTGCGGATGATCAATAATCGCTGACCAAGTAAGCCCAGCATTATGGGTTTAGCTATTAAAATTTTGTTTTCTGCATTGAGTTTAGGGTTGCCTTGTACAGTGGCAAAAACATCAAATAATTGTTTGCTAAAAACCGCTGCTTCTTCACTAACTGATAGATTACGTTCATCGATATCAATACTTGTCTTTACCCCGCAGCGCTGAGGGCAGCTTGCAGTACTTGTTGTTCGTAAAGTTGTCTTGAGGGCGTTTTATTACCGTTCCAGAATGATATTTGATGAGCCTGCGCCGTTAGGGGTACCAGGAGTGTAAGACAAATCAGATAATGACGAGTCAAACAAAATAAATTTTTCAAAGGCAAACCTCTCAAGCATGGATGGAAAAATGAAGGGCGAGTCAAGGTTGGTTTGAACAATGCCCAATGCAGGTAAATCTCTTATATTATAATAATTTATTTTGCTTTCTAAAGATAATATATAAGCTTTAACGTTTAATATTAGGCGAACCTGACGATTTATTATTTTTTTCAGACGGGTAGTTTTATCAAAAATATATGTTTTAAAATGAATGTTTTCTTACCAAAGATCAAGCTTTAGAAACCTATATTTGACAGTGATTTTTCTGGCACATTATATTTTTATTTCTTGTTGGCGCATTTTAAGTCATGCCGTTAAAATATTATGAACGGCTGCAATGGTGGCTTAGTTGTCTATCAGAAGAAAAATATTTCTACGTATTTTTACTTTGTAAAACCTAAAAAACGATTAGTGTTAACAAACGCTCTGTCGGATAAAACGACAAAAATCTTAAGCTAGCCTAGCATTGAAGCTCAAAGCCGACTGTAAAGTTCAACTTTTAGATGCTAACTATGAGTCTAAAGTTACTGTTATAAATCAAAGTTCGCTTTGCCAATATTTAACTAGCATTAACAACGGGTAGTTTTGTGTTAGCAAGTTATTATGGGTGACTTAAAACGTTTTTCACCCACGAAACCTTATCGAAGCGAACATTCTATTTTTCAGAAACTAGCCTTTGTCATATCCTTTGTCGTTCATGCAACTTTGGATAGCTGAGTCAAACACTTGTTGCCAATCTTCTTGTGCTTCTTTATTTTGTTCTTTAATTTTCTTTTGGGAAAATGAACAAGAGGGATCGAATCTAGTTGAACATTTAAGCAATGGTTGACTAATTGGCGCTTCACCTGCTTTTTTGTTTGCCAAAACCTTGCAATCATCTAGCATTACTTTTTGTTTGTTTTTTTCACTGGTGGCTTGCTTGACCCACTTTGTTTCGTTCTCAGTGGCAACACATCCAGCCAGCATTACGACCAAACTACAAAAGATAAGTTTTTTCATTAAGGTTCCTTACTCTGTCGAGCGCTATTTATAGGTTAAAAAATTGAGTTTAACTAGCATAAACCACCAGCATGCTTGACACAACAAACTATGATTTTTCCATCCTTTATATCGCCAAATTAATTGCTAACGCTAAGGTAGGCAGCACGAAAAACTATCATCAACAAGTAGCTGTTACTCTGAGTTTAGAAGAACGAGCGCTTGTGGAAATGTATTTGCTTTGTTATTTCACGCTGTACTATTCATTAATAATTTAACTATATAATCGCTTTTGAATTATTTGCGTCACAATACGTAAATTGTCGATTTGCTCTTAAGCTGAAGTTATTCAAAAGGAGTTAGATTTTGACCGTAAGTAATTGATAGATTATTGATAATAAATATTTTTTTTAGTATCTGTTTTAACTGAACCTTGAATATAATAAGTATTATAATTTGAATTGTAATATACCCATACTAAGAGAGAGCTTAGTCATAGAAAGAAGCGCTAATTTACTTTGTTAGCAAATATTATTGTGTTATATCGATATAAAAAACTCCAGTAAAAGTGTCTTGGTCTCAGCGTAACTCTCAGTTATATTATGACTACATTTTCCGCCATTTAACGACTTGCTATGAATATTCGCTCTAAACTAACGTTGAGCTTTGCAGCTACAGTTATTTTACCTATTATTGCGATTGCGATTGTTAGTATATCAATGACAATCTCTAAATCTTCAACAAGCTTTGTAGAACGCACTCATGATGAGTTAAGACAAGTAGACAACGGTTTCCAACTGTTCTTTCAACAAATCAAAGCTAACGTAAAGTTTTTAGCTGAAAATAAACTGACGGCTCAACTTCCTGAGAATACGCATACTTATATTGATGCTGATCATATGATGGCGCCAAAAAATGACTCGGTCGAAGAATTAGCTTTATATAAGCTTTATGAAGACTTTGGTACGTCGCACCCTGATTTACTTTATGTATACACAGGCACCAAAGGTGGTGGTTTTGTGCAATATCCATTAGAAGAACTTGGAGGTTATGACCCAAGAGAACGTCCTTGGTATAAACAAGCACTTGCTTCTCCTGACGCTCCAATTATTACGGAAGCATATCAGGATGTGATAGGAAAACCCGTCGTAACTTCTGCATTAGTAGTTAAAGATAATCAAGGCGTTATCGTTGGTGTACAAGGCTTAGATGTTACCCTTTCAACCTTAACGGATATATTGAGTAATACAAAACTAGGTGAAAGCGGATACCTCATTCTTATCGATGATTCAGGTACGGTATTAGCTGATGCTAAAACACCAGAAAATAACTTCAAAAATATTAAAGATCTTTCATCACCATTATTTTCTATATTACAAAATTCGCCAAATCAAGACCATTTTTCTACAGAACATTTAGGTGAAGATGTTGATGTTGCGAGTTATTACTCCAAAGCATTAAAGTGGCGCTTTATTGGTGTTATTCATAGTGATGAAATTTTAGCACCAGCATACAGTATGAGTATGACCATTGCGGTGATTGCTTTAATCATGGTTACACTATTTATTGTCATAGGATTTTGGCTAGCCAATCGTATTGTTCAACCGATAAACCGTGTCGCTGAAGGTTTACGTGATATTGCACAAGGTGAGGGGAATTTAACTAAGCGACTAGATATTATTGGTAAAGATGAAGTGAGTGAATTAGCGCAATGGTTTAATCAATTCTTAGACTCAATTCATCAACTTGTTGTTGATATTAAAGCCTGTGCATCGACATTAAGTGTGGCAGCTAATGAGTCGGGTATACAAATCGCTGATGTAAAAGCTGTTAGCCATCAGCAAGAAGAATCTATAGATAATGTGAATAATCTTATTGCAACCATGACCGATATCGCACATCAAACTTCAAGTGATTGCCAAGAAAGTTCAACCACTATTATGAAAACTGAAGAGTATTCAAAAAAGGGGATTTCTTTAATCTCTGTTACGGTCAGTGAAGTAAGTTTATTAAATGAATCGTTAAGTGAGTCATCTCAATCGATGAAGTCACTTGAACTGGAAAGCGAGAATATAACAAAAATACTAGATGTTATTAGGAGCATTGCTGAGCAAACTAATCTTTTAGCACTTAATGCCGCAATTGAAGCGGCCAGAGCTGGTGAGCAAGGGCGAGGCTTTGCTGTAGTCGCAGACGAAGTAAGAACATTAGCGCAACGCTCGCGAGGCGCTACCGAAGAAATTGATACCGTACTGATGAACTTGTTGGAAAAAACACGTGTTGTTTCTCAACAAATGGGCGTGAATGTCGAACAATCGAAACAGACTATCGAAAAAATTGAACAAGCGAACCAATCATTTAATGAAATAAGTTCTTTAGTTGGACAAATGAAGGAAAATATTTCTCGTATTACACAAGCCGCAGATCAACAGTGCAGTTCATCAGACTTGATCAATGACAATATTAGTGGCATTAATCACTCGGCAAAAGGTATTGTTAATACTGCAGATACATTAGCCGATGGTTCGAATGATTTACTTGTTTTATCAGAAGATTTAACGAATTTAGTTGGTCGCTTTAAAGTCAGTAATTAACACTTAGTATTAATGTTTCATGATGAGCCAGTATATTTTAAACATTTATACTGGTTTTTTATTTTAAGCGATAAGCTGTGGTGTTTTAGATGAATGATTATAAAAATGGCATCTATTTTTGATTAATTTATTCTTTGATTCTCTTACCATCTAAATAGTTACTTTCTCCATGGAAGCAAGCTTCAATGTATTGTCATATATGAATTTTTCATACTTCTTTACGGAAACTGCACTAATAACTCCGCTTAAGATATTAAAATTTTTATCACAATATTAAAAATTTACTGGTTTAATAACGCCACTTACCTCTGATGTAATTATCCATAATAGCCTTTATGCTTTAAAACAAGTTCTTAAGTATCTTATAAATCATACTAAGGAGGCATATTTTTCACTAGGTCATACTCATATCCTGTCAATGTCGAAGGTATAAAAACGTTTATATGGAAATTAAAAACCATATTCCAATCAAGCGAAAATAAAACAAAGTTTAATGGCTCTAGACAAATTAATATGCAATTTCTAACCTATTATTGTGACTAGATAATATTAAAAAACTGATTTAAAGCTAAACATTAAGGATCCAAATAATGATAAAAGTTAGTGTAATGTACCCAAACTCTCCAAGTGTAAAATTCGATATCGAATACTACTGTAATACACATATTCCTTTGGTAATTGAGTTGCTCGGCGATGCTTTAAAAGTGAGTGCTGTCGATTATGGATTGGCTGGTGGTGCACCTGGTGAACTACCCGCATTTATTGCTATGGGTCATCTGACCTTTAATTCAGTAGAGGAGTTTCAAGAAGCTTTTGGTCCTAATGCCGATGCTATACTGGCTGACCTGGCTAACTTTACCAATGTACAACCGACCATTCAGATAAGTGAAATTAGAATTTAGGCGCCCTAAATTCTAATAATATGGATAAGTTGTCATTTTTCATCACGATATACGTATAAACACAGGGGAGTAAATTAGTCATACTTTAGCAGGATGGAGCTTAGATTTAACTTTGTTAAGTTATTGATTTTAAGTTTTTTATTTTGCATTTGCGTTTCTATTTTTTTATAGGTGATATTGATTAATTTAGCCATCAGGTTACATTAAACGCTCTTCATTTTATTTTGAGAGTTGTTATGAAACGGACGTTAACTTTTTTATTTATTTGTGCTTCACTCCCTGCTTTAGGGGACGATATGAACGGTGTTGAAAATATTAGTATATATGGACAAACACCACTTTCCACTAATGACCTTGCTGAAGAAAGTACCTTTGGTAGTGTTCAAACAATTAATGCCGAGTCGCTAGCACAATCTCAAGCTATTTCGTTAGCTGAGCACATGAAAAATAAGCTAACAAGTCTGCATATTAACGACATACAAAACAATCCCTTTCAGCCTGATGTGCAATACCGTGGCTTTACCGCTTCGCCTTTATTAGGTTTACCTCAAGGAATTTCTGTTTATCTTAACGGGGTGCGATTCAATGAACCCTTTGGCGATACGGTAAACTGGGATTTAATTCCGCTTGCAGCACTTGATAAAGTAGCGTTATTTTCTGGTTCAAACCCTGCGTTTGGGCAAAATACCTTAGGTGGTGCGTTGGCACTGACCACTAAAAATGGTTTTAGTTATACAAAGCATGAGCTTGAAGCACGTTTTGGTAGCTTTGGGCAGCAGCAATTTACCGTGCAGTCTGGTGGTAATCAGGGAAACTGGGCTTATTATATTGTTGCTAACCAATACCAAGAAGATGGTTGGCGAGATTATTCAGAAAGTGAATTAAAGCAATTTTTAGCAACATTAAGTTATGCAGATGAAGACCGTACTGTTGATTTTACTTACTCTGCTAATAATAACCAATTGCTAGGTAATGGCGCTGTGCCTGAAATATTAGCCGAATTAGCGGGCAGAAATGCCATTTACACCCAACCTGATAAAACTCATACAAGGTTTCAGCAATTTAGTCTTAAGACTGACAGTGTTATTAACCAGCAAATGTCGTGGCAAGGTAATGTTTATTATCGTAAGAACAAAATTAACAGTATTAATGGTGACGACAGCGATTATGAAGAATGTGAATCTGGTGCACTATATAGTTTGTGTGAAGAAGATGAAAATGATGAGTTAGAACGTGTTCATTTTGTTGGCTTTGGTGAAGACATTTGGTTAAGTGAGCTACGTGATATTGATGCAGACGATGTTGATGGTACTTATAATACCGGTTTTACTGATAACGAAAGTTACGGTGTGGCCTTGCAATGGGTAGGCTTAAGCCATTTTGACGCAACGGATGCTCATGCAGCATTAGATAATGAATTTATTTTCGGGCTAGGCATTGATAAAGCGGATATCAGTTTTAGAAGTGACACCGAGTTCGCGGTGCTGCATAACGATACAATTTCTGATGATCGTTCAGTAACGGGCATTGGTTTATACGATATGGAGTCGCGTGTTCAGTTAGAAGTTAGCAATAAACAGCAATACTTTTACTTCTTAAATACTTTAGCGATTGGGGAATATTTAACCGTTAACCTTGCTGGTCGATATAATCGTACTCACATAAGTATGCAAGATCAGATTGAAACCGGGCCTGGTTCACTGAATGGCGAGCACTACTTTAACCGCTTTAACCCGGCTATTTCAGTTAACTATCTTTTAACACCTGAATATAGCGTTAAGCTAAGTTACAGCGAATCATCACGCGCCCCTAGTCCTGCCGAACTGAGTTGTGCAGATGAAGAAGATCCTTGCAAATTACCCAATGCGTTTGTTGCCGATCCGCCGCTTGAACAAGTGGTAGCGAAAACAGTCGAAGCTGCTTTACAGTTTAAAAACGATAATTTCTCTGCTTTGGCGACTTTATTTTCAACCATGAGCTATCAAGATATTATATTTCAACAAGCGGGTAATAAATCAAACCAAGGTTATTTTATTAACCTTGATAAAACACAACGCCAAGGTATTGAATTATCAGCTTCTACTCAAGTTAACTCAGTTGATTTTGGGGCAAGTTATAACTATTTAAATGCCACTTTTGAATCGCCTTTTGTCTCTTTTAGCCCGGTAAATCCTCTAGGTGCAAATAGACAAGTTAATGTGGGTGACAATATTCCCGGCCAACCGCAACATCAATTCAAGTTTCATGCAAATTGGCAGTTTAATGATGCGCTAAATATTGGCACCGAGATGTTGTATGCGTCTTCATCATATTATCGTGGCGATGAAGCGAATGAGAATAAAAAAATTCCATCTTATGCGGTGACTAATATTTATTTTAATTACCAGATAAATCAACAACTGCGTTTGTCAGCTAAAGTCGATAATCTTTTTGATCGTCAATTTGACACTTTTGGCACCTACGGTGAGGCAGATGAGGTGTTAGAGGAAATTTATCCAGATGCAGAGTTTGATGAATACTTTGTTGGTCCATCTAGACCGCGCTCTGTGAGTATCAGTATTAATTATCAGTTTTAGCTACTGATTTTAACTACTCATTTTAACTACTCATTTTAACTACTCATTATAATTATAAGTTTTAGCCATCAATTTTAGCAAATGGATATTGATAGTCTCAACAGTACGGTTCTAGTTTGGCCGTACTGTTTCATGATTTATACGTGGCATATTGTCATGCACCAAAACGCTTATAGTTTACTGGTTGAACGAATTGTTTAAATTTTTTGGAGAAAATCAGTGCACCCAAACTTATTAACAGCAAACGCTAACGCCGTTAATTATGAGCGAGCCAATATTGTGGTTTCACCATTGCGACAGCAAATATCGCAAGAGCTTCATAATAGACCATCTCCTCAAGTAAATGTGCCCACGTCAATTACCCATCTGGCTGTGCGAATAACGGAGCAGGAGCGTGATTTAGAATATCAGCAAATATACACCTTATGTCAACGCTACAATGTTAATCCTCCAACATGTGAGGCAAGTTGTTATTATCAAGATTTTGGTGGTTTTGAGCTTCGTTGGGAGCGTCATTTGGAGTTTTCAAGCTATAGCTTTATTCGTAAAGGGTTGGGTAAGTCGCTTTTTGATGGTTATGCAACTGAGTTTTTACCTCAAGAGTGGTTTGATAATATTATAGGTGAGCTTGTAAGCGCGGTAAATTTAGTGATGCATGAAGCAGAAATTTCGGAGCAAGCGCTTTATCATGCCTTTGAAGGGCACCAAGTACTCGGTAGTAATGTCGCAGGGGATCGCGCCAATGTTTATACTTCATTCAAGTTACACAGTGATGGCTTTAGCCGCATTCTTATTCAAAGTAAGTTGCTCAATAGTTACCAAGCAGGGCGCTTGATACAACGAATGTTAGAAATTGAAACTTACCAAATGATGGCGTTGCTCAGTTTACCTATTGCTCGTTCGTTATCGCCTAAAGTGGCGAAAATGGAAAACGATTTAGTGGCCATCAATCAGCAAATGGCGGATAGCGATAAAGTTAATGATGGCGAAATGCTCGACAAACTTTCAGAGCTAGCAGGTAAAACCGAACAACTTATTGCTGATATTAGTTACCGTTTTAGTGCTACCAATGCCTACTATGAATTAGTGTGTTCTCGATTAAAGCAGTTAAAAGAGACTGATATCGCTGGTACTGAACGAATCAATGAATTTGTTACCCGCAGGCTAAGCCCGGGTATTCGCACCTGTCAGGCACTGTCTGTTCGATTAGAAGACCTAACTCGGCGTATTGCTCGCGCAAGTAGCTTATTAAGAACTCGAGTTGACCTAACTATTGAGCAACAAAATCAACAACTACTCTCGGCTATTAATCAACGTGGTGTAGTACAATTGCGCCTGCAGCAAATGGTTGAAGGGGTTTCTATTGCAGCAATGGCTTACTATTTAATGGGCTTGCTAGATTATGTATTAAATGCAATGAAACTGTCAGGATTTTCGGTTAATAAAGTGATGGTAAAAGGGTTTGCGGTACCGATTATTTTGCTTTCTACTTGGTTGTTAGTGCGGTTTGCCATTCGCTACATCAATAAGGGTAAAGGTTAAAAAAGTTAAATAAAAACAGCAGCTAGTGTAATCAATTTTGCTGGCTAATGTTAAACCTGTTTATTACATCCTGCTATGGTTTTTAGCGAGCTATAACATAGCTAACTAAAGGCATTAGATAAAATTTTATCCTCCTTGATCATCCTAAAGCATTACACCTTTCGCTTACGACTAAAGGGCAGTTTATTTGGTTAAGTTGACTCATTTTATTTACTGGGGATTTTTTTATTATAACTACACATTTATAATAAAAAACCGGAAGCATGAAATGACTAAACTATTTAAAGTAAGCTTGATCACCGCCGCATTATCTATGACCGCATTTAACAGCAGCGCCGCTGTTGAAATTTATGAAAATGACGGTATGTCATTTAGTGCTGACGGGTTAGTAAATGTATTCTATGTAAACAGCTCGGTTGAAGCTACAGATGCTAGCGGTAACGTGAGTGACCGCGACCAGTCTCGTGTTCGCATGGGTTTCTTGCCTAATAACATTGGTTTTAATTTTTCTAACCAATTGTCTGATATAAAAATTGGTATGCGCTCTTCGTTTTGGGTTTCTATTAATGACTCTGATCAAAGCCGCGATGCATCACCTGCTGACTTAGGTACCGGATCTTTGATTGACGTAAGACAGTTCTACGGCACAGTGAGCGGTGATTGGGGTGAAGTTTTATTAGGTAAAGATTTTGGCCTTTTCAACAGAGCTAATATTTTAGGTGATGAATTATTGTTAGGTTATGGCCAAACGTCAGATTTTTTTGGCTTGGTTGATGGTGGTAATGTTTCGTTTGGTAATATCAGTACCGGTTATACTTATCCTGCACCAAAGTCACAAATTACCTATCGTTCGCCAGATATGAATGGTTTTAAATTAGCGGTTGGTATTATGGACCCCAATAAAACTGGTGCTGATTCTTCAGAAGACTTACCTCGCTTTGAAGCTGAACTGATGTATACAACCAGTATTGATGATACAACACTAAAAGCATGGGTAAGTGGTGTTACGCAGTCGAGTGAAGCTGGCGGTGCAGAACAAGATCAGTCAGGTATAGGTTATGGTGCTAATATTAAGTTTGGCGGTTTATCAATTACAGCCTCAGGCTTTAGCTCAGAAGGTTTAGGATATGTTGCCGGACTAGATAATATTGTTGGTAACGATGCCATTGAATCTGACGGTTACTTAATGCAAGCGTCTTACACGATGGAAGCAAATCGCTTTGTAGTAACTTACGGTGAATCTGAAGTAAAAAATACTGGCAGTGTGTTAGATGCAACACATACTAATACCGGTGTTGCCTACTTTAGAACATTGCGCCCAGGCTTAACGCTTGTTTTTGAATATAACAATACCGAAGCCGATGTCTCTAATTCGTTAATAGGTGAAGATAACGATACCTTCGCCATTGGTTCAGTGATCACTTTCTAATCAACGAATATGCATAAGATTAGGTTCATTTAAAAGGCTTACAAAGATAGATACCAGTTCTAAAATCCGGCTGGTATTTATTATTTTAATGAGGTGCAACCTAAAAGATGAGCTTTCTCCAACTTTAGGAGGGTTAAATAGTTTCTAATAACCTGCTATGGTTAGCTAGCTCATTCATTTTACGGTAGTTTCCTTTATGTATAAAATTTTGGTTGCAGATGATCATCCGCTTTTTAGAGATGCAATCGTTAATATTATAGGTATAAAATTTCCGGGTTCAACCACCTATGAAACCGAGGACGTTGAATCTACTTTAGCATTTGTTAAAGAAAATGATGATATTGATTTAATACTTTTAGACTTGAATATGCCAGGTATGTCGAGCCTTAACGGTTTGTTAGATATTCGTAACGAATGTCCGACAACACCGGTTGTTATTGTATCGGCAGAGCAAGAAAAGCAGAAAATATTACAAACTATTTCTTATGGTGCTGTCGGTTTTATTTCGAAGTCGTCCTCAAAAGATGTTATTGGCGAAGCGATAGAAAGTGTTTTTCAAGGTAATGTATATTTACCGTCAGATATTATGCGCTCACAAGTCAACGACTCTAATACTAAAAAAGAATTTCAAGTTGCCCCCGAAAATATCTCCTTATTAACTCGCCGTGAATTAATTGTGTTAAAACATTTAACGAAAGGTGAAGCTAATAAACAAATTGGTTTTAATTTACATATTTCTGAAACTACGGTTAAGTCACACGTTTCCTCAATTTTGAAAAAATTGGGTGCGTCTAATCGCGTTAAAGTGGTATTAGGCTGCAGCGATGTTGATTTTAATCAATACTTAAAACGTTAAATAGATACATGTTTAGCATGACTTAGCATGAACTGTTTTGCTCAATGTATAATGTTACTGTGTTTAACTACGGCAAGTGAAGTTTGATATAAATCCAAGCTATAAAATACATAGACTGGTCGATTTTTATCATAACCGTTAGTACTTATGTCTACTTCCATTGACGAGTAATTTATTTATGTGCATTAGAGTTAATTCTATTTATATGTTCCTTACATGATACATTTTTACGTAACTAACCTTTTAAACTC
The DNA here is from genome assembly GCF_003061515.1 of Colwellia sp. Arc7-D. NCBI lineage: Bacteria > Pseudomonadati > Pseudomonadota > Gammaproteobacteria > Alteromonadales > Colwelliaceae > Colwellia > Colwellia sp. Arc7-D. Next base: position 1,511,925 of record NZ_CP028924.1, read on the forward strand.
AATAGGGTTTCATAATCGTACCGGATAAGGGATAGCTCCAAAGCTGCTTTAGTTAGCTTTTCTATTTATTTTCATTTATAAGCAAGTTCAAATAATCAATCGCTTCACTAGTGAATAGTAACGATGTTTTAACTTCTTTAATGTATTCATCATCAAGCGTTTCTTGAGCCATTCTCAGCTGCAACTCACTGATGAGTTTTGCTTCATAAACGTAACAAGCAATAGGAAGTTTTTTATGTAGTGCCGGCAACAGTGCTGCGCGTTTTACTTTTGTTTGTAACGCTAAAACTTCCAGTATCGAAGATGGAAAGTTCCAATGCTTGGCGATAAAGTAGGTGAGCTTTTTTGAATTTTTCGCCATGATATTTTTAAATAATGTCGAATTAGGTTGGCAATCAGGATGAACAACCGCAAACGCATCAATCATTAGTTGGTAAATAATAACGTCGCCTAAATTGGATATTAGACCAATAAAGTAGGCTTGAGCTGCATCGTTTTTAATTTTAGACTTCGCTACTAGTGTTTTAGCGTTAACTCCCGTAGACAAGCTATGCTGCCATATTTTTTGGCCATACTGGCGAAAATAAATACTTGATTGTGGCACAAGTTTATTTACAAAGCCGTTAATAACACCTTCTGAAAGACCCTTTATCCCAAGTACCATAAACGCTGATTTTAAGTCGTTAATTTCTTTGCTGCTACGGTTATAGTAAGTTGAATTGGCTAGCTCTATTACTTTTGCTGCTATGGCCGGCTCTTGCTGAATTAATGAAATAAGTGTGTCGGCATCAAAATCGTCATTATTTAATTGTTCAATTATTTTCGATAACGATATTGGCAGAATTGGTAGTGCGTCGAGGATTAGTTTTGGGTTGAGTAATAAGCTTTCAACTTTATCAGAAATGAACTCAGATAACTCGTCATTATGTGATGATGTAAAGCTGTTAGGCATACCAAACAAATAATCATAAAAAGCTTGTTGGTATTCCTCCTCAAACGAGTAGTAGCGGAAAGGTTTGTTATCTATGTTATCTATGTTATCTATGTTATCTATGTTATTTGTGTTGTTGTTGTTGTGCTGAATTTCTTCTTTTGTAACTTCCTTATTTTTAAGATTTTCAAAATAGTATAAATTAGCAGTGTTAGAAGCTTTCTTTTTAAAAAGAGCATTAATAAGTTTTTTAAACATAAATATAAGAAGTTATTGTTAGTAATACGTTGTAGGTTAAATAAATCGAGTAACACTTACTAAACTAGTAGTAAAATGGCGGTCAATTTATTAGCTTGGATGTTTATTATAATATTTGTTTTCTGTGTTGTATCAATTTTCCTATCTAATAAATACGACTTGTCATTAATATTATAAATTTATCGACTGAAATAACGATAGAACATTATTTACTATCGTCATTTAATCGCGATGAATCATGGTCTGTGCCTTATTTACTATTTTTTCTAATCTATATATTGGTGAAAGTACGGTTAAGTCACATGTTTATTTAATTTTGAAGAGGTTAGGTGGGGTCAATCGCACTAAAGTGTTATTAGGCTGTAGTGACGTCGATTTTAATCACTACTTAAAACGATAAAACGATAAAACGATAAGCCCGTTGCATGTATTGTGTTATTAAATTTTGCTAGCGGCATTAAATAAAAAGCCTGCAGGTTAATATGATATAAAAACGCTAGTAAATGTAGCGTTAATTGACGAGTTAAATACTGATAGCGATACCAAAAAAAAACACGTATTAGTTGATAACTAAACGTGTTTTTTTATGTATACAGCTAATATTATACGACTGACTAGTTATGACTATTTTCTAACTGGTAGAAGGTTGCTTGAACATAGTCGTTTGGTTCACCTGAGTTATTTTGATTATAAACCCCAGCTTTGAAGTACATATATTGATCGCTTTTATCATAGCCGCTGCTACTCATATCTACTTCTTGTACGATGTCGGCTTTTCCTTGGCGAATAATGGTAACGGTTAATTTGTCACCAACCACATTGATTCGATAACTAAACACTTCGTTAAGGGCAATGCCGTCTTCAGGATTATCTGCATTGCTGGCACGAGAACCAATAAGGTTATACCACTGTTCTTTGCCGTTACCTTTTAACGGCTCGTGAGCCATGTAAATTACGCCTTTGTCGTTATTGGGTAACTTGCGGTAATAAAGTCGAACAGGTTCATCTTTTGTTGCATGAATTTGGCCTATAATCACACGACCCACTTGCTTGTCATCACCCGTGGTGGTGACATGATTAACGGCTAATGTTGCGTCTAATGTGCCATCAACTCCGCCAGATTTCTTTTTTACATTACGCCTTGCTGTACTAAACACCCAGTTATTTTCGGTTATACCTTTAGTTTTTACTCTAAGGTCGCCTTTGCGAAGCATTTCTCTTAATTCACTGCGGGTATACTTAGTGTTTTTAGAGGTTTTTGGTCCTTGGATTGGTGCGGTAAAAACCATTCCGCCGTCATCTGCGGTATAGAATAATGGCTTTATAGATAAACCTTTCACTAGGTAACTTTCTGGCACATTATCAGCAATACCATCTTTGTTGGTATCAACGGGTAAGCTGATGCTCCAGTCTGATAAGTCAAAGTTATCTGCTGGTCTAGCATTGGCATCGAGTGATACTGTTTCATTTCGACTGTTTTTTATTTCTGCAGCTTGCAGATAACCTTGCCCGCTTAAAGCTAAAATTAACGTAATGCTCAATAGGCTTTTAATAGGAGACAGCATTTTGTTTACCTTTTATATTTAGGGATAATACTTATTAAAGTAGACTTAACCAATAAATCTTCACAAAAAAATAGCGCTATAATTAGCGCTATTTCATCAAGTTTGAATATTGCTATTTAAACTTGTTATTTACTTATAATCTATCAGCGACTACGGCTTCGTTTGTAGAGCTGTTATAAGGTGAAGCAGGGTTGTCGGTATCAAGAGAACCACCTACAGCATAATTTGTACTTTCAAAGTGATCTGAAAATACTTCTGTAGTACCTTCTAAATCAGAATATAGCTTAATGTCGTCGATATAAAATGCAGTTGCTACAGTTGCATCATTATCGCCAATTCTAAAAACTAAGTACTGAACGCCGTCCATGATAGTTTCAAAGTGGGTACCTAAAGTACCATCTGATTTACCACTATCATAAGTTGGAAAAGCATCTGCTGAAACAGGTGTACCATTAATCGATAAAGTAATTAGCGGTGCTACAGTAGCACTTGCGTTGCTGGCATCCCATGTAATATCGATATCAACCCACTCATCACCTGTGAATGTTGCATCGGTATCAACCGTACCTTCTTGGCCACGAATTACATAGTTACCTTCTTTAACTCTTAATTCAACTAGTTCATAACCTGTACTCACTTTACTACCAAATATACCAATATAGGCATCTTTAAAGTCGGTATCAGTGTCGTTAGGGTTATTATTAACGGCGTTTGCTTCTTTTCTAAATGATACGCTAAGTTTACCGATATCTAACGGTGAAATACTTTCATCGCTAAGTTTGAATCTAAGTTCACCCGTATCAGTAGAACCATCGCCAATACCTACGCCCATGGTATCTGTGATTTTAGCTACTTGAAAGTTATCTACTGGTGGATCGGCTGGCGGATCAGCAGGGTCAGCAACTACAGCACCTTCTCTTGTCACTTCTGCAACCACAGCTTCATTAGTTGAGCTATTATACGGTGATGCACTGTTGTCTGTATCAAGTGAGTCATCGACTGCAAAGCCTTCAAAGTCATCTGCAAATACTTCTGCTGTGCCTGCAACGTCAGAGTACAATTTAATGTCATCTAGGTAAAATGCAGTTGCAACGGTCGCGTCATTGTCACCTAATCTGAATGTCATATGCTGAACACCATTCATAATAGTTTCAAAGTGAGTGCCTAAACTGCCATCTGATTTTCCACTATCATAAGTTGGGAATGGGTCTGCTGAAACAGGAGTGCCATTAATTGAAAGGGTAATTAACGGTGCTACTGAAGCACTAGCATTTGTTGCATCCCAAGTGATATCAATATCAACCCATTCTTCACCTGTGAAAGTAGCGTCAGTATCAACAGTACCTTCTTGGCCACGTATTACATAATTACCTTCTTTAACTCTTAACTCTACAAGTTCATAACCGGTACTAATTTTAGTACCAAATATACCTATATAAGCATCTTTAAAGTCGGTATCAGTGTCGTTAGGGTTATTATTAACGGCGTTAGCTTCTTTTCTAAATGATAAGCTCAACTTGCCAGTGACTAGCGGGTCAATACTTTCATCGCTAAGTTTAAATCTAAGTTCACCGGTATCAGTAGAGCCGTCACCAATGCCAACACCCATGGTGTCAGTAATTTTAGCTACTTGGCTAGTTACAACATCTGCTGGTTTAACAATAACCGGTGCTGTTGGGTCTGACAGGGTATCTTCTGGGAAATCATCATTATCTGTATAGGTTGCAGAAACGGTAATTGTTTTAGTTAACTCTGCTTCAGTTAATGTATATGAAGCGCTGGTTGCATCAGCGATTGCAACGCCATCTGCCATCCACACATAAACAATTGGCGTATCGCCAGAGCCATTTTCGTCGGTAATAATTGCTGTAAGCTCAAAGTCTACATAAGCATCACCTGAAATAGCTACGCTACCGGCACTTGGTACGGCTGGAATTTCAATAACATCAGTTTCTGCTGAAATAGCTTTTTCAGCATAACCATCATTATCTGTGTAGTTAACGATGAGTGAAATCATAGAGCCAACATCAGCATCTGTAAGGAGGTATGTGCCCGAAGTGGAACCTGAAAGCACTTTGTTATCAGCAACCCAAGTGTAAGTTACGTTAGCTGGATCAAAACCATTACCATCGCTAATTGTCGATGTTAATGTTTCTCCCGTTGTAGGGTCTCCTGATATTTCTACATAGCTAACAGCATTTCCTGTTGAGCCTGTTACGCTGTCATCATTACAAGCTGTTAAGGCCAATGCGCTTGTCATTGCCAATATCAATTTTGTTTTCATTTTAGTCACTCCCCGACAAATTTTATTATATTTTTTAATCGTTGTTTATAGAATTAATATTTGTAAGTACATTTTATCTATAAGCATTACTGTTACCGATACTTACAATAACTTACCAATCTGTCAACCAATTATTGTGTTTTAAACTATATAGTTCAAAAATTATGCGCGCTATAGTGAAGGTGTAGCGCGTATTTTTTTGTGCTAAATAACTCATAAGTAATTATATTCGTTTACTATATGTTACTTGTTATTACCAATTTATATTTTTATTATCTTCAATAAAAAATCTATCAATTAATTATCTCGACTTTATAAATAGCCAGATAAATAAAAGCGGCTTATGAAGTAGAAAATAAATTCCGTTATGAATGAATAAAGCTTTATATCGAATATTTTTATTCAGCTTGGTATCCGGTGTGGCTATTTGTAATTTTGTAAAAAGTTGCCTGCACATAGTCTTTAACATCTCCGGTATTATTTTGATTATATACACCGGCTTTAAAGTACATGTATTGACCGCCTTGATCATACCCGCTGTTAGTCATGTCAACTGTTTGAGAAACATCGGCTTGACCTTCTCTTGTTATTGTTAAGGTTAATGAATTACCTACTACTTTGATTTGATAACCAAAACGTTCATTGAGTGTTATGCCGTTTTCAGGATTGGTTGCACTTTGTGAGCGGTTACCAATTAATTCGTAATAAATATCATCACCACCTTCAATTTCATGGGCTAAATAAATTGAGCCTTTATTATTTTGAGGAAGTTTTCGGTAATACACTCGAATAGGTTCGTCATTATTTGCATGTATTTGACCGATAATTACGCGGCCAACTTGGGATTTATCGCCTGTTTCAGTGACATGGTTTACCGCTAATTCAGCGATTAACTCACCATCTACACCGCCAGCTGCATCAAGATCATTATCAGGCGCGCTTGAAAATACCCAGTTGTTTTTATTAACCCCTTGAACGTTAATGTTGGTGTTACCGCGCCTTAGCATTTCTCTAAGTTCGGTACGAGTATATTTTGTATTGGTAGAGGTTTTAGCACCTTCAATTGGCGCTCTAAAAACTAAGCCACCATCGGTATTTAAAAAGAAAAACTGAGCGTTAAAGTAATCATTATTCAAACGAGATTCATAAATGCTTTCTGCTTTGGTATTCGTAGCTTCATCAACAGGAATACTTAAATACCAGTCAGTTAATTCAATGGAAGAGCTTACATCGGCTAAGCAACCAAACGCTTCAACTTCAACAATGTTATTGGCGTTATCAATATTACTGCCTTTTGGAATGATTTTTATATACTGTGATGAGTGCTCTGGTATTTCAACGAACTGACTGCGGGTGGTTGACGAATCGGTCATTTGATTAGCTACAACACTAGTCCAGGTTTCATTGTCTTTAGATACTTCAATGTCGTAACTGTAGCTTCGCTGATCGTTATTAAGCCACGAGATTGAAATACCTTTAACTAATGAAAAATCGGCTAAGGTTAAAATTAAATGTTGATCAGTTTCGAGTGATGACCAGCGAGACTCTGGTAAAAAACTACCATCGATAACGCGGCTAGCAACATAATCAGTTAATTCATTAGTGGCTGTAGCATTACCGAAATTAAGTTTTGCTAAACCCAAACAGGTAATATCTTGCTTTGGTAGCTCAACTGGGGTTTCAACGGAAGGTTCAACTACGATTACCACCTCTGGTTTATCTTCTGAACTAGATGATTTACAGCCAAGAAATAGTATAAAAATACATAGATATAGTGGAGTTTTGTAGATAGACAATTTTTTCACCTCAATATTAAAAACAACTGGTTATTACCAATTTTAATTACCAAAAAAAAGTAAATGGCAAATAAGTATGTGACCAAATGTAATGCCAAAAAGGTAATGTGTAAAGTGCTGGATTTTTGTTAGATGTTAGAATTTGTGCATTGAAAATGATGATGCAGGTGTTAGGTTTTGTCTTTATGAAGCGTAAACAACACTATTATCAGCCATTTAATGAGTGTGACGTCGTTCGCTATAATGGATTTGTTTTTATATTCAGTTTGATGAGGTAAGCATTTAACATTTGAAGTAAAAGCGTTGCAGTTAACGCAATTTATATTACCTCATAATATGAACAGTGCGTTTTAAAGAAAAAGGGCTGACATTATAAATGTTAGCCCTTTTTAGATAGAAAAATATGACGAGAAGGGGGTATATAATTGATATCTAATGTTTATTGGATTTCTTCTGTTTAAACCAGGTGTATGCTTTATAAACGACAATGGCAAATATAGTCCAAAACACACTATGATAAAAAGTATGTATAGAGCCTTCCCCTAAAGCGTGGTCAGTATGTGCAAAGGCTTGGTTGGTAAAAAGTATTAAATAACTAATAAATAGCGTTAAAATTTTCATATTAAATCCTTATTTTGTTAATTTTTTTGTTCATAATCTTTTTGAAATTAAAATGTATTTTTCATGTGTTTATGTGCTGTTTTTTTATGCAACATTAAACGTTCAACATGCCTTCTTTTTCAATAAAGGCAATTATCTCAGCTAGACCTTGTTGTGTTTTCATATTAGAGAAAATGAATTTCTTATCACCACGCATTTTTTTGGTATCTCGGTCCATTACCTCAAGTGAGGCGCCAACTAAATCAGCGACATCTATTTTATTAATGATTAATAAGTCTGACTTTGTAATACCTGGGCCACCTTTACGCGGGATTTTATCGCCTGCTGAAACATCAATAACGTAAATAGTTAAATCAGAAAGTTCGGGGCTAAAAGTAGCACTTAAGTTGTCACCACCACTTTCGACTAAAACAAAATCTAAATTGGGATGCATAGCTTGCAGTTCGTCGATAGCAGCTAGGTTCATTGATGCATCTTCACGAATAGCAGTATGCGGACATCCACCTGTTTCCACACCCATAATTCTATCGGCGGCGAGTGCACCATTTTTGGTTAAAAACTCTGCATCTTCTCGTGTGTATATATCGTTGGTGACTACTGCCATATTATATTTGTCACGTAGTGCTAAGCATAATTCGCGTAGTAGAGCTGTTTTTCCTGAACCAACAGGGCCGCCAACGCCAATGCGTAAAACTTGTTTCTTCATTTTTGTTTCTCTTAAAAGTTTATAATTTGGGTTTTTACGAACGAAAAAGTCGTGAATATTGCGTTTCATGCCAAGCACTTGCCATGGCTAAATGCGGTAAACTGGTGCCGATATCTTCATCGTCAATAGTGTTCGATTTTTCGATAATTGCTTGTGTATTTTCAGTTAATTCAAATAATAAGTTTTGTGCTTGCGTTTGCCCAAGCGGTACTAACTTTGTTGCCGCTGCTACTTGGTTATCTATGTAGGTCCAACAATAGCCGCTTTGCGCTGAAATTAGGTCTAACTTAAATACATAAGCACACAATGCAAAGGCGCTAACAAAACTGATCTCTGTTAGCTGGATAATCGCTTGGTAGCCACTAACGTTAATATTGTTAAGTTGCTTTATCAGCCTTATTAAAGCTTTACCCATGGCTAAATCAGCGAGTAATAGTTCATGGCTTTCACGACAAGCAATTAAGTGTGTATTCCAGTATGCAAACGCGTTTAAGTCATTGTTATGTAGGGCACTGAATAGTCTTTTTAAAATAGCTAAGTCAGTTTTTGCTATTGATTCTTCTAAATTAATTTCGATCCAACTTGCGGTTGTTTCTGGTGATGTTAACCAACCCATTTCTACCGCGTATTCCAAGCCTTGTGAGAATGAAAAGCCACCAACCGGTAAATTGGCGCTACACAGTTGAAGTAGCCGATTTAATTGCATCGGATAATTATGTTGAATATTATGTTGAATATTCTGTTGAATATTCTGTTGAATATTCTGTTGATTGCTTTGTTCAATATTAATTGTATTAGTGGGCATGGGCATGTGCATGGCTATGTTTCTCATTACTGATATTGTCAGAATGTGCATGAGAATGACCACCTTTGCCACCATAAGCACCACTTTCTGGCTCGAAAATAGCGGGTGCTTTATCAATGGTTAAGCCATATTTTTCGGCTAAGGCTTCTAAAACGTGATCGGGTTTAAAGCGCAACCAAAGCTCTCCAATTTGCAATGAGGTATGTCGATTCCCTAAGTGGTAGCAAACTTTACAAAACGTCAGCCAGTCAGTTGCAATTGCAGTAGATACAGGCTCTGTTTCGCCTTTAATTTCTACGAATAAACCGCATTCTGTTTTTAATATTTCGCCGACTAATAACGGATGACCACGTTCCATAAAAATACCAATGTCTGCTCCGCCATCTGTTGTACCTTTGATACGGGCTTTTTTACGGGTGTCTTGGTCTAAGGTGATTGAGTCAACTATTTCACCATGGGTATGATCTAAACGTTCATAAGCTTTTAACATGTAGTTTCCTAAAATAAACAGTAAAGTTGAGATAACGGCAGGGTAGTAGCTGGCTCGCAGGTTAACAGTTCGCCATTAGCTCTTACTTCATAGGTTTGGGCATCAACGTCTATTTTGGGTTGCCAGCTGTTATGGATCATATCGTCCTTACCAATGTTTCGGGTGTTTTTACAAACGCCAACCATACGTGTCATACCTATTCTTGCCGGTACATCGGCATCAATTGAAGCCTGTGACATAAATGTCATCGAGGTTTTTGCAGGAGCACTACCATAGGCACCAAACATGGGGCGATAATAAACAGGTTGTGGCGTAGGAATAGAGGCATTAGCATCGCCCATTGGCGCGGCAGCAATAAAGCCCGACTTTAAAATTAGTGCCGGTTTTATACCAAAAAATGCTGGTTTCCATAATACCAAGTCAGCCAATTTACCGACTTCTATAGAGCCTACTTCATGGCTAATGCCGTGGCTAATTGCAGGGTTTATAGTGTATTTTGCGATATAGCGCTTTATGCGAAAGTTATCGTTTCGTTCGGTATCAGGTGCTAATGGCCCACGTTGTTGTTTCATTTTATGGGCGGTTTGCCAAGTGCGGGTGATCATTTCTCCGACCCGTCCCATCGCTTGCGAGTCAGAGGCGATCATACTGATGGCACCTAAATCGTGCATTATATCTTCTGCCGCAATACTCTCTTTACGAATGCGTGAATCAGCAAAGGCAATATCTTCTGGGATAGAAGGATCTAAATGGTGACAAACCATCAACATATCGAGATGTTCGTCAATGGTATTAATGGTGTAGGGGCGAGTGGGGTTGGTTGAAGAAGGCAACACATTGGCTTCACCACAGGCTTTAATAATATCAGGCGAATGTCCGCCGCCAGCACCTTCCGTATGATAAGTGTGAATAGTACGACCTTTAAACGCACCTAAAGTATCTTCGACAAAGCCCGATTCGTTTAGGGTATCGGTGTGAATAGCAATTTGTACGTCGTAACGTTCAGCAACCGATAAGCAGTTATCAATAGACGCTGGTGTTGTTCCCCAATCTTCATGAAGTTTTAAGCCACAAACACCGGCTTCAATTTGTTCTTCTAGTGCAAGAGGTAAACTAGTATTCCCTTTACCTAAAAAACCAAAATTCATTGGAAAGTCATTAGTGGCTTGCAGCATTTTATAAATATTCCACGGACCCGGCGTACAGGTGGTCGCCTTAGTGCCTGTAGCTGGGCCAGTTCCGCCACCGATCATGGTGGTGACACCTGACATTAATGCTTCTTCTATTTGTTGCGGACAAATAAAGTGAATGTGCGCGTCAATTCCGCCCGCGGTTAGAATTTGTCCTTCGCCAGCAATAACTTCAGTGCCGGCTCCTACTTCAATATCGATATTGTCTTGAATATCAGGGTTACCGGCTTTGCCAATGATGGCGATACGACCATTTTTAATGCCCACATCGGCTTTAACAATGCCCCAGTGATCAATAATTAACGCATTGGTGATCACTAAGTCTACCGTTTCAAAACACGAGGCCTGGCTTTGACCCATGCCGTCACGAATAACTTTTCCGCCACCAAACTTAACTTCTTCACCGTATTCGGTAAAATCTTTTTCAACTTCCAACCATAAGTCGGTATCGGCTAAACGAACACGATCGCCAACTGTTGGTCCGAACATATGAGCGTAAGCGTTTTTATCAATGCTAGCCATGTTTATAAATCTCCTTGAATTTCAGCACGAAAACCAAATACGCGGCGCTGTCCACGAAAAGCAATCAATGTTACTTCGCGCTCTTGTCCGGGTTCAAAACGTACTGCAGTGCCAGAGGTGATATCTAAACGAAAACCTTTTACCGCTGCCCGATCAAAATGTAGCGCGGGGTTAACTTCATAAAAATGATAATGCGAGCCAACTTGAATCGGTCGGTCGCCTGAATTAGCCACGATAACTTTTAGTTGCTTACAACCTACGTTGAGCTCACGGTTACCTGGGGCAGTTTTTATTTCACCTGGGATCATATGTAATTCTCTTGTATCCGAGTTAGGACTAAATAATGGGGTTGTGAACGGTGACAAGTTTAGTACCGTCGGGAAATGTGGCCTCTACTTGAACGTCTGGAATTAATTCTGAAACACCATCCATTACTTGTTCGCGTGTTAATAGCGTTCGACCATAATCCATCATCTGTGCAACGGTTTTACCATCACGCGCACCTTCAATTATTTCCATTGAAATATAAGCCATTGCTTCAGGGTAATTTAACTTTAACCCTCGGTTGAGTCGTCGCTCTGCTAGCAAGGCTGCGGTGAATATCAGTAGTTTGTCTTTCTCTCTTGGTAATAAATCCATAGGTTTCTCTATTTTTTATTTTTACGATTTTATCTGCTTTCAAAACCATCAATATATTAGGTGCTTGCTGCTTAATTAGGTATGCCAAATACGTGGGATATTGGCTGGCTTATTAAGATATAAGGGCCTCATTAATTGCCATAATTTAATGAAAAGTGTTTTACATTCTTCACCATGTTGACCTAAATAACGTATGACTAATAACTGCCGTATTTGGCTAATACTTATTTTTTGTTCTGCTTTATCCTCAATAACTACATCACGTAATTTAGCGATAAGTGCTTTATTTTCTGTATCGTTAATTAAACCTTTTGCCGCATAAGCTATAAAAGTGGCAAACACACTTTTGTTATTTAATCCGGCTATATGTTGCTGTATTTTATTCTCAGGTTTAATGGAAATTCTATCGTGGTAAAGTAACGTATCGTCACAATAAACGCGGTTTAACTGGGTGTATCGACCATCTTTAAAAAATTGCTCAGACCGTGGTAATCCTAAGCAGGTAATATCCCAACCTAAATAAACACTGCTGCTTTTTAAATGCACATCGACAGTATTAACCCCATCAGCGCCTTCATAAACAATGGTTTCCAGTGGAAAATTCTCACACTTTGCATGCTCTGCTAAAAATAACTCGCAGTGCTGTGCTTGTTTAGAGTCACCAATAGAAAGGTCTTCACGAGCACGGTAAAAGCGATTAGCACCAGGCGTAGTCACTAAACTATGCGCCTGCTGATTTACCTTAATATTTATTCGTAGTTCATCACCCGACACAATACCCGCTGGTGGATGCAATAAATAAATATGTGCGCATTCACGCCCTTCAGGATAAAAAGCTTTTTGCACACTTAACGGGCCATTGCGCTCAGTGCGGGTAAGCTGTGTGCCGTTTGAAGTGTCACTAAACTCTAATAACAGGTTAGCTAGCCAAGCACTTTTATTTGTTTTCACAGTCGTTAAGTTTTTTGTTAGCACGTTAGCTGTCATTATTATTTATCATTATTTTTATAAAACGGTGAGGTATATCAATGTTATAAAGGCAAGTTGCACAAATTGCGCCAAAGAATATAGGTAGGTAATTAATTGAGTATTTTTAAGTTAAGTTAACGCAAAATGTTTAGCGTCACATACTCTTCATAGCAACGAGTAATGGTTGCTGTAGGCATTTTATTTAAAAACTTGAATCGCTTAAGTCATAGATAAATAAGAGCAGTATTGATGACTAAAATAGACATTTGAATGCACCGATTTAGTGCGGGCGCATCAATATCAGGCGCTAAGGTGATTTTTAACCGCATTTTTATTTTTTATTATATTTTAAGTTATTGAACTTTAATGAATATATTTGTTTTATGTTAATATACTTTTACTATTTTAATGGTCTGTAATGTGCATGTAATTAAACAAGTATATTTTAATTGCTGATGTAAATATCAGGTTAGTTTTAAGGGAACAAATGGACTCCGTACTTGTTATTATTGCTATATCGTTAGCGCTTGCTAGTGTCATAAATATTGTATTAACCAAATTTTCAATTTCGCATATTATTGGCTATATCATTACTGGCACCATCGTCAGTAACTTTTTCGACTTTAATGGCAGTACTACACCTCACTCACTCGAGCTTATTGGCGAGTTCGGCATTGTTTTTCTTATGTTTACTATAGGTTTAGAAATGTCTTTTTCTAAACTAGGTAAAATGAAAGAGCTGATATTTTTTAATGGTTTTGTGCAGGTGGCTTTCAGTTCCTTGGTTATCTTTGCGATGGCCTTTTATATCTTTAATGTCGAACCCATTACGTCTTTAGTTATTGCCCTTGCATTTAGTTTGTCTTCAACGGCTATCGTTTTACCCTATCTGAAAAAATCAAAAGATATTGTTACGCCTTATGGCAAAAAATCAGTCGCTATATTGGTATTTCAAGACCTAGCGGTGATCCCTATTTTATTACTGATGGGTTTTTTATCGAATAATGAATTATCGATGTCAGACATATTATTAAAAACTTTTTTGTATGCCGGCGTTATTATTCTTTTTATGTTTACTATCGGCAAAAAATTAATTGCTTGGCTATTACACTTTTCGGCCAGTGCCCGTATGGAAGAGCTCTTTTTAAGTTCAGTGTTTACTATCGTTTTGGGCGCGTCATTACTAGCACATGAAATGGGTTTTACCTATTCTTTAGGCGCCTTTATCGCTGGTATGATCATCGCCGAAACTAAATTTCATATAAAAGTTGAGTCAGATATAGCGTCGTATAAAGATTTATTATTAGGGGCGTTTTTCTTTGCTATCGGCACCAAAATTGATGTTTTATATTTTGTCAGTAATCTGCATTGGGTGTTGGGGGTTTTAGCGCTGGTTATGTTGATAAAGGCATTGATTATTTATCTATTGATCAGAATGAAATCTAATAAAAGTGAGTCGATAAAATCTGCGGTAGCGTTATGCCAAGTAGGGGAGTTTTCGTTTGCTATTTTTGCTATGGCAATGAATCACAACCTGTTGTCGGAAAGTATTGGCAGCTTTTTAATATTGATCACTGTGTTATCAATGATATTAACGCCCTTTATGGTCAGTAATATCTATAAAATTGCCGCTATATTTGTTGTTGAGTTTTTTGAATCCGACAAAATAACACCTGTTCAAGCCTCTAATCATACCATTGTGTGTGGTTTTGCTATTTTGGGTAGAATTGTTGCAAAAGAACTCAGCAATAAAGACGTAAGTTTCTTAATTATTTCTGATAACTTACAGCATGTATTGCTGGCAAGAAAGCGTGGCTATAACGCATATTTTGGCCATTTAGACAAAGCGCCAGTATTGGAAGCGTTACGAGTAGAACAAACTAAGAGTATTATTGTTACGGTTAACTCTGTAGCGAATAAACAAGTTATTTGTGAAGCTGTGTTGGATTATTATCCTGAAGCAAATCTAATTGTTAAAGTGAGTACCTTAGAGGAAAAAGCGGCACTAGCCGATATAAAAATAAGCTCTTTTGTTCATGCGCAGCACGAAACAGCAGTGCTTTTAGTTAAACAAAGCATGCTTTGATTTAAAGAGTAGAATATTCTTACATCTGTTATTTAGTTTTAATATCAAGTTTGTTGAGCTTATTTTAAGTAACTAAATTAGTTAACTAATTTAGTCTACTAACTTTTATTTAATCAGTATTTTTGTTGCATTAGGAAGTGAAATTACGGATATAAACTAATGTTTTGATTATTTCTACATTGATAATAAAAATGCCTTGAATTGTACAGAATCAATTCAAGGCATTTTTTATGAGGTATGACTAATTAATGGGTTATAAAGATGCAAAACGTTTGGTATGAATATCAGTACTACCAAACAAAAATTGTATGGTAGTTAATCGTTTAAATATATGACCTACATCAAGCTCATCAGTCATGCCTATAGCACCATGCAGTTGTACCGCTTCACGGCCCACTAAGTTTGCTGCTTTACCAATTCGACTTTTCGCTGCCGATAATGCTTTGGCATCTTGACCATTATTACTGTCCATTTTTAATACAGCCATTAACAGCATCGACTTAGCTTGTTGGTGCTCGATAAACATATTTACTAGTCGATGTTGCAGTGCTTGGAAAGTACCAATAGTACGACCAAACTGTTTACGTGTTTTTGCATACTCTACTGTGCGTTCATTGGCTATTTGCATGGCACCAACAGCTTCGGCGCAAACAGCGAGTGTGGCTTTGTCGATAATATTATTAATGGCTGGCAAGGCATTGTCTTGCTCACCTAACAATCCAAGGGTCGGGGTATTATCAAACCAAATGTCAGCGGCTTGGTGTCCGTCAACATTGGCATAACCTTCACGTTTAACGCTTGGGTGATTAGCATCAACAAGAAATAAACTGATGCCATTGTTGTCATTTGTTGCCCCTGAAGTTCGCGCGGCAACGATTAAAGTATCAGCATGATTACCGTTTAACACGACAGACTTATGACCTGTAATAACAAATTCACCATTGTT
Source organism: Colwellia sp. Arc7-D (assembly GCF_003061515.1). Lineage (NCBI taxonomy): Bacteria > Pseudomonadati > Pseudomonadota > Gammaproteobacteria > Alteromonadales > Colwelliaceae > Colwellia > Colwellia sp. Arc7-D. Next base: position 1,527,733 of record NZ_CP028924.1, read on the forward strand.
TTCACTAGCGCTACATTTTACATTATTTAAATGATAACGGCTTTGTGGTTCAGCATAGGCAAAAGCCATTTGTAGTTCACCTGCCATGATTCTTGGTAGGTAATCGTCTTTTTGTGCAGGATTACCCGCCAAGGCAATTAAGCCACCTGACATAACGGCAGTTGCTAAAAATGGTTCAACGACCATGCCTTTACCAAACTCTTCCATGACCAGCATAAGGTCGACCATAGAACCACCTAAACCACCGTCTTCTTCGGTAAATGGCAGCATTAACCAGCCAAGTTCAGCAAATAAGCGCCAATTTTCTTGACTAAAACCTGTGTTAGTTTCGAGTATTTTTCTACGTGTTTCAAAATCGTAATCGTTGAGAATAAACTTCGATACACTATCTTGAATCATTTGTTGTTCGCTATTTAACGAAAAGTCCATTGTAAACTCCTAATACTAATTTAAAGGCCTAAAACGGCTTTGCTGATGATGTTAGTTTGAATTTCGTTACTGCCACCGTAAATGGATGCTTTTCGGTTATTAAAGTAACGTAATGAACTATTCGTTGCCATATCAGGACCAATGCTTTGCCCGTCAAAGTCATCATTGAATTGCTCAGGAACATATGGCATTGAGTAGTACCCAGCGGCTTCAACATACAACTCGTCTATCGCTTGAATAACTTGGGTGCCAACAATTTTTAATATTGATGATTCTGGTCCCGGTGCTTGACCTGTACTAATGGCTGAAAGGGTGCGTAACTCAGTATACTCTAGGGCTAATAAGTCTAATTCTACTTGTGCGACTTTTTGCGCAAAAATAGCGTCATCAATCAGTTTGTTATCTCCATCCGGAGATGTTTGAGCCAAGGTTTTTAATTGCACTAGGCGATCTTTGGAAATAGCAACCCGAGCAATACCTGTTCGCTCATGTGTTAATAGGACTTTAGCGTATGTCCAACCTTTGCCTTCCACGCCGATAAGATTTTCAGTAGGTACTCGCGCATTATCAAAGTGAACTTCATTAACTTCATGTCTACCATCAATAGTAATAATGGGTGATACAGTAATTTTAGGGTCGTTCATGTTGATTAACAGGAAACTGATCGCTTCTTGATTTTTCGCGCTAGGCTCTCCTGTTCTAACTAAGCAGAATATCCAATCAGCATGTTGCCCGAGTGTTGTCCATGTTTTGGTGCCGTTAACAACATATTCATCGCCTTCTTTTACCGCTGTTGTTCTAACCGACGCAAGATCAGAGCCTGCACCAGGTTCTGAATAACCCTGACACCACCAAACATTACTGGCTAATATATCAGGTAGAAAACGTTGTTTTTGTTCTTCATTACCAAAGGTATAAATGACAGGTGCAACCATTTTCAATCCAAAAGGGATCACATCTGGGCCACCGGCTTTAGCGCATTCATTGGCAAAAATATATTTTTGCGTTTGTGTCCAACCGGTTCCACCGTGCTCAACTGGCCAATTAAGTGCTGACCAACCTTGTTTGTGCAGTATTTTTTGCCACTCGATACATTCATCTTTTGATAAATGTATCGAATTTTTGGTTTTTTGAGCGATGTTTTTTGGCAATTTATCTTGCAAAAATTGCTGCACTTCTTGTTGAAAGTTTTTTTCTTGGGCGGTAAAATTTAAATTCATTGTGCAAATCCTTCGTTGGTCTTAATTTATTGAATATCTCTGATCATATTTTTGGCAATAATCATTTGTTGAATTTGTGTCGTACCTTCGTATAACCTGAATAACCTAACGTCACGATAAAGTCTTTCTACTGCGTATTCTGAAATATAACCTGCACCACCATGAATTTGAACAGCTTTGTCAGCGACTCGGCCAACCATTTCTGTGGCAAACAATTTACAACAAGATGCTTCAGTACTTATCTTTTTGCCTAAATCTTTTTGTCTTGCAGCATCAAGTACCATGCATTTTGCGGCGTAAGCTTCAGCTTTACTGTCTGCTAACATGACTTGAATCATTTGGTGCTCGGCAATGGGTTTTCCAAATTGCTTTCTGTCTATTGCATACCTTAATGCATCGTCAATTAAACGTTCAGCAATGCCGACACTTAAGGCTGAAATATGTAATCTGCCTCTATCTAATACTTTCATTGACGTTATAAAGCCTTTTCCTTCTACCCCTCCAATAATATTTTTGGCCGGGACATGACAATTTTCAAAAATAACGTCACAGGTATGTGATCCTTGCTGACCCATCTTTTTATCTTTAGCACCCAATGTAATGCCTGGCGTAGAGGCATCTACAATAAAGGCAGATATACCTTTAGCGCCTTTAATCGATAAATCTGTTCGAGCCATTACGGTAAAAGTGCCAGCTCTTGGTGCATTAGTAATAAAACGCTTAGTACCATTAATAATATACTCATCACCCTGTTTTATTGCCGTAGTTTTTACTGCTGAGGCGTCAGAGCCAACGTCTGGCTCTGTTAAACAGAAAGATCCAATTAGCTCACCTGTGGCATATTTAGGTAAGTAGGTTTGCTTTTGTTCGTCTGTTCCGTCGAATACAATAGCTGCAGAGCCAATTCCATTGTTAGTCCCAATGAGTGAGCGAAAAGCCGGTGATGTTCTACCTAACTCAATGGCGACAAGCGCTTCTTCCTCCATAGTCAGGCCTAAGCCATCATACTCTTCAGGAATGGTCATACCAAACAAGCCCATGGCTTTCATTTCTTGCACAATATCTTCTGGAATAGCGTCATTTTCTGCTACTTCATTTTCCGCAGGAACTAAACGTTCTCTAACGAACTTTGAAATACTGTTGAGAAATTGATCCAACATTTCTTTATCTCGAATCATTTACAATCCCTTAGAAATTTTATATTCCGCACAGTGGAACACATGATTAATATAATATCAAGCTGTAATTATAACTAATACCTCTGTATACACTTAATAAACAATAAATATAGAATTTTTGCTCTAAATAAATGTTGTCAGCGTTAATGTTAATATTAGGTTAAATTTAAATTAAGTGGAACTTATGGTTAAATAAAGTACTTGCATATTCCGCTAGGCAGAACTAGTATCGGTTCGAATTGTTTATTAGTGTGCGGGTTTATTAAACTGTTTTTAATTTGAACGACGCAGGAATTAACCTTATCGCGGTTGGATTAATAAATGATTGTTTAACGCAGAATATGCTCTAGATAGAAGACTGTAAGTGCAGTTTTTATGAATCTTTATAAATATTTTATGTGCGAATTTATTATTACTTTACAACCAAGACGCTGGCGGAGAATCATCGCAGTTAACAGAATAATTAATGACTATTGGCAGTTATCTAATAGCCATTAATTGAAAATATTAAAACCATAATAAAACAAAGTGAATAACGGGGAAGCAGATGAAAAATACCAGATTAAAGCAAAATGCTATAACAATCGCCATCAGTGCTGTGCTTGGGTTAATGGGCAGCACTGCCATATATGCCGAAGAAGTAAAAGAAGCAGATGCAAAAGATATTGAGAAAATCCAAATTATTGGATCTCATTTAAAAGGTTCAGCACTTGAAACCTCAGCACCTGTACAAACAATTAGTAGAGCCGATTTAGAAAAAATAGGCTCTCCATCTATCGTTGAAATGACACAAAAATTGTCAATTAGCTCTGGTATTCAAGGTAATTCTAATCAATACGGCTCTAATGGCACCGAAGGTACTTCGAACATTAATTTAAGAGGACTCGGGGCAGGGCGTACATTAGTACTCATTAATGGTAAAAGACACACCTTTAACCCTTACTCTATTGTTGACCAACAAATGCTTTATGTTAACACCCAAGATATTCCTTCAATGGCCGTTAAGCGCGTTGACATGTTAAAAGAAGGTGCAGCAGCTATATATGGTTCTGATGCAATAGCAGGTGTAGTGAACTTTACAACCCGAGGCGATTTTGAAGGCTTAGAAGTAAAAGCGGACTATAAAAATTTACAAGATAGTGATGGCGATTACGGCTTAGGTTTAATCTTTGGCTTAGGCAATGATGATACCCATTGGGTAACTTCTGTGAGCTATGATAAAACCAACACTATAAGCACTGCAGATAAAGATTGGGCGGTACAAGATTATGCTGCTAACCCGCAAGGTGGTTGGTCATCAATAGGTAATCCGCCGTCGATATTTAATGCTGCTTGGCTTGGTGATGATTCACAACCTAAATATTTATTAGATCCAGGTTGTGAAGTATTAGGCGGAACAAAAGCGGGTTTATGTAGATTTCAATATACGCCATTCTCAGCATTAAATGATGGTGATACACACTTAAAAGTTTTTAGTGAATTAAACCATGACTTTAACAATGATATTAGATTACATGTTGAAGTGTTGTATTCAGAAACTGAGGTTCCCACCACTTATGGCTCGCCGTCTTATCCTCCACAAAAGTTGGTCGATTTTTCAGATCGTTATGTACCGACCTATCATCCAGCATGGCAAGCTTTAGTGGCGAGCAATCCTGAATTTGCTAGTGCTCCTCACCCTTCGTTAAATCGCGTCGCTTATATTGGTCGCACCGTAGGTGTTACTGGGCCGTCAAGTGAAGGTGGTTTAGACTATAAAACTTATCGTATTGCAGCAGACCTAGAAGGTAAATTTGATAATGGCTATAACTGGGAAACAGGTTTTGCTTATTCAAATTCAAAACTTGATTATCGCAGTAACCCCGATACCTTAATCGTACCATTAAAGAATGCTTTGTTAGGTTATGGTGGCGATAATTGTGATATGGATGCGGGTGTACCCGGTGCAAATGGCTGTTTATTCTTTAATCCGTTTTCTAACGGCATTGAAACATCGGCTTCTAATGGTGCGACTAACCCAAACTATCAAGCTGAACTAGCTAACACTCAAGAGGTGTTAGATTATGTTTCAGGAACAAGAACTTCGCAAAAAGCCACTGAATTATTAGTGCTTGATGGCTTACTTTCAGGTGATTTAGATATTGAATTGGACGGTGGTGTTGTTGAGTTTGCTGTTGGTACTCAATATCGTTATGAATCTTTTTCAAATGAAGTTAATGACCTAGGAAATTTAGCTATAAATCCATGTCCAGTAATGGGTGAAACAGATTGTGCAAACCCAACGGGGGTTTTTCATTTTCGTAGTGGTGAGTTAAATCAAGATTCATCGCAAAGTATTTATGCTTTATTTAGTGAATTAGCGTTACCAGTATCAGATGATTTAAAAATGCAAATAGCCTTACGTTATGAGGATTATGGCGGAGATGTTGGTGATACCTTAGATCCAAAAGTATCAGCGCAATACACCATTAATGATAACTTTTCATTACGAGGTTCTGCCAGTACAACCTTTAGAGGACCAACACTTAATCAACTAGAAGGTAGTAATACAACGCTTTCTTATGTTGGAGCTCCTGCCGCCTTTAAAGCTGTTGATACTCAAGGAAATGGTGCCTTAGCACCTGAATCTGCTGTTGCACTAAACTTTGGTGTTATTGGTGAGTTTTGGGATGATCGCTTATTCGCAACCGTTGATTTTTGGTCCTTTGACCTAAGTGATCCAATCATTGTTGAAAACTATAATGCAGTATTAGCTGCTGCAGTTGCCGGTAAACAACCTTATGTTGATCAAGTGCAATGGACAGAGCCTGGTAACGCAAACACAGTTGAACGTATTGAAACTAAAATTATCAATGGCGCTGATGTTAAAACAAGTGGTATTGACGTTCAATTACGCTTAAATGTTACCGATTATTGGACCTTGGACATGAATGGAACGTATACCGCGGAATATAAAGTGGCTGGTGATGATTTATCAGAAGCTTTTGACGCAGCTGGTTTCCTAAATAATACTAACTCTAATCGTCCAATACCTAAGTATAAAGCTACCATGATCAATAGCTTCGATTTCGAGAATCATAATATTAGTTTATCTGCTTATTATGTAAGTGATTATAAAGATGAACGAGATTCGTTATTTACCACTAACACTAGAGGTCAAGTCATTAATAGCCAAGTACAGCTTGATTTAAGTTATAACTATATCTTTAATGATGATCTAACCAAGGTTAACTTAACGGTAAGTAATTTAACGGATGAAGAGCCTCCTTTTGCTCGTTTAGATTTAAACTATGACCCATTTACACATAACCCTTTAGGTCGTACATTTAAAATCAGCGTTGTGCATAAATTTGGTGAGTAATCACTAAAATGAGACAAAAAAGTTAAGTCATTTACTCATGAAGATAAGGTATTAATCTTGGCTTTGTTGACTGATGAGATAAAAATCCGATGGTTAAAATCATCGGATTTTTTATGTACAGAAATTACGGTATGTTGCGGACACAGGAATGTATCAGACCGAAGAGCGCCTTTTAATCGCGCTTTTGATCAAATAATATAAAAATAAATAAGGGTCATTATGCTTATTAAACTTAAACTACTTTTAGTTTTATCACTCAGCGTATCTGTATCGGTTTTTTCAGCACCGCTAACATTAACAAGTCAGGATATTATACAAGGTGAATTTATGTCTAAAATACATGAATTCAATGGCTATAATTGTTCAGGAGGAGACTTGTCACCACACCTTAAATGGTCTGACGCACCTAAAGGCACCAAAAGTTTTGCTATTACAGCTTATGACCCCGATACATCTTCAGGCAGTGGTTGGTGGCATTGGCAGATAATAAACATACCAATGACAGTAATGGAAATGCCAACCGGCGCAGGTAGTAAAAAAAATACTAGTACACCAATCGGGAGTACTCAAATAGAAAATGATTTCAGTATTCCAGCTTTTAGTGGCGCTTGCCCACCTAAAGGCGATGGTTTGCATCATTATCGTTTTACAATTCATGCACTGGCTGTCGAAAAAATCGAATTGCCAGAAAACGCCTCTGGTGCATTAGCAGGTTACATGATAAATCTACACTCTATAGAATCAAGCACGATTGAGTCTTTGTACCAACGCGATTAGCCTGAATATATGAAGTATGATTGAATTAACTTATTTGGCTTACTATATGTTTAGTCGGTGAACTGAACTTCAACGGCATTGCATACCTAGTATATTTACAGTCAAATGTAAGTAAAATTAAATGGAAAATAAATGATTTTTGATGTTGCTAAATTAGAAAACCAAGAAAAGTATCGTCTCTTAAATGGTGGTATAACTCCCAGACCAATCGCTTGGATCAGTACCCGTTCACGCGATAATATTGATAATTTAGCGCCTTATTCATTTTTTACAGTCGCAAGCTGTAATCCTCCTGTGCTGCTTTATACCCAAGTAACACAACGAAGTGGCATTGATAAAGACACCTTGCAAAATTTAATTGAAACGGGTGAATGTGTTGTCAATATCGTTAATTCCGCTTTATTAGAAAAAATGAATCTGACCAGTGCAAGTCTGAAAATTGATGAGAGTGAATTCGATTTCGCTGACGTTGAAAGTTGTGCAAGTTATAAAGTACAGCCTAGCTCAGTTAAAGATGCGCCAATTCGATACGAGTGTACTTTAAGAGAAGTTATTCCGGTAAGTGATTTACCCACAGGCGGTACGGTAATCCTTCTCGATGTAAAGTATGTTTATGTTCGAGATGACCTGTATAACGATGGCAGTATAAATCAAAAATCAATTGATTCAGTGGGTAAAATGGGCGGAGATTACTTCAGTTTTACAACTAAAAATGTAGAACTTAAGCGGCCATAAAAGCAAATTTTTTACCATTAAATATCACAGATTACTTTCACTCTTATCCACCTTTTTTAACCAATGATGAAATATAGCCTAAGCGAAATTTAGGGGAATTGTTAGTTGATCATTCTTCGGTAATTATCATTGTTGCTATCGCAATGCTCAGTAGGGTTACTTTTACTTCCTCAAACGTGAGTGAGCTGTCTAATTTATTTAGTTAACAACGTTAATTGATCTAAAACACACTTTCAATCGTTAAATATAGTTGACAATGTTATGCCGCTATTAAGCGTGTAACAAGTTGTTTTAAGGTGATTCAATGTTAGGGTAGCTGAGTAGATATTATCTTAAAAACATTTTTGCAGGACTGATAAAGGACAAATTATGACTGAGAAAAACAAGGTAAAAGCATCTGATTTATTTGTACAAGCATTAGAAGCGGAAGGTGTAGATCATATTTTTGCTGTACCAGGAGAAGAAAATCTGGATATGGTGGAGTCTTTACGTAAGTCATCAATTAAGCTCGTTTTAACTCGCCATGAGCAAGGTGCTGGGTTTATGGCTGCAACTTATGGGCGCCTTACCGGTAAAGCCGGTGTTTGTATGGCAACACTTGGGCCAGGAGCAACTAACTTAGCAACACCTGCAGCTTATGCTCATTTAGGTGGCATGCCCTTAATTATGATCACGGGCCAAAAACCAATTAAAACCTCGAAGCAAGGACAGTTTCAAATTATTGATGTGGTTGGCTTGTTTGATCCTATCTGCAAAATGTCTAAACAAATTGTTCACGGTAATACTATTCCTTCATTAGTGCGTGAAGCTTTTCGCCTTAGTGAAGAAGAACGTCCCGGCGCCGTGCTTTTAGAGCTACCTGAAGACATTGCAGAAGAAGACTGTAATGCAGACATCATAATGCCTCATAAGCGCCATTATGCTAGTCCTAACGATGTTGCTATTGACGAAGCGGTGGCACTGATAAAAACAGCTAAAATGCCGTTAATCTTGATTGGCGCTGGCGCAAACCGTAAAAACGTTCGAACGGCACTGTCTGATTTTATTGATGCTACCCGTATTCCGTTTTTTGTTACGCAAATGGGTAAAGGCGTTGTTGATGAGCGCTCAAGTCTATTTTTAGGTACTGCAGCTTTATCATCGGGTGACTACCTACATTGTGCTATTGAACGTGCCGATGTCATTATTAATATTGGTCATGATGTTATTGAAAAACCGCCTTTTTTTATGGAGTCAGGAGGTAAGAAAGTTATTCATGTCAATTATAAATCAGCGCAAGTTGACCAAGTTTATTTTCCACAATCAGAAATTGTTGGCGATTTAGTGACTTCAGTGAACGCATTAAAAGATAAATTAGCGGGAGAGGTTAAGTTCGATAGAAGCTACTTTGATAAAATAAAACTCGCGATTGATGAACATATTGAAGAAAGTGCTGATGACGCTCGCTTTCCTATTATTCCACAACGCTTCGTTGCAGATATTCGAAAGGTTATGGGCGAAAAAGACATTATAGCCCTTGATAACGGCATGTATAAACTTTGGTTTGCACGAAACTATAAAGCTTATCAACCCAATACAGTATTACTTGATAATGCGCTTGCTACCATGGGAGCAGGCCTGCCATCGGCTATGATGGTTGCGATGTTACATCCTGATCGACGCGTAATGGCAATATGTGGTGATGGCGGTTTTATGATGAACTCACAAGAGATAGAAACAGCAATTCGTTTAGGTTTGAACCTAGTGATAACGGTGTTAAACGACAACTCTTATGGGATGATCCGTTGGAAGCAAGCCAGTGTTGGTTTTGATGATTGGGGCTTAGAGTTTAACAATCCTGATTTTGTTAAATACGCAGAAAGTTATGGCGCGACAGGGCATAGAGTTACGTCTGCTGAAGATATTATTGCAACTTATGAAAAAGCATTTTCAGCGGGAGGGGTTCATCTTGTTGAATTGCCCGTTGATTATTCTGAAAATAAAAAAGTATTAATTGATGAGTTGGCAGCGAAAGTTTGTTTGATTTAAAAGTGTTATTTTAATATTGCTTATTTTCAAACGAACTTTAACCTATTAAAGAGGATATTATGGTAGATTTAGACAAAAGTAAGATAGCTGAGAAGCTTGATGTTTTTAATCCATATGATCACACTTATCTAAGCTCTGTGCCGATGTTAGAGTGGGCACAGATAGATAATTATTTAACGACTTCTGAGCAACTCTTT